>JBBWZJ010000288.1:0-19510 GCA_039648985.1 Acidobacteriota bacterium | reverse complement strand
CGACAGTGCCCGAGTGTACGCCTTCCGGCTGAAGCCGCAGGGCGCCGGGTTCGCGCTCGAGAGCGACACGGTTCTGCTGCGCGGAATCCTGACCGTCGGGATGAAGTTCGGGCCTGACGGTGCTTTGTATCTGACTGACTGGATCAACGGGTGGACCTCGAAGGGCAAGGGGCGGATCTGGAAACTCGACTCGCCGGCCGACGCCGGCACTCCGCTCCGGGACGCCGTTCGCTCGCTGCTCGCGGCGGATTACGCGACACGGACCCCGGACGACCTGTCGTTGCTCCTGCGGCACGTGGACGTACGGATCCGCCAGAAGGCACAGTTCGAGCTGGCGAGGCGCGGAGCGGTCCAGCCGCTGCTCGCGGCGGCGCACGATCGATCGCACCAGCTGGCGCGGATCCACGCCCTGTGGGGTCTCGGACAACTGGCGCGCCAGGACGCGAGCCACGCCGCACTCCTCACCCCGTTTCTCCAGGACGCGGACGGCGAGATCTGCGCCCAGGCCGCCAGGCTCCTGGGCGACATCCGCTACGCTCCGGCCGGAGACGCTCTCGTCTCTCTCCTCGGGCACCCAGCCCCCCGTGCGCGCTTCTTTGCCGCCGAAGCGCTCGGCCGAATCGGGTACAAACCAGCGGCGGGACCGCTCGTCGAGATGCTCGCCGCCAACGACGGTCGTGACGTCTACCTCAGACACGTTGGCAGCACCGCGCTGGCGCGGCTCGGCGACAGCGCTGCACTCGCGGCGCTCGCCAGCCACTCCTCGCGTGCCGTACGGATGGCTGCCATCGTCGCGCTCCGGCGCATGAAGAGTCCGGCAGTGGCCGCGTATCTTGCCGATCGCGATGAGCAGGTCGTGACCGAAGCCGCTCGTGCCGTCAATGACGATGGCGGGATTCCGGACGGCCTGCCTGCACTCGCACGGCTGCTCGGGGACAAGCGATTCACGAGCATCCCGCTCGTCCGCCGCAGCATCAACGCGAACCTGCGGATCGGAACCGTCGACGCTGTCACGCGTCTCGCCACGTACGCCGCCGACGAGAGCCGCGCCGAGCCGATGCGGGTTGAGTCGATTGCCTCTCTCGGCGTTTTGCCGCACCCTTCGAACCTGGATCGGGTCGACGGCATGTACCGGCCGGAGCCGGCGTCCCGCCCCGCCGCCGCGGCGACGGTTGCGGCGCGCGAAGCGGTGCTGGGGCTGATGAACGGCCGGCCCGGAAGCTCCGCGATGAAGATCGCGCTTGCAGATGCGGCCGGCCGCCTCGACGCGAAGGCTGCCGCGCCCGCACTGAAGGCGCAGGTTCGTGTCGACAGCTCGCCGGAGGTCCGCGTCGCAGCGCTCCGGGCTTTGCAGGCGCTGAAGGTTCCCGACATCGGAACCGTCATGCAGGGTGCGCTCGCGGACACCAATGCCGATGTTCGACGGGCAGCACTCGGTATCCTGCCGTCGCTGCCTCTGACCGACGCGGCCAAGGTCCAGCAGCTGCAGACGCTGCTCAACGGCGGCTCGGTTGAGGACAAGCAGGCCGCGTTCGCGGTCCTGGGAATGATGAAAGGCAGCGCCGCCGAGCAGTTGCTCGGTTCGTATGTGGACAAGGTCGGCGAGCTTCCGCCGGCGCTCCGCATCGATGTCGTGGACGCGGCGCAGTCCAGCGGGTCCGCCGCTCTCGCGGCGCGGCTCGAATCGTATCGGGTTGCGCGGTCGGCACCTAGCCTCGCCGCGGCGTTCCGGGATGCTCTGCTCACCGGCGGCAACGCACGGCGGGGAGCCGAAACGTTCGAACAGAATCCTGCAGCCGGGTGCCCGCGATGCCACACAATCGGCACCGAGGGATCCGATGTCGGACCCAACCTCACACGAATCGGTGCGACGCTGACGCGGGAGATCCTGCTTCAGGCACTCCTCGAACCGAACGCCAGGATCGCTCCCGGGTTCGGAGTCGTGAACGTCACGCTGAGGAGTGGCGAGCGGCTCGACGGCACACTGCGGGGAGAGACACCGACCGAGCTCGTGCTGCAGACCGGCACTCCGCCGGCAGTTCGCCGTATCCAGAAAACCGACATCGCCTCGCGAACGGATCCGGTTTCTCCCATGCCCCCGTTTGGTCAGATCCTGAAGTTGCGCGACATTCGCGACCTCGTCGAGTTCCTCAGCGCATTGCGCTGACAGGCGCCGCGAGCTCGTCACTTCCGCGTGGAACGTCCTTTGCTGAACCGCGTAGGATATGGCACCCGTGTTCCGTTCGATCGCAATCGCGATCCTCGGCGTGGCCCTGCTCACCGGGTGCGCAACGCGACGCATCCTGTCCTCCTCTGCGCAGCCAGGGCCCGTGCTTCTTCCGAAAACTATTACACCGACCCACGGAGAAGACGCCGCCGAGCGCGTGAAAGACGCGATCAAGTCTCTGGGGCACGAGCTCAGGCGACGTACCGCGAAATCCCCCAAAGCGCTTGCCGACCTGGCGCCCATTCCCCTGATCAGCCAGGCCGACCGTGAGCGCCCTGTGGGAACCTCAGGGGTCTGGTCAGTGGTGGAGGCGACACACGGCAGGCCGACCGGGGACGCTGTCGCGCAGACCCAGACCCGAACGCAGTACCACGAGGTCAGGCGCGGAGGCGCGACGCGGCTGATTGGTCTCGGACTCGTGATCGCCGCCATCCTGCTCCTCATGGCCGTCCGCCTCCAGTCCGGAAAAACACGGCTGGAGCATTCGTAGCCGGTCGAGCTCGACTCTTCGGACCGCAGCGACCCTGTGACCTACTGACGCCGGGCACTAGCCGCGACTCCGGCTGCGGCTGCGCGACCCATCGACTGGTCCCCCGAGCACGGCCCCAAACGGCTCGCACCGCTGTTCGAATCGTAGAGCGCCGCGATACCTGGGGCCGTCGGCGCCGTCGAGGGCCCACACAGCGCACCTGAGCACGTGCGCAGCAACAACGAATGTTCGGACCTCCGTCACCAGCTGAAGGTGCACTCGCGCGCCCGGACGAAGGGGCCGCGCGGCTTCGAGCAGCGCACCGCCCGCACTCACGTTCACGATGACCACGAGGCAGCCGGGCCTGAGCGTCGCGCGCGTAGCGTGCAGCAGCGGGGGCGCATAGCGCGGATCACCCCGGCGCTCCACTAGCGACTGGTCCACGTGCCTGCCCCCGGTTCGAACTTCAACACGCGCGTGCGCGCCGTGGCGCCGAGCACGCGTACGGCATACTGCGCCCGGCGGCCCTGCAAGTACAGCGTGCCCGACGTCGCGGTTCCATCAGGGCCTGTCGAAAGGATCCGCGCAGAGCCGATTCGGACTCCGTCGGTGCTCGCACTGCGGACTCCGTCGGCATCAGGCAGCCCGGCCTGCAGCCCGAAGTGCACGCCGGGAAACCGTTCTGACAAGCGTTGGCCCACCCCGATGGACGGATCGACACCCGCCCTGATATCGGCCGCCCGCACGCCATTCCCGTTTCCGTCTACATAGGGCTCGAACACGTAGTCCGACTCGGACGGTTCGAAACGCAGCCCCACGGAACGGGCGCGTTTCAGCGCATCCATGCGGCCGTTCAGCACAAGCCCGGCGATGTACCGGGCAGCGGCGCCCGTGTGCAGGTCATCGAGGGCCGCGTCGGTAATCGCGAGGGCCATACCCGTCATCACGACACCGAGTGACACTACCAGCAGCAGTTCGACGAGCGTGAGGCCACGCTCTTCAGATCGTGCTTTCCTGTTCATCACAGTCAACACAAGTCCGGAAGGCCGGCCACCGATCGGCAGCCGGCAGCCGGGACGCTACTTCTGCCCCTCTGGAGCGGTCCCTCTCTCGCCCCCGACGGTGATGAGCGGCTTCAACTTGAGAAAGCTCTTCTCGCCGACACCCTTGACGTTCATCAGCTCCTCCACCTTCTTGAACGCGCCGTTCTTCTGGCGGTAATCGAGGATCCGCTGCGCCGTGCTGGCGCCGACGCCAGGCAGCGTCTGCAGCTGTGCTATGGACGCCGCATTGAGGTTCACCGGGGCGCTCGGCGTCGCACGGACTCTCGCCGCTGAGGGGGTCCTTGCCCTGCCGGACGCTTTCGGTGTGGCTGCATTTGCCGGAGCCGGGGCAGCCTTGGCTGCGGCCGGCTTGCCAGACTGAGCGAACACGTCGGCGGCGCTCGTGATCCCAAGCGCAGTACTGACGACGATCGCGATGGCGAATGTGCGTGTGAGCGTGAATGCGAATCGATGCATGGTGTCCTCCGGAAAGAGAGTGATGGGCGCGGCCCGCGGCGCCGGACCTGCCAAAGTGAGAGGTCGGGCCACTTTGTTCTACGTTCCTGCGCCGGGGCCGCTGTCGTCCCACGCAAGGCGACTGCCGCGCCGCAGACACGCGGGAATGTCGAAGGAAGCCGCTGACTGCGTGTGAGTTCAACGAGGACGTCCAGCCGACGAGCGGAACCGTCAACTCCGATCGCGCGCCAGTCGTCCACCCCGGTTGACGCTCTCCTGATTTGGGCCGGTCACCGCAGGAGGCCGATGCAACTCTGGTTGCACGAGATGGCCGGTTGGTTCCGGGGCGTGACCCCTCCGCGTGGCATGACAGGACGCGCCTGCCTCCAGGCGGACCAGCGTTGCACGTCAATGATGATTGCGCGGAGCGCGGAGGACGAAAGGGGGCTTCGAAGACGAGGCGAGCCACAGGAGAGGTCTGCCGGACCGGAACGCCGCACGCCGCAGTCTGCGAACCAAAGAGCTTCCGCAGAGCACGAGCGGTGAACCTCCGGACCCGGCAGACAGGGGCAGGCGTCGGTGGACGCGGTCAATGCCGGACGCGGCGGCTAATTCCGGCGCTGGAGCCAGATGTCGTAGAGTGCGTCGCGACCGTCCTGCCAGATGATCGTTCCGCGCTCGCGGAACTCGTTATCGAAGCGATCCCTGCGCCTCTTCTCCTTGTACTCGGTGGCAATCCCGAGGACTCCCGCCTCCGATGCCGGCCGCAACTCGTCGGGCTCAGAGATGCCGTTGTGGTTCGCGTCGCGCCACAACAGCAAGCGCGAAAACGGCGCATCCCTGCCGTCGATCACATCGTCTGCCCGACTCGCGCCGTACGATGGCGATTGCAGGAACTTCAATGCTTCGAATCCGTTCGCCGTGGTCACCAGCGGCCCCGAGGGGTACGCCGGCGTGTTGTTGCCGAACAGCTCCGACCCGTCGTCTATCCGGCCGTTGCCATTCCGATCCATTGCGAGAAACTCGTCATCCGAATCGCGATCGGTCCAGGCGACGAGCTCCGCCACACCGTCGGCATCGAGATCGAAGTAGACGCCATTCTCCACGCTCGTCAGTGAATAGCCGTTACGGCCGGTGTCGACGATGATCGGACTCGAGGGTTTCAGGTCGCACCACGTATCGCGCCACACGCCGTCAAGGTTGTAGCAGTCCTGCGCCGGATCGTTTTCCGCCACAGGCGCCGTCGGAGTGGCGAAGCTGGCCGTGTTCCCCGTCGGCCACCATGCCCAGGGGTACGGGCTCGGAAGGCTGCCGGACGCGTAGTGGCGCCCGTTCGTCTGATACATCCGGTTGTACGCGGGCACCATCACCTGACGTCTCGCGCTGGCGTACAGCAGTCCTGTTGCGGTCAATCCTGAGTTGGCGATCCCAACCACGCTGGCCTCCGCCTGGACGAACCACTGGCCGCACAAATCGAACACGCCCTGAGTTTCGACAATGTATTCGATCCAGTTGAATTGGCCGAACTGGTGGCTGGTATTGCGGTTGGTGACCGTGCCGCAGCTCGGAAACGCCATCGACGACGAGTCGTCGTTGGCGTCGGCGGCCTGGGACGGGAGAGACAGCAGACACACGAGAATCAGCACGGAACGATAGCGATTCATACAACACCTCACGAATTGAAAGGGGTTACGGCTATTCAGGTTCCAGGTAGCGGGCGAGATCCTTCCGGCGGATGCTTATGGACGTCCCTGCCTTCGTGGATTCGGCAAAGGCGATGAGTGCGGCGGCCGCTTCGGGGTTGAGGGCGGCGAGGACCCTGTCGCGGGCGTGCAGCGTCTCCCGCCGGCACTCGAGCGAAATCTCCCGCACTTTCGCGTCCACGGCTGCCATCGTCTCCGCACCGAGGAGCGCGGCGGCCTTGACGGCGCGAGCCTGGCAGCTCGCGTCGATTTTATTAACCGCGTCAGCTTCCTTCAACACGAGCGTCCTTTACTCCTTCGAGAACACCCGGAGTACCGAGGTCGGCAGCTGGCGCGGGCCGCCGGCGAGCACCCGGAACACATAGCCCCAGACGCTCCATTGGGGAATCAGTTCGGGGCTCCTCGCGCCATCGATCTGCACGAGGTCGTTCCACGACGTGGGCGGGGGATGCTGGCGCGAGGCGAGAAATCCAGGGGGCGAGAACATGGCGACGGCGAAAAGCAAGGCGATCATGGTTTTGGTCCTCCTCTGACGTCGCGCGCACACCGTGGCAGGCCGGACGACAAGCCTCGGGAACACGGAAGCCGCCGTGTGATGACTGTGCGCCGCCGTCCGCCGCCGCCTGCGCAAACAGCGGGCCCTGCCTCGGCCGTTCGATCGCGCTTGGCTAAGCTGCTGCTTTGATGCGGCTTACAGGCGTGAGGTCGAGAACGCCGCGGGGGAAGCGTGGCGTGGGGGGCCTCGAAAACGTGAACGCCGGGCGACGCGGGCCGCAGAGCCCGTCCTTATGCGCTGAGGACGGCCTCGGTGCTACTCTTTCGGGAGCAGGAGATGCGCCGGTGGGCGTCTGCTTCGGCCGAGTGAGGTTTTCGTCAGTGCTCCGAAAGCGTGGATGCGTCGCGGCCCTGGTCCTCCTGGCCCTCTGCTGGAGCCGGCCTGCCTTGGCAGGCCCGGAACGTCTTCAGTTTCCGGTTCGAACAAAGATCCTGACGCTCTCGGTCTACAAGCCGTCGGCCGCACCCCGGGGGACTGTCATCGTCGGCAGCGGCGACGCGGGATGGGTGGGCCTTGCGGTCCACATTTCGGAATTTCTTGTGCAGCAGGGCTATGTGGTGGTCGGGTTCAACGTCCGTGAGTACCTGTCGCTCTTCACCGCCGGCACCCATCACCTCACCATCGTCGACGCCCGATCCGATTATGGGCAAATGTCGCAATTACTCGCGGCCCGCGGGCTCCTGCACCATCCCGTGCTGCTGTCCGGCGTGTCGGAAGGCGCTGCGCTGGCCGTCGTGGCAGCCGGAGATCCCAGGAACCGCACCTGGGTTGACGGTGTCGTAGCGGTCGGCCTGCCGGCGACCGCAGAGCTGGCGTGGCGCTGGATGGACTGGGCGGCGCTGATCATGAAGCGTGATGCGGACGAGCCGTCGTTTTCGACGGTCGAGTACGTCGCCGCCGTGACCCCGATTCCTCTGGCGATGATCCAGTCGAGCACGGACGAATACATCACCGATGCCGACCGCACGCGCATCCTCAACGCGGCGAAGGCGCCGAAGAAGATGATCATGATTGCCGCGGCGAATCACCGGTTCACGGACAAGCTGCCGGAGCTGCGTGCCGAGCTGCTCGCGGCGATCGCGTGGGTGACGAGCGCCGTCACTCCGCCACACAGGACCCCCGGTGACTGAACCTCCGCCCGACGGTGCGCTGATGTCGGCCGCGCGGCGCGTGATCGCCCGCATCGAGGTCGGCCTCGTCTGGTCGCTCGCCCACGGCGGCTCCGTCTGGCCGTTCCTCGTGTTTGCCGCCGTGCTCGCGCTTTCCTGGGGGGAGCTGCGGCACATCCACCCGCGTGATGTGCGCGCAGCGGTCAGGAACTTCGATGCGGGGTGGCTGATCATCGCCGGCGCCCTCACCGTGGCCAACATCGCCGTGATGGGGTTGTACGACGTCATCGCGTTTCGGCACACGCGGTGCGGCTGGAAGGAGCGGTGGCGCCACGGCGCCGTCGCATTCGCCTGGAGCAATTTTCTGACGCTGGGCCCCCTTGCGGGGCCCGCGGTGCGGCTCTGGCTGTATCGATCCGACGTGGACGAACTGAGCGAGCTGCACGGCGGCATCGCCGCAATCGCCATCGCTTTCGTGTCGGGTCTTGTCGGCTGGACGACGGCGGCTCTCCTCGGCGGATGGCTGATCGACCTGCGGACGGCAGCGGGTGTGGTGGTGACGGCGCTGGCGGTCTCCGCCTTTGCGTTGGTACTGCTCTCCACAGCGGTTGCGAGAGCGGTGGCGCGAAGGATCAGCGGCCTGGCCACAGACGACGCCACGTTCCCCGGCGCCGTGGAGCTGGCGGTCGTCGGATGGTTCGACTGGCTGCTTGCGGCGGGAGTGTTCGTGGCGTGTTTCCACGCGGCCGGATCGCCAGCGTCGCCGCTGGCGGAGATGCACGGATTTTTCGTCGGTCAGGCGATTGGCGTGGCCAGCCTGGTCCCGGGCGGCGTGGGCAGCAGCGATGCGTACTGGATTGCCCGTCTGCCGCTCGCCGAAAGCGCCACGACGGCGGTGCTCCTGGCGTATCGGATGATCTACTACGTCGCCCCCTGGGCACTCGCCTCCCTGCTGCTGCTCGCGCGCGCGACGCGCCATGCGCCGCGGCGCCTGGAAGTCGCGCGGCGGATGGTCGGCGGGCTGGTCGGCGGCGGCGGCGTGCTCATCATCCTCAGCGCCGCATCGCCAGCCGTCCACGCACGGCTCCTCGCCATGCAACGGTTCGTTCCGCTGCAGCTCGTCGAAGCAGGACATCTCACCGCCGCGCTTGCGGGGCTGCTTCTCGTGGTCCTCGCGCGGGGGTTGTCGCGTGGCTACCACGCGGCGTTCCGGGCCACACTGATTCTGCTCACCCTCGCGAGCGTGGCCGTGATTCTCAAGGGCTTCGATTGGGAAGAAGCGATCATCCTCGTCTGCATCGGCCTTGCGGCGCGGTCCCAGGCGGAGCTGTTTCAGCGTCCGAGCCGGGGGGACTGGATCGAGCGGCCGGACCTCGTGCTGGCGTTCGCGGCGCTCACGATCTTTCTCACCTTCGGCACCTTTTCACATCGCCTCGGCCCACGGACGTTCGAGCGGTGGTCGAACATGGGCTACCTGCTCGAAGGCGCGCGATTCGTCCGCACGGCCGCCTCGATGGCCCTCGCGGTGGCCGCCGGAACGTTGTACTTGCTCCTTCGGGCGCCCTCGCGGTTCACGCGGCTCGGCGAGGCGGACATCGCTGCGGCGCTCGCGCGTCACGAGCAGATCGGGCATGGCACCAACGCGCTCATGGTGGCCACCGGCGACAAAGCCGTTCTCTCGACCGCGCACGGATTCTGCTTGTATCGGACGGTCGGACCCTATCTGATGATCTTCTCGGATCCGTCCGTCCAGAGCAGCGAGCATCGCGGAGCCTTTCTCGACGAGCTCTCCGCTGTGGCGCTCGACATGGATCACCGTCCGGTGTTCTACCAGGTTTCCCTCGAGTGGATCCCGGTGCTGCACGACCGCGGGTACAACTTCTTCAAGCTGGGAGAAGAGGCCCACGTCCACCTCGACCGCGTCACGCTCGAGGGGCACTCAGGAAAGATGTACCGGCAGGTGCTGCGGCGGGCGGAGCGGGACGGCGCGACATTCCGGATCCTCGAACCCTCCGAGATTCCGCCCCGGATGGCGGAACTGGCGGACGTCTCCGCCGCGTGGCTCCGCGAGAAGAAGCTCGCGGAGCGGCAGTTCTCGATGGGGTTCTTCGATCCGGTGTATCTGTCGCGCTTCCGCTGCGCGATCGTCGAATCGGGCGGGCCCGGCGGCCGCATTCTCGCGTTCGCAAACCTCCTCGAAGGCCCGCGGCGGGAAGAGCTCTCGGTCGATCTGATGCGGCAGCGATCCGATGGACCGCAGGTGATGGACTTCGTGATTGTCTCGCTGCTGCTCGAGGGCAAGCGCCTCGGCTACCGCACGTTCAATCTCGGGATGGCGCCGCTCGCGTCTGTCGGCACCGAGCGCAACGCCCACTTGCGTGAACGGCTCGCGCGGCTCCTCTTCCAGCGCGGCGAACAGTGGTACAACTTTCAGGGACTGCGATTCTTCAAGGACAAGTACCGGCCGGAGTGGCGCCCCCGGTACCTGGCCTATCAGAATGCGTGGGAATGGCCGGTCGTCATCGCCCATGCGAGCGCGCTCATCGCAGGCGGCTGGGCGCGGATCCTGCGGCCCTCCGGCGACGCCTCACGGAGGCCCGCGCGTCCTGACACCGGCATCTCTCCGCCACCGCCGGACGGCGCTCTCGGTGACGGCTTTCGTGACGTCAGCCCTGCGCCGCCCTAGATGCACCATGCCGAAATACAGCACCGGTGACGTCAGCCGGCCCGCGGCCTCCTCGATTCAGGTGACGAACAGTTCACGCACGTCGTCCGGCGGTGGACGCTCTGTCAGGGCGGCACGTGTTCGCCTCGCCTCCGTCGTCCTGTTCGCGCTCGGGGCAGGCGCGTGCGCGGCCCACCTGCCGCCCGCCAGCCGACCCTTCGACCGGACGCTCACCATCAACGCACATCGCCTCAAGCTGCATTTCGCCAACGGCGAGAGCAGCCGGAAGGGGCCGCTCCTGGTGTACACGACGGGGGACGGCGGGTGGGTCCGCAAGGACCTCGCGCTCTACCGGCAGATTGTCTCGTGGGGATACCCGACGGCGGGGTTCAGCGCCCCTGACTACCTGGAGCACCTGCGCGGCGCAGAGGGGACCACCACCCCGGCAGCGCTCGGCCGCGACTACGCGGAGATCATCGCGTTCGCCGAAACGAACCTTCACGTGGAGCGCGGCACGCCTGTGGTGCTGATTGGCGTATCGCGCGGCGCCGGTCTCGAAGTCATCGCCGCCGGACAGCCGCGGGTTCGCGAGCAGCTCAGTGGCGTCGTCGCCGTCGCGCTGACGAAGGAAGAGGAATACGTCCGCTGGTTCGGGCGGCGGCTGCCGCTCGTGCGCAGACCCTCCACGCGCGTGATGCTCGAAGTCTACGAGTATCTCCCGCTGCTCGGGAACCTGCCGCTTGCGGTCGTCCAGTCCACGAAGGATCAGTTCCTGCCGGCGTCGGCGGCGGCGAAACTTTTTGGCGCCGACACGCCGACCAGGCGCTTCCGGGCGATCGAGGCGCGGAACCACAGCTTCGGCGGGGCCCGCGAGCAGATGTATCAGGCGTGCAAGGAGGCGCTGACGTGGATCCTCGCGAGGGCCCCTTAGACCCGGCGAAGCTTCGTGACCCGCCCGACTTCCACCCATTCGACGACGAAGATGTTGCCCTCGTGATCGAAACACGCGCCGTGCGGGCAGATGAACTGGCCCGGGATGAACGCGTCTCTCGGCTGCGTCCGCAGCGGGCTGTTCCACTCGGGGGCGTTCGAATCACCCAGGTGCTCGACGATCGCGTTCCGGCTGTCCATTAGCGTCACGCGGCCGTGGAGATCCGGGACGACGACCATGCCCTTCCGTTCATCGAAGTGACACGGCAGCCGGAACCCCGGGATGAAGTCGATGTGGTGCCCGTCGAGCGTAAACCGCTGAAGCCGGTTGTTGCGTCTGTCAGCGACGACGAGGACCGGCGTGGTCGGGCGCGGATCCACCCACAACCCGTGCGGCTCGGCGAGCTGACCCGGGGCCGACCCCTTGCCGCCGAACGTGCGAATGTACTCGGCCTTGCTGTTGTACTGGTTCACGTAGTACGAGCCGTAGCCGTCGCCGACGTAGATATCGCCGTTCGGCGCGATCGCGACGTTCGTCGGGTTGTAGCGCTTCGGCGTATCGTCCGCGCCTGGTTTGTACGCGTCCACGTCAGGCGGGCCCTGGATCTTCCAGACGATTTCCCCCTTTGGCGTCGCCTTGATCACGACGGCCTGCATCTCGGGAGGCGGCACCTGCCGCGGGTTGGCCGCGTTCACCGTGAGATACAGGAACTCGTCGGATCCTTCCTTG
This sequence comes from Acidobacteriota bacterium, assembly GCA_039648985.1. Lineage (GTDB taxonomy): Bacteria > Acidobacteriota > Vicinamibacteria > Vicinamibacterales > 2-12-FULL-66-21 > JALZOC01. The sequence continues at coordinate 7,622 of JBBWZJ010000288.1, read as the reverse complement.
CGGATGTGCAGCCCGTGGGCGACGCCCTTGAACTCCTTGCCCCACGAGCGGACGAACTTGCCTTTTCGATCGAACACCACCATCGAGTCCGGACTCTCGCTCGTCGCGTGGACCGTGTGATGCACGTAGATGTTGTGCTGCGAGTCCTCGACCACGCCGTGCGTGTTGCCCCAGCGGATGCGGCCGGGCAGCTCTCCCCAGTCGTGAATCGCTTCGTATTTGTACGCGCCCGTGCCGAGCACCGGCGGCTTCGAGCCGGACTTGTTCTGCGTCCCGAGCAGGGTCGGCCCGAGCAGGGGGGCCGCGGCGACGGCTTTCACGAACTGACGACGGGTGGTTCGCATGGGTTCTCCAGTCAACAGCTTTCAGCTCTCAGCGTTCAGCTCTCAGCTTTCAGTTCTCAGTTCCGGTTCTCGAGTCTGGCAGCTGAAGTCTGAGAGCTGTCAGGCAAACAGATCCATCACCGGCTCGCCTTTGCCGTCCCGAGTCACATACACGGGACGACGCTCGACGACGTAGGCGGTGTCTGGGGGGATGCCGAGCGCGTGGTACATGGTGGCGTGGAGGTTTTCCATCACGACGGGATTTTCGATCGTCGTGCACGGCCGCTCGTCGGCGGTCTTGCCGTAGAGGAACCCCTTCTTGATTCCGCCGCCGAACATCAGGATCGACCCGGCGCCCGTGAAGTGGCGGTGCATGCCGTAGTGCCGCGGCTCGGTCATGACGTTCGGGATGTTGATCGCCTGGTCCTTGACCTCCTTGCCGACCTTGCCTTCGGTCATTGCGTCGCGGCCGAATTCGCTCGCCAGGATCACCAGTGTGCGATCGAGGAGCCCACGTGCCTCGAGGTCGCGAATGAGCTGCGCCACGGGGGCGTCGATGAGCTTTTTCATCGCTTCCGCGCGTGAGTGTCCGTGTTCGTGGCTGTCCCAGTAGACGAACGGGATGTACTCGGAGGTGACTTCCACGTACCGCGCTCCCGCCTCGATGAGCCGGCGCGCCAGCAGGCAACCCTGACCGAACCGTCCCGAATTGTAGGCATCGAAGCTCGCCTTCGGCTCGAGCGACAGGTCGAATGCCTTGGCGGAGGGAGAACTGAGCAGGCGATCGGCGGCATCGAGCGATTTGACGAGCGACTCGCGCTGGAAATCGCCGCCGTACTGGTACACGGGCTCTTCCCGGAGCAAGTTCTGAAAGAGCTGCCGCCGGCTGCGGAAGCGGCTGTCGCCGAGCTCCTTTGGCGGACGGACTGCCGACGCAGCGTCCTGCGGATCGACGATCAGGAACGGGCCGTGCTCCGTGCCAAGAAATCCGCCCGTGTGGAACGCCTTGAGCGTTCCGATCTCTCCCGCGCCCTCGACGGTCTGCCCAATCGCAATGAAAGCGGGGACGTCTGGATTCTTCGGACCGAGCGTCTTCGAGATGACGGCGCCGAGGTGCGGCATGGCCATGGGCTGCGGCGGGATGTAGCCCGTGTGCCAGTGATACTGATGCCGCGAGTGCAGGATGAAGCCAAGGTCCGCGGCGTTGAACGTGCGGATGACGGAGCCGCGATCGATGACGCTCGCGATCTGCTCCAGGCCCTGGGTGAACTTGATGTGGTCGACGGCTGTGTCAATTGTCGGAAACGTGCTGAGCACGTCCGCGATGTTCACCCCCGGCGCGAACGGCGTGTACCGCTTGGGATCGAACGTCTCCGTGTGCGCCATGCCGCCGGCCATCCACAACACGATGACGGCGTCGGCGGTGGGTTGGATCTTTTTGGGCTCCGTTGCTCCACCCGGAGCCGGCTTTGGCGCCTGGGCGCCGTGGAGCAGATACGGCTCGCGCCCGGCCAGCGCCGCCAGCGTGGCGCCGGCGGTCGCCCCCATGAAGCCGCGCCGGCTGATGCGCGAGTAGATGAACTGTTCTTCACGGGTCATAAGACAGTCTCTCAGCTGATAGCTCACAGCTCTCAGCTTTCAGCCATCAGCTCGCAGCTCACGGCTATGGTTTCTCAGTTTACGGCTTCCCGCTGCCGGCTTCCCGCGGCCGGCTCGTATTGGACCGAACTCCGGACCGCTCCCCGCTTCCCACTCCCCGCTTCCGGCTCGTATTGGACCGAACCCCGAACCCCGAACCGCTTCCAGCTTCCCGGCTTGCAGCTGATCGCTGACAGCTGATAGCTGAGAGCTGAGAGCTGAGAGCTGTGAGCTGTGAGCTCAGAGCTACTCAGTAAATCAGCTGGAACTCCGGCTTCATCGTGACGGCCCACAGCAAGTCGGCCAGTCCCTCCGCGGATGGGTGGTTCGCACGGGACGGATCCCGCAGCGCGGCCTCGGCGGCGACTCGCTCGCCCGGGGTCGGCGCGCGTCCGAGTGCGTGGTGGAACACACGGTCGATCGCCTCTACGGACGACGAAACGACGGGCGGCGCGGGCAGCGGCAGTTCAGGACGCGGCGGTATCAGCCGATCCATGTTCGGGGCGGCGCCGAACACGAAGAAACGGATCTGCGGGTCGAGCGTGGACCCGATTTCCGCGGGCGGATTTTCGAGCCCGATGATCCCGCGGAGTTTCGTGAACCCCCGTCCCGAGATGTCGTAGGCCACGACCGACGGATTCTGAACGCGAATCCCCTGCCCGTCCGAGCCGCCCACCTGAATCGCTCCCGTGCCGGTACGCAGGCCCGATGGATCAACGGGCGTCAGCGTGGAAAGCCGCACGACGCCGGCGGGGCCGACGAGCTCCGCCTGCGCCCACGCGGGCTGCAGCGCACGCGGCATGTTCGAGCCGTTCTCCTGCACGACGAGCCACAGGTGCGTCGCCGCGGAGATGTCCACTTCGAAGGGCGCCGGCTTCGCGCCGCGCCCGGCAACCGTCCGGTTGTACAGACTCAACGGCTCGGGCGGAGTCTCGCCGAGCATGCGCCGCGCGCCGCGCGACAGCCAGCGCGTCAGAATCTCGCCGTTCACCAGTTCGAGCGCCTGCAGCGTGGACGCCTGCGCGGAGCGGACCGGGATCACCTGATCGCGGATCGGGCGCCCCAGCGCGCGTGTGAGATTGGAAGAGGCCACCCGCCACTCGCGGCCATAGACGCCGCCGGTGGGGGGCATCGACGGCAGCGGCGCGCCGGCGGCCGGCGATGGCGCGCTGGTCGCGGGCGCGGGAGGTCCGGGGTAAACGTTCCATTCGCCTGTCAGGGAACCAATCGCGTCACCGAACTGCTCCGCGGTCATGCGACGGACCTCGGGTCCGGCGAAGACGTAGCCGCGCGCGGGAGGCTCGCCGGCCCGTGCGATCGAGGGCATCTGGTACGCGTCCGACGTCAGGATCGTCGCGATCAGATGCTTCATGTCGTACCCATGGTCGACGAAGTCGCTGGCCAGCCAGTCGAGCAGTTCGGGGCTCCACGGCTTGCCGTCCATCTCGTCGGGGTTGGCCACGATGCCGTGACCGAGCAGCCGCTGCCAGACGCGGTTGACGAGTGTGCGTGGGAGACGTCCGATGCGTTTGTCGGTGAAGAGCGCCGCCGCCGCAGCGCGGCGAGCGGAGAGGGCCCCGGACGCGGGGACGTGGCCTGGCTGGGGGAAGAGAAACCCCGGCTCGGCATAGCGGTCGAGCGCCACGTCGCAGCGGAACATCTGCAGCTTCGGATCGGGCGCGAAATACGCGGCCAGCGCGTAGGCATCCTTCAGCTTCCATTTACTGACGAAGCTGTCGTGGCACGAGTTGCACTTCAGATTGACGCCGAGGAACACCTGCGCCGTGTTCTGCGAGGCCTGCATCCACGGCGTCACGGCCGCGCTCGTCTCGCCGCGCCAGTTGACCCCGACGAGGAATCCGTCCGGATCGCCAGGGCCCGCCGGGTTGATCAGTTTTGCGACGAACTTGTCGTACGGCAGGTTCGCCTCGAGGGCGGCCGAGAGCCACTCGGTGATGCTCTTGCGACCCGCGGTCTCGGAAAAATACGTGACCCCGTCTTCGTTGCGCAGGAGATCGTTCCAGAACGAGATCCAGTGATCCCTATACTTCCCGGTGTCGGCCAGGAGCGCCGCCACGAGAGCGCTCCGCTTGTCCGGGTTCTGGTCCGCCACGAACGCGTCGAGCTGCGCCGGTGTCGGCAGCAGCCCCCAGACGTCCAGATACACGCGCCTGGCGAACAGCGCATCACCGACGAGCCTCGGCTCCCCGGTGCGCTGCCGACGCAGATACGCGGCGACAAGACGATCTACGGGTCTGGACCACTGCGGCCACGTGATCGACGGCACAACGGGCCGCGCGAGGGTGAGCGGGGCCTCCCAGGGCGGGGGCGCCGGGGGCGACGTGCGCGTCTCGCGGGCCCCCTGATCGATCCACTGGCGAAGGAGGGCCAGCTCGGTCGCGCTGAGCGGGTCTTCGTCCTTCGGCATCTGCGGCTCGACGATCCCGGTCACCCGGTCGATGATCAGGCTGCGCGCGCTGTGGCCGGGGCGAATCACGGCGCCGTTGCGTCCGCCTTCGAGCGCGTCTGCGTACGTCGCGAGCGAAAGCCCCCCTTTGCGCTTGTCCTGGCTGTGGCATTCCAGGCAGTGCTCTTTCAGCAGCGGCTGGATCTGGACCTGGAAGTCGACGAGAGGAAAAGCGTCAGGCCGTGGGCGGAGCGCAGGCCTCGCGGACTGCGTCGAGGCGGTCAGAACGGCCGCGCCGACCGCGCCCGCGGCGAGGAATCCGGCAGTGAGACTGCGGATATTCACCTGGTGCCCGCAGGAGACGCCGCCCGTTGCATACAGGCTTGTAGTCCAACCCGCAGGCCGCCGTCAACGCGGAACCTGCGAAAAGGCTCCAAAACGGCTGTCAAATGATGAGCTGGCGGCAACCGGGCACTGCTGACCGAAAAGGCGGTAAGAACGTGAGTAATAACGTGTTTCGACTACAAAGAGATGTATACTCCGACGCACCGCTCTCGCCGGGCTCCGCCTCGACCCGCGGAGCCCTGTCGTTCGTTCGGAAGGAGGGACCTTTGAGTCTGTTTAGAAGTTTGACGTCAGGCCGACGTGTTTGGTCTGCCGCTCGTGTGATCGTCGCCTCGTTCGCTATTCTTGCCATCGGCCTCATGGCCGCTCCGCTCCACGCGCAGGTTCTTTACGGGAGCATCGTCGGCGTCGTCCAAGACGCCTCGGGATCCGCCATCCCGGCCGCCACCGTAACCATCCTGAACAAGGACACAAACCTCACCCAGGAAACCGTCAGCAACGAAAACGGTGAGTACACCATTACGAACCTGCAGCCAGGTCGATACGACGTCAAAGTCGGGCTGCAAGGCTTCCGCGAATTCGTGAAGACGAACGTGCCGGTCACGCCCGGCCAGATCAGCCGCGTGGAGGCGAAGCTTGAGATCGGATCGGTCAGCGAGACCGTCACGGTTGAATCAGCCGCCCAGCTGCTGCAGACCGACAAGAGCGACCTGCACACCGAGCTGAAGTCGAAGGAGATCATCAATCTCCCGCTGAATCAGTACCGCAACTATCAGGCGCTCATCAACCTGGTGCCCGGCGCCACGCCGGCGGCGTTTCAGAACGCCCAGACCGACACTCCCGGCCGCTCGCTGAGCACGAACGTGAACGGCATGGACCGGAACAACAACAACACCCGGATCGACGGTGCGAGCAGCGTCAACATCTGGCTGCCCCACCACGCAGGGTATGTTGCGCCGGCCGAAACGATCGATACCGTGAACATCGCGACCAACAACTTCGACGCAGCCGCCGGTATGGCTGGCGGCGCCGCGATCACCCTCGTCACCAAGTCGGGCACGAACACCCTGAAGGGTTCGGCTTTTGCCTTTCGCAACCAGGACGAACTGAACTCGAAGGCTTTCTTCGATCCCGTCAAGCTGAACTCGAGTGTTCAGATTGGCGGCGGCACGGTCGGCGGCCCGATCGTGAAGAACAAGCTGTTCTTCTTCGGCGGGTGGGAACGGAACGACGAACGCAACAGCCGGTTCGACCAGTACACGGTGCCTACCGCAAAGATGCGCAACGGCGACTTCAGCGAAGTCCTCGCCGTGAACCCGAGCTTCAAGTTGTACGATCCCGCGACCGGTAACCCCGACGGCAGTGGGAGGACGGAGTTCCCGGGCGCCGTTATTCCCGGGGGCCGGCTCTCCAGCGTGGCGCAGAAGATCCAGGCGCTCTATCCCCTGCCGAACAACGCGGGGACGAACAACGGGCTCCAGAACAACCTGTTCCTCGCGCGCAGCCCCAAGGCCATTCGCGACAACTACGATGTAAAGCTCAACTGGAACCGCACCGCATCGCACCAGGTCTTCGCGAAGTTCTCGACGATGCAGGCAAACGTGAATGACCTGTTCTACCTCGGCGTGCCAGAGGTCGGCGGGGGCAACACGAAGGTGTATGTCGCCACGGTCGGCAACACGTGGACGATCAGCCCGACGATGGTCCTCGACGGCAACATCGGGATGAACAAGCAGAATCAGACCGCGCAGGGCGGCGATTTCGGCACGAACTTCGGCTCGCAGACCTTTGGCCTGCCCGGAACGAACGGACCCGATCCGCGGCAGAGCGGGTTGCCGTACTTTGAGACGGGCATGAGCACACTGGGCAACGACGCCGGCTGGACGCCGCTCGAGCGCCACGAGACGAGCTACACGGCAACGACGAACCTGACGAAGCTTTTCGGAAAGCACGAAATCCGGACCGGCTTCGACTTCATCCGCTACCAGCTGAATCACTGGCAGCCGGAGCTTGGCTCCGGTCCCCGTGGCAATTTCAGTTTCTCGGGCAACCTCACGGGCGCGAGCGGGTACGACCCGAGCAGCTGGAACTCGTACGCTGGGTTCCTGATGGGGCTCGACACCGGATACGGTAAGAGCATCCAGTACGAGGTAATGAGCGGCCGCGAAAATCAGTACGGCACGTTCATCAGCGACCGCTGGAACGCGTCGTCGAAACTGACGCTGAACCTTGGCCTCCGCTACGAGTACTACCCGCTGATGTCGCGTGAGAATCGTGGCATCGAGGTTCTCGATGTTTCGACGTTCAACGTCCTGCTCGGCGGCGTGGGCAGCGTCCCGAAGAACAACGGGATCAAGGTGAGCAAGACGCTCTTCGCGCCCCGGCTGGGCGCGGCGTACCGCATCAACGACAAGACAGTCTTCCGTGCGGGCTACGGGCAAACCTTCGATCCGATTCCATGGTCGCGTCCGCTCCGCGGCTTCTACCCGCTGACGATCGGCTACAGCAACTCCGTCACGAACAACTTCGACACGTTCCAGCTCGCGTCTGGCATCCCGGAAATTCCGCTGCCCGACCTGAGCACCGGCGTCGTGAAGCTGCCGCCCAACACCACCATGCGCTGGCCCGACCAGAACAACGTCGATCGCGGCCGGACGCAGCAGTACAACGTCACTGTTGAACGGCAGCTCCCGAGCGACATCTCGGTAAGCATGGCGTATGTCGGCACGCGGATGGACGGCGGGTACGCGGACCTGAACCTGAACTACTCGGAGCCAGGTGGCGGCAACGCCGGGCGTCAGTTGTTCGCTCAGGCCGGCACCGCTGACATTCTCCAGTGGGCGTCGTTCACCAAGCGCCGCTACAACGCGCTCCAGGTGGCGCTCAACCGTCCGTTCAAGGGAGGCCTC
>JBBWZJ010000287.1:0-7430 GCA_039648985.1 Acidobacteriota bacterium | reverse complement strand
GCGGACTGGCCCCGCGCCGAATCAGAGGTCGCGTCTCTCCTCTCATCGAGCGACGGGTTCGTTCCCGCGCAGCTGCTGATGGCGGGGATTCATGCACATCTTGGGCGGTATCGCGAGGCGAGCGACTGCGCCACCCGCGTGCTCCGCCTGAACAGCCTCGAGCCGAAGGCGCACCTGCTCCTCGGCATGATCGCCGCTCGGAACGGCCGATCGGAGGATGCCATTACCGCACTGCGCCGCGCGCTCGATCTGGACGACTCGCTGGCGCTCGGGTATTTCTGGCTCGGGAATCTCTATCGCGACCAGGGCAACGTCGAAGGCGCCTGCGCCGAGTACGCGCGCGCCGTCATGCGACACGATCGCCGCGAGCTCGACTTCACCGAGGAATTCGCCGCCGATCTCCGCCCGGGCCAGATCGTGGATTTCTGCCGGAGCAGTCTGGAACGGCTGAGGGGCACGTGGTGAGCTGGCTGGCCGCCCCGCTGCGCGTCGCGATTGCCGGACTGGCGTGGCTGGTCGCCCGGCTGCGTTTTGCCCTCAGCCGCATCGAAGCCGAAAACGCGTCTCCGGACGCTGCGGTGGATACAGCCGTCGCGGCGGCGTCCGGAGCCGGCGCCGGCGCGGGCACGGCCCAGGTGTTGACGTGGATGCGCCACGAGATTCGGACGCCCATCAACGCAGTGGTCGGCATGGCGGATCTGCTCCTCGACGGCGATCTCGCTCAGAAGCAGCGCGATTACCTGGGCATGCTGCGCGCGAGCGCGGACTCGCTCTCCAGGACCTTCGACGATCTGCTCGAGCTCTGCCGCATTGACGCCGGCCGGGTGACGCTCGACGCGCAGCCGTTCAACCTGCGCGAAGCCGTCGAAGTGTCGCTCGATCAGGTTGCGCCCATGGCCGCGGAGCGCGCGCTGGATCTCTCGTGCCAGATTGCCCCGGGAACGCCGGCGACAGTGCTTGGCGACGTCGGACGTCTCCGGCAGATGCTCGCCATTCTTCTGACGAGCGCCTTCCGGCGGACACACGTCGGCGGTGTCACGATCTCCGTGTGGGCCATCCCGGCCGCGCGCGGACACGAGCTGCACTTCGCCGTGCGCGACTCGGGCATCGGGATCGCGCCGGCCCGTGCGCTGAACGTGTTTCAGCCGCTCAGCGGGATCGTCTCCGCTGCCGACACGGTCGCCGATGCACAGGACCTCGGGCTCGCGCTCTGCCACGGCCTGGCGCGGCTCATGGGCGGCACGCTGACGATGGGACCAGGGGAAGGCGAAGGCACGACCTTCGAGCTCGTCGTCATCGCGCTCGCGCCGGAGCGGGTGCTCGAAGACAGCCGCCTCCGGCAGCACGACGCGCCGCTGCACACGACAGGGGCCTTGCACATCCTGCTCGCGGAGGACAGCGAGGTCGGCCGGGCCGTCGCTGTCGATACCTTGCAGCGCCTGGGCCACACGGTGGACGTAGCGGGTGACGGCGAGATGGTCCTTGACGCACTCCAGCGCCATTCGTACGACATCCTGTTCATGGATATGCACATGCCGCGGATGAACGGGCTCGAGGCGACCCGCGAAGTCTGTCGACGGTGGCCACCAGACAGGCGTCCGCGTATCATCGCGCTGAGCGCGAGCGACCTGCCCGAAGATCGCGCCCGGTGGGTGGCGGCGGGCGCCGACGGGTGGGTCAGCAAGAGCCTGCCGGCCGAGCAGCTGCGGCGCGTGCTCCACGGGGCCGCGCGGCCGGACGCCGCAGCACGGCCCGGGCGCCGCCGGGTGACGCCCGACCTCGTGGACATGTTCCTCCGCGAAGGGTCGATCCTGCTCCTGGCAATTCGCGATGGGCTCGAGCGCGGCGATGCGGCAGCGGTGCAGCGTGCCGCACACACGCTGAAAGGTATCGCCACGATGATGGGGGCCGCGCCGGTGGTGAGCGATTGCGGCGAACTGACGGACGCGGTCGCCGCCGGGGCATTTGCCGACGCCGGCCGGACGCTCGCGCGCATCGAGAGCGCAATGGCCGCGTTCCCGCGGATCAGGACGCTCTCTGTGACCCGCGCGTCCGCTTCCTCCGCCGGACTTACTGAATGAACGATCCGCTGCATGCCGCCAAACGCGTCCTCGTGGTCGACGACGATCAGACGACGCGGACGATTACGACCGCTCTCGTCGAAGGCCTCGGCCACCAGTCGGAGACCGCGCGTGACGGCATCGAGGCCCTCGCGAAGCTCCGCATCGGCGTGGACCTCGTGCTCCTCGACGTCGTGATGCCGGGGCTGGACGGGTACGAGGTCTGCCGGCGCATCCGTCAGGATCCGGCGGGTCTGGACGTGCCGGTCATCATGGTGACCTCCATGTCCGCGCGCGACGATCGCATCCGCGCGGTCGAAGCGGGGGCAAACGATTTCATCGCGAAGCCCGTTGACAAGACCGAGCTGCGGGTCCGATGCGCGTCCCTGCTGAAGCTGAAGGAGGCCCAGGACGCACTGCGCCGGCAGCACAGTCGCCTCGAGGCGCTCGTGGAAGAGCGGACGGCAAGCCTCAGAACGGCACTGGAACAGATGGCCGAGGCGCAGCGGGTCGCGTACTTGGCGCAGCTCGACACGGTCGAGCGGCTGGCGATTGTGGCCGAGTACAAGGATCAGGTCACGGCCCGGCACATTCGCCGGATGAGCGAGTACTGCGCCGTGATCGCGCGCGGGCTGAATCTGCCGCCCGGCGAGGTGGAACTGATTCTGCACGCGAGTCGCATGCACGACGTCGGCAAGATTGCCGTGCCCGATTCGATCCTGCAGAAGCCCTCGAGCCTCGACGGCCCCGAATGGGTCGTGATGCGTCGCCACGCGATGATCGGCAGCCGCATCCTGGACAATTCATCGTCCGCGCTGCTCCAGGCCGGGCGGGTCATCGCGCTCTGTCACCACGAACGCTGGGACGGCAGCGGCTATCCGAACGGCATCGCCGGGGAAGAGATTCCGCTCTGGGCCCGCATCTGCGCCGTGGCCGACGTCTTCGACGCCGTCACGAGCGAGCGCCCCTACAAGCCGGCGTACTCCATCGACGAAGCCCTGAACATCCTGCGGAGCGGCCGCGGCACCCAGTTCGATCCCCACATGGTGGATGTGTTCTTCGACAAGCTGGACGAGATTCTCGAGATCGTCGCGCTCTACCGGGAGCCCGACGAGCCGATCGAATAAGCCCGGGCCCGGGGCCACTGCCCCGAGCCCGATCTTGCTTCCGCTTGAACCCCCCCCGATCCCCGGAACTCCGGAACCCCGAACCCGGAACCCCGAACCCGGAACCCCGAACCCGAACCCCGAACCCCGAACCCGGAACCCCGAACCGGAGCCTTACCGAGGCATCAACACCGTATCGATGACATGGATCACCCCGTTGCTCGCGGCGATGTCCGCCTTGGCGACCGTCGCCTTGTCGATCATCACCTTGCCATTGGCCGTCGCGATCCGGAGCGACCCGCCCTGCACGGTCGTTGCCGCCTTCATCTTCATGACGTCGGCCGCCATCACGCGTCCGGCGACGACGTGATACGTGAGGATCGAGACGAGCTTTGCCTTGTTCTCGGGCTTCAGCAGATTGTCCACCGTGCCGGCGGGCAGCTTGGCGAACGCCGCGTCGGTTGGCGCGAAGACGGTGAACGGGCCTTCCCCCTTGAGGGTGTCGACAAGCCCCGCCGCCTTCAGAGCGGCGGCGAGGGTGTTGAAGCTCCCCGCCGCGACAGCCGTGTCGACGATGTCCTTGTCGGCGGCGCGTGCCGCAACCGACAGCGCGAGTGCGGCCACGAGTGCGAGTGCGGACGAACGGATTACGCGATTCATGCAATCTCCTCTAAACGAGTGTCGTGTGTGGCGAAAGACGCGGGTTACCGGGACGGAACCGGAGACCCGAGCGAGCGGCGCGGCGTCGAGCTCAGCATCCCGGCCTGGACCAGGCCCGAGATGCCCACGAGCGCATAGACCACCGACGTGAGCGCGGAGGTCTCTCCGAACTGCATGCCGAAGAGCGTGGCGACGAGGTCGAAGTGCGCGATGCTGACGAGGCCCCAGTTCACGGCCCCGACGATGACGAGCACGGACGAGAGGATGTTCAGGGTCTTCATGTGTCGTTCTCCTTCTGTGTATGTGTGACCTTGCTTTGTGAATGTAATGCAAATAATTGTGACTGTAAGTAAAATCTGGCCATCGGTGTGAAGTCGGGTGAGCGTGGAGAAAAAAGCGACCTGGTTTTTGACTCACGGGCAAGCGAGGGGGACACGCGTGTTATCCGAGACACTCTCCAAGGGACTGCAGCAGTACCGCATCGGCGAGAAGCTGCGGATGCTGCGGCTCAGAAAAAAGATGGGGCTGGTCGAGCTGGGGCAGCACAGCGGCCTCTCCGCAGCGATGCTCTCGAAGATCGAGCGCGGGCGCCTGGTGCCGACCTTGCCGACGCTGCTCCGCATCGCGCTCGTCTTCAGCGTTGGCCTCGATCACTTCTTCGGCGATCCTGCGCGTCCGCTCGCGTTTGCAATCGTCCGGAAGAAGGATCGGCAGCGATTTCCCGAACGGCAGGGTGACACGCACTCCTCGTACTGGTTCGAATCGCTGGACTTTCCGGCCGTGGACCGCCGAATGAGCGCGTACTTCGTCGAGTTCGAGGAGGTCGCGCTCGATCGGGTGAAGCGGCACCACCATCCGGGGGCCGAAATGATTTACCTCTTCGGCGGACGGCTCGTGCTCACGGTCAACGACGCGGAACATCGTCTCGCCGCGGGCGATTCCGTCTACTTCGATTCGGCGGCGCCGCACGCGTATCGCCGCGAAGGGCGGCACGCCTGCACCGGGCTCGTCGTAACCGTCCCCTGAAACGGATCAGGCATCAGTGGTATCTCCAGTGCACTTACTGGCAACGGCCGGGACGCCTTCGGCTCGGCGGCGTCAGGATGCCCGTATGAATTGAATGCGACGGTGATACTGCTGACGCACCGGTTCTTGTAGTGACGGCTCGCGGGGCTCGAGTGCTCCAAGGAGGCTTACATGAACCGCGACGAACTGAACGGTAAGGGCGACCAGCTTAAGGGGAAGCTCAAGCAGGCAGCCGGCGATCTCACCGACGACGACAGGCTCCACGATGAAGGTGTAGCGGATGAAGCCTCGGGAGACGTGCAGGAAGGATTCGGCCGTGGCCGGCGCAAGGTGGGGGAAGCGATCGAGGATCTCGGAAACAAGCTGAAGCGCTAGTCCCCGATCATCACCAACCGCAGTAAACTACAGGGCAGGCCGGCATCGCCGGTCTGCCCTTTTCTATTGTTGACGGTTCGGACCTCCAGCCCTGGCGTAACGGACTTTCCTTGAGCAGCGACACACCCGTCAGCGAGATCGTCCATACCGAAGGCCACCTCATCGACTCACGTCTGATGACGGAAATCTTCGACGCCGTCGTCAAACACGGCGCCAGCTTCGAAGTCGTGGACTTCACCATCGGTCGCACCAACGACGACTTTTCCCGCCTGCAGATGCGCGTGTCCGCGCCGAGCGGCGCGACGATGCAGGCGCTGCTCGAAGAGCTGCTCGAGTTCGGCTGCCGGACTGCTGCCGATCTGGATGCCGAGCTGCAGCCGGCGCCGACCGACGGCTGCGCTCCGGACGACTTCTATTCCACGAGCAATCACCACACGTGGATCCGTCACGGACGGCAGTGGCTCGAGGTCGAGCGGCAGCGGATGGATGCCGCGGTCGTAATCGAGGATGGTCGTGCCGTGTGCCGGAAACTCCGCGATCTGCGCACCGGCGACATGGTGGTCTGCTCGCTCGACGGCATCCGCGTCGTCCCCGAGTTCCGGGAGCGGGACCGCCATGGCTTCGCGTTCATGACCGGCGGCATCTCGTCGGAGCGGCACGTCGAAACGAGCGTGACGCGCATCGCCGACATGATCCGCGACGTGAAGCGCGGCGGGGGCCGGATTGCTTTTGTCGTCGGGCCCGTTGTCGTCCATACAGGTGCCGCCAGTTATTTCTGCGACCTCATCCGCCGCGGCTTCGTTGATGTGCTGCTGGCGGGCAACGCGCTCGCGGTCCACGACATCGAGGGTGCGCTCTACGGCACGTCGCTCGGCGTCAGCCTCGAGACCGGGGCGCCTGTCGAAGGGGGCCACCGCCACCACATGCGGGCGATTAACACGATTCGGCGGGCCGGCGGGATTCAGGCCGCGGTGGAGGCCGGCCTGCTGAGCTCCGGGGTGATGTACGAATGCGTCAAGCACGGCGTCCCGTTCGTCCTGGCGGGAAGCATCCGGGATGACGGCCCCCTGCCCGACACCATCATGGACCTGGTGGAGGCGCAGGACCGATATGCCGAAGCGCTCGCCGACGTGGGCATCGCCGTCGTGCTGTCCACCATGCTCCACGGCATCGGGGTCGGGAACATGCTGCCGTCCTGGGTCAAGGTTGTCTGCGTCGATATCAACCCGTCGGTCGTGACCAAACTTGTCGATCGCGGGTCGGCCCAGACCCTCGGGCTCGTCACCGACACGGGCCTCTTCGTCCATCAACTGGCGGACAAGCTGTCCTGATTGGGCAGGGTCCCCGCGACGGGGCAAACGAGACCGTGGAGAGCCCAGGGCTTGCGCGACGGTCCCGGTTTCTGCTATCTTTGCAAGGTTCTGGTCGGCTCTGGGACACCCTATCTAGGGCCGAACTTCAAGACTCGAACTGCTTCGCTCCCCGGAGAGACGGGGAGCCCCCCGCGAAAGCCGGGGTTCTGCCCCGGGAACGCCCGGGGGAGGCGGAACGTATCGCACGCGTCCACGCGGACCGAGCACACACAAACTTTATAGGGTCAATCAGCTCCAGGTGCCGGGCCGTTTCGACGGCTCCCTAGGCCTGGAGCAACCACCGATTCCGCGCGCCCCCGTTGGCGCGCGTGGCCGTCGGCGTTTTTGTTCTGTTTTTCGCGTGCGTCGCTCTGACGCGCGTGACTGGAGTTGTCCGAACCGTGCCGACCATCAGCCAGCTTGTGCGCAAGGGCCGCGAGAAGGTCATCACCAAGACCAAGAGCCCCGCGCTGCAGGACAGCCCGCAGAAGCGCGGCGTCTGCGTGCGCGTGTTCACCCAGACGCCGAAGAAGCCGAATTCGGCGCTCCGGAAGGTTGCGCGTGTTCGCCTGACCAACGGCATCGAAGTCACTTCGTACATCCCGGGCGAGGGCCACAACCTGCAGGAGCACTCCATTGTGCTCATTCGCGGCGGCCGTGTGAAGGATCTGCCAGGTGTGCGTTACCACATCGTGCGCGGTACGCTCGACTCCGTCGGCGTGGCCAAGCGTAAGCAGAGCCGCTCGAAGTACGGCGCGAAGCGTCCGAAGGCCGGCAAGTAAGAGGGTTCAGGGTGCGGGGTCTAGGGTCCAGGAGGCCCGCCCTGCACTCCAATTACAAGCTCAGACGCG
>JBBWZJ010000275.1:0-8575 GCA_039648985.1 Acidobacteriota bacterium | reverse complement strand
TTTTACCGACGTGGGCCAGGGCGGCGCCGATTCAAATCAAAGGCGACGCTACGGCATGTTTCGGACTTGACTGTTCGAACTTCGAGGACACAGCAAGCACGACGATTGGAGGAGTCACGCTCAGTTTCGACTCGAATGCTGACTGGGACTTCTTAGGTACGACCGTAGACGATGTGCTTGCGATACAGGGTGGCAATGGTAACTTCGGCACCCTGAGTGTCAGTACCCCGGCAGTCGACACGCGAGTGAGTTCCGCCTTCGCGCTTCTTCTGACGTTTCTCAATCCTGATTCGCCAAGCGCGACGTTCCAGGCGGCGCTCAGGGGAACGGTGTCAAGCAACGAGAATGGCGGAGGGGTGCTTGTCAGGTTCAATCCGGACATGATTTCGGGGCTGACCTTCTACGACGGCGCGACTGGGCAGTCCGGAACGATGGACGTGATTCTGACGAACAATGTCGCCATTGCGTCGGGGGGAGAAGCAAACCTGACCGGTTTCATCGAAACCCAGGTTTCGGGATCGACTCCGGTTCCGGAACCCGGGAGCTTGCTGCTGCTCGGCACCGGCCTGCTCGGGTTGGTGTTCGCCCGTCGCGTCGCGCCGATAGTTCCGACCGCCTGAGGACTTCGCGCTTGTCACCAGCAAGAGCGCGCGATTTCAGTATGTGGAACGCGCGCTCGATTTTTGTTCAGAGGTTTTGCGCGTCGCAAGTGCGGCGTATTCGTCACTCCAGGTAGCGAGATTACCTGGCACTCGAGACGTCGCGCGAGCGCGTTTCGTCCCGACTCAGCACGCGTGTCAGCTGGTCGAGGCCGACCGAGTGTTCGCCGTGCTTTAGATAAATCGGCGCTCCTAAGATGATCGCCACCGTACTGAACGGCTTCGGCACCTGCGTGCGGTCCCAGCTCGAGATCTCCCAATACGCACTCGCCTCGGCATGGAACGGCAGGATGGGATTGCCTGTCGCGGCAGCCAGCCACACAGCCCCTGGCTGAGGAACATGCGCGGGACCGCGGGGACCGTCAAGGGCGAACGCGACAGGGTGGCCGGCGAGGATCTCGCGCTTCAGCTGCCGCATGGCGCGCATGCCTCCACGCGAGCTCGAGCCGGCAACCGTGTGATTGCCGAAATGCTCCAGCACCTTTGCGATCCACTGTCCGTCGAAATTGGCGCTCGTCAGAGCAACGATCCCGCGATTGCGGAAGTACCAGGTCGCAGGGAGGATGCGCCCGTGCCAGAAGGCGATAATCGGCTGGCGTCCTGACCTGATGATCTCGTTGTAATGCTCCGCCCCCTCAATCTTCCAGGTGATGGTGCGGCAGAGCGCAGAAATCGCTGGGGAAACCACGGCGGCAATGAGGCGAGTCTCGAGACGCTGAGCGCGACTCAACAAGGGAGGCTTCCAGCTTCGGCTTCCAGCTTCCAGCTTCCAGCTCCCGGCTTCCAGCCTCCATCCGCACCAGTCCCGAATCCCGAGTTCCGAGCCCCGAGCCCCGGATTCCGAGTCCCGAGTCCCGAGTCCCGAGTGTCACATCCCATCGTACTGCGGACCTCCGCCCCCTTCGGGCGGCACCCAGTCGATGACCTGGTACGGATCCATGATGTCGCACGTCTTGCAGTGCACGCAGTTCGACGCGTTGATCTGCAGCCTGCGCGTGCCGTCGCCCGCGTCAACCATCTCATACACGTTCGCGGGGCAGAATCTGGTGCACGGGTTCCCGTACTCGGTGCGGCACCGCGTCTGGCAGATATCCGTGTCGTGCACGATGAGGTGCGACGGCTGATCCTCCGGATGCCGCGTGCCCGAAAAGTGCACGTTCGTCAGCCGATCGAACGTGAGCTGCCGATCGATCTTTGCCGGACGGACCGGCGAGTCGACGTCGGGCCGCCCATCCTTGTAGTACTCATCGATCCTGGCCATGCGCTCGTATCCGGTGTGCGCAGGCATGGGATCGCGGTACCACCAGCCGCCGGTGACGAGCGAAAGTCCGGAGTACGCGACTCCCGCCATCAGACCGTAGCTGAAACTCTGGTGCACGTTGCGAACGGGGTACAGCTCGCGGCGCACATCACTCGCGTCGATCGCGTCCGAGTAGCTCTTGAGGCGCGCCGCCGAGACATCCCCGCCCCTGACCGCATCGAACGCGCTCTCGGCTGCCAGCATGCCGGTCCGCATGGCGAGATGGATACCCTTCAGCCGGAGGGAATTGAGAAACCCGCCGGCATCCCCCGCAATCAGCAAGCCGTCCGCGTACACCCGCGGCACCGTGTGCCAGCCGCCTTCGGGGAGCGCCTTCGCCCCATATCGCACCATCTGGCCGCCATCGAGGAGCGAGGCGACGAGCGGGTGCCGCTTGAAGTGCTGAAACGCAATGTGCGGATCGAACATGGGATCGCGATAGTCGAGACCAGTGACGAACCCGACCGACAGGACCCCGTCCGGCATCGCATAGATGAATCCGCCCCCGAACTCGTCGCGGCGCAAGGGGTAGCCCATCGTGTGCATGACGGTCCCGGCCGGGATACGATCCGCGGGCACTTCCCACAACTCCTTGATGCCGATCGCGTACAACTGCGGTGCGCGGCCCGCATCGAGGGCAAGACGGCGCACGACGGCTTTCGTCAGATTGCCGCGGACGCCGTCGGTCAGAATCGTCACCCTGGCGCGGATGTCGACGCCCGGCTCGAACGTGGGCTTCTGCTCGCCGTGCCTGCCGACTCCCCGATCCCCCGTGCGCACGCCGGCGATGCGATCGCCGTCGTAGAGGATCTCGGATGCCGAAAAACCGGTGAAGATGTCGATGCCCTCCGCCTCGACGAGCCCGCCCATCCACTTCACGAACTTGTTCAGCGAGATGATGTAGTGCCCGTGATTCCTGAGCGGCGGCGGCGTGATTGGAAATGTGATCTGGCGGGAGCGCGTGAGGAAGTACACGTGATCGTGGCGGACCGCCGATGCGATCGGCGCGCCGCGCTCCTTGAAGTCCGGGATCAACTGCCGCAGCGCCGATGGATCGAGGACCGCCCCCGAGAGCAGGTGCGCGCCGACTTCGCGCGCCTTCTCCAGCACGGCAATCGCGAGCGGCTCCCCGCCCCGTGCCTTCTGGAGCTGCGCCAGCCTGAGCGCGGCCGACATCCCGGCCGGCCCGCCGCCGACGATCAGGACGTCAACGTCGAGGGAATCGCGACTCACTCAGCTCTCAGTCTTTCAGCTATCAGTCGTTCAGCTATCAGCTTTCAGCTATCAGCACTTGTTCGTTAGCGGCGCTTATGGCCCAGCTACACGGAACGAGCTGACAGCTGATTGCTGATGGCTGACAGCGTTATTTTTTCAATTCCGCCACGATGGCCGGCACGATCTCGAAGAGATCGCCCGCGATGCCGAAGTCGGCGATCTCAAAGATGGGGGCTTCGGGATCCTTGTTGATTGCGACAATGGTACGTGCCCCCTTCATCCCGACGAGGTGCTGGATGGCGCCGGAGATCCCGAGCGCGACGTAGAGCTTCGGCGCAACGGTCTGTCCCGAACTGCCGATCTGACGGTCCATGGGCAGCCAGCCTGCGTCGCAGATGGGGCGGGAGGCGGCCAGCTCCGCGCCCAGTGCCTGCGCGAGAGACTCCGCAACCTTCAGATGCTCCTGGCTCTTGATGCCCCGTCCCACAGCGACGATGCGCTCGGCCTGGGAGAGATCGACCGCCTGCTTCGCCTCCTTGAAAGGAGCCTCCGGCTTCTGGCGGATGACGGAGGCATCGACCGCGACATCTGCCGTCCGAACCGGCGCAGGCGTGGCGGCGCGCCGTGCGGCGTCTGCGCGAAACGCGCCAATCTGGAACGTCACGATGTGCGGCGCCGGGCCGGTCGCCTCGACGTCTGCGCTCAACTTTCCCTGGAAGACCGGTCGGACGTAGGTGGGTCGGTCGCCCTCGGTACGAAGCGCGGTGACGTCGGTCACGAGAGAACGGCCAAGCCGCGCCGCGAGCGCCGGCGCAAAATCGCGCGTCTGGTACGTGTGCGCGAGAAACACGTGCGAAGGCTGCTCCTGCCCAATCACCGCCGCCAATGCAGCGACGTAGCCATCTGCGGTGTACTCGGAGAGTGCGTCCGATGCGACGACGATCACTTCCGAGACGTCCGCTGCAGCAAGCTCGCCGGCGCACGCCTCGCCACCGGTGCCAAGCACGATCACCTTCAGCGGTCCGCCGGCCTGCTGCGCAGCGGCGATTGCTTCCCAGCTCGCGCGGTTCAACCGTCCCTGACGCTGCTCCGCAACGACAAGGCGCATCGCTAGATCACCCTCGCATCGTCGCGAAGCCGCGTGACGAGCGTCCGCGCGGCTTCGGCCGGGGAGCCCGCGATCATCTCCGTCTTCTTGCCCTTCTCGGGGAAGTAGACGCGAAGAATGCGGACGGCCGGCTCAACGGCCGCCGGCGCCGCCACCTTGCGGATTTCCTTCTTCTTCGCCGCCATGATGCCCTTGAGCGTCGCGTACCGGAGCTGATTGATGCCGCTCTGAATGGTCAGAAGCGCTGGACTCGGGAGAATCATCCACTGGAACCATCCACCTTCCAGCTCGCGCTTGACGCGCACAGTGGATTCCGAGGCCTGGACGTCCATGATGATTGTGGCATGCGGCATCCCGAGCTTCTCGGCGAGCACGACACCCACCTGGCCGAATCCCTGATCGTCCGATTGCAGCCCCGTCAGCACGAGGTCGAATCGCTCGTCGCGAATCGCGTGCGCGAGCGCGTCCGCGACCGTGAACGCATCGGCGGAGGCGAGCGCGTCGGCTTCGACATGGATCGCACGGTCCGCGCCACGCGCGAGCGCTTCCCGAATCACCTGGGCGGCACGAGCCGGGCCGGCCGAACAGACGACAACTTCGCCGCCGTGCTTCTCCTTCAGCCGCAACGCCTCTTCGAGCGCATAGGCATCCGGCTCGTTCAGCTCGAAGCTGGCGTCCTGATCGCGAATCCATGTCCTCGAGTCGTTCACGCGAAGCTGCCACTCCCGGGTGACGACCTGTTTGATGCAGACGGCAATTTTCATAGTCTCTCAGACTTCAGCTATCAGACATCAGACATGCTCTCAGCTGGCGCCTAGCTCTTAGAATGCCGGTATCAGACCTCAACTCGCAGATCGCAATCGGTGACGCGATCAATCAGCTTGAACTATCGGCCTAACGCGGATGTGGCTGACAGCTGAAGTCTGAGAGCTACCGACCAAACCTCTTGAACAGCAGCGCGCCATTGGTGCCGCCGAAGCCGAACGAGTTGGACAGGGCGAACTCGATCCTGGCCTCGCGCTTCACGTTCGGCACGTAGTCGAGATCGCACTCGGGATCGGGCGTGTCGTAGTTGATCGTCGGGGGAATGACCTGGTGGCGGATGGCCAGCACGGTGATGCCGGCCTCGAGCCCGCCGGCCGCGCCGAGGAGGTGGCCGGTCATGGACTTTGTCGACGAGATCGCGACCTTCCGGGCGTGCTCCCCGAACACCCGCTTGATCGCGAGCGTTTCGAGCTTGTCGTTGAACGGCGTCGACGTGCCGTGCGCGTTGATGTAGTCGACCTGCTGCGGCTGCACACCGGCATGGTTGAGGGCGGCCTCCATCACGCGCCGGCCGCCATCCCCGTCCTCCGATGGCGCGGTGATGTGGAAGGCGTCGGCGGACATGCCGTAGCCGACGAGCTCCGCGTAGATGTTCGCGCCCCGCCGTGTCGCGAACTCGAGCTCCTCCAGAATGATGACCCCGGAGCCCTCACCCATGACGAACCCTTCGCGGTCCTTGTCGAAAGGACGGCTGGCGCGCGCCGGCTCGTCGTTGCGGGTGGACAGGGCGCGCATCGCCGCGAAGCCCCCGACACCCATGGGGGTGATGGCGGCTTCGGAACCGCCGGCAATCATCACGTCCGCGTCGTTGCGCTTGATGATTTCGAACGCATCCCCGATGGCATGCGCAGAGGCCGAGCACGCGGTGCAGGTGGCGGAGTTCGGTCCTTTGGCACCGAACCGGATGGAAACCTGGCCCGCCGCAAGATTGATGATGGCGGCGGGGATGAAGAAGGGAGAGATGCGCCGGGGGCCCCCTTCGAGGAGTGCCTTGTGCTCACGCTCGATCGTCGTGAACCCGCCGATGCCGGACGCGATGAAGACGCCGGTCCGGGTGGCGATGTCCGCGCTCACCTTCAGCTTCGCATCGTCCATCGCAAACTGCGACGCGGCGATGGCCAGCTGAATGAAGATGTCCATCTTCTTGACATCTTTCTTCTCGATGAACTGCAGCGGGTCGAAGTGCTTCACTTCGCCCGCAATGCGCGCGGAAAACTGGGTCGCATCGAACCGCGTGATGGGTCCGATGCCGCTCTGCCCCGCGCAGAGCGCCTGCCAGTTCGCCTCCGTCCCGATTCCGAGCGGCGACACGAGGCCGACACCCGTCACGACGACTCGCCTGCTCAAACGGCCTCCCGCCTACTTCTTCTTGCTGTGGGACTCGATGTACTCGACGGCTTCCTTGACGCGCGTGATCTTCTCGGCGTCCTCGTCCGGGATGTCGATTCCGAACTCTTCCTCGAACGCCATCACCAGCTCCACCGTGTCGAGCGAGTCAGCCCCCAGGTCGTCCACGAACGACGCGTCCGGCGTCACTTCTTCTTCGTCGACGCCGAGCTGCTCCACGATGATGCTCTTGACCTTGTCTGCAACCGCCATTCATCCCTCCATCCGCGAGTCCCTGCTGAACTTCGCGCTACGTGTACATCCCGCCATTGACCGCCAGGACCTGCCCCGTAATATACG
Source organism: Acidobacteriota bacterium (assembly GCA_039648985.1). Classification (GTDB taxonomy): domain Bacteria; phylum Acidobacteriota; class Vicinamibacteria; order Vicinamibacterales; family 2-12-FULL-66-21; genus JALZOC01. The sequence goes on along the minus strand of JBBWZJ010000275.1, from coordinate 1,782 downwards.
ACGCCTCGTCCGAGGCGAGAAAGCAGACGGCCGAGGCGACATCGTCCGGTGTGCCGAGGCGCCGCAGCGGAATCTTCGACGCCCATTCTTCGCGCGCCGTCCCCGTGATCGCGCGGGTCATATCGGTCTCGATGAGCCCCGGCGCGACGACGTTGACGGTGATCCCCCGCGACGCGACTTCGAGCGCGACCGCCTTCGCAAAACCGATGACGCCGGCCTTCGACGCCGCGTAATTCGCCTGCCCGGCGTTGCCGCTCTGCCCCACCACGGAGCTGATGCAGACGATGCGCCCGCCCTTCTGGCGGATCATCGGCTTCAGCACCGCCTGTGTGAGCGCGAAAGCGCCGGTGAGGTTCGTCGCCAGCACCGCGTCCCAGTCCTCGCGCTTCATCCGCAGCATCAGCTGGTCGCGCGCAATCCCCGCGTTATTGACCAGGATGTCGATCCGTCCGTGGCGCTGAAGCGTCGTCGCGACAATCCCCTCGACCGCACCGGCCGCGGTCACGTCGAGCGGGCTGGCCTCCGCGCGCCCGCCCGCCGCCGTGATCTCTTCCACGACCGGCAGCGCGTTGTCGCCCCGGGCGGCGGCGATCACGTGGGCGCCCTGCGCCGCGAGCTGCCGCGCGATCGCCCGCCCGATGCCGCGCGAGGCTCCCGTCACGATCGCGATCCGGCCGGAGAGGTCAATCATGCGTGTCGGACACTAGCTCTCAGTCTTCAGCTCTCAGCCTTCAGACTGTCCGCTAATTGCGTTCAATGTCTCCAGGGCGCGGTGAAAGCTGTCCTCGTCCTCGATGCTCATGACCGTTACGCTTCGGTCGATCTTCTTGATCAAGCCGGCGAGCACGTTGCCCGGGCCGAGCTCCACGAACGTTGTAGCGCCGTCCGCAATCAGCCGCCGGACGCCGTCCTCCCAGCGCACGGGCGACGAGACCTGCCGCACGAGCGCCTCGATCGACGAGCGCGCGTCACGTTTCGGCTCGGCGTCGACGTTCGCGATGACCGGAATCCTCGGGTCGGCCACGACCAGCGCGCGCAGTTCCGGCGCGAGCCGCTCTTCGGCCGGCTTCATCAGCGGGCAGTGGAAAGGCGCGCTCACGGCGAGCGCAATCGCCCGCTTCGCTCCCAGCGCCTTCGCACGTTCGCCGGCACGCTGCACCGCGTCCGCGTGCCCCGCAATGACGACCTGGCCGGGCGCGTTCAGGTTGGCCGGCGTCACAATCCGGCCGAGTTCACGGGCGGTTTCCGCACACGCGCGGGTGACACCCTCGGCATCCAGGCCGAGGATGGCGGCCATCGCCCCCTCACCGTCCGGCACGGCGTCCTGCATATACCGCCCACGGCGGCGTACCGTGCGCAGGGCATCCGCAAAGGATATCGTACCGGCGGCCACGTGCGCCGAATACTCGCCGAGGCTGTGGCCCGCGAGCAGCGACGCGTTGATCCCCTCTGAGTGGACGAGCCTGTGCACGGCAATGCTCATCGCGAGGATCGCTGGCTGCGTATTCTCGGTCAGCCGCAGGCGATCTTCGGGGCCTTGGAAGCACAGGGTGCTCAACGACTCTCCGAGTGCCGCGTCCGCTTCGTCGAAGACACCGCGGCACAGCGGAAACGCGTCCGCGAGGCCCTTGCCCATGCCGACCTTCTGCGCGCCCTGCCCCGGAAAGACGAATGCGATCATTGGACCGGTCCCTCGTGACTCGCTGCGGCAAGATCTCGCGACAGCTTCTCAACCAGTCCCTGGCTCACGAACTTCGCGGTCATCGCGACGGCATTCCTCAC
>JBBWZJ010000268.1:0-7483 GCA_039648985.1 Acidobacteriota bacterium | reverse complement strand
TCGGACTTCGAGATCGGGAAGACCGTACCCGGCGAACCGCTGCCGAAGCCTGCCGCGGAGACGAAAGGTAGAACCGCGCGGTAAGCGTCACCCGATCTTCGGCGTAGCGTGCGTCGCCTGACGCCTGACCAGCAGTCGCACGACTGCTGCGGCGCCGAGAAGCGCGACGGCGATGCCCTGGGTGTGCGTCGCCGCCCAGAGCTCGGGGCTGCGATCGCTCGATCGCGCGTCGAACCGTCCGTGCGCCCCGTGATCGCCACCGACCGGCGTCCACAGGTTGTCGGGACGCTGCGGATCTTCCGGCTCCTGTGTCTGCTGAGACGCGTAACCCGTGCGCCCCAGATACCGATCGAGCAGTCCCGGTACGAGCTTATTGGCAACGATGGCGGCGACCGTCGGCATGCCGACCAGCACTTCACGCCGGCGATGATCGGCCGCCCAGCAAATCGCGCGGGCGGCGACTTCCGGCTGGAAAATCGGAGGCACCGGCTGCGCCTTGTGCGCCAGCCGGCTCTTGACCCACCCGAACTGCGGCGTGTTCAGCGCCGGCATCTGCACCATCGTCAGGTGGATTCGGCTCCGGTCGTGAATCAGTTCGCAGCGTAGCGAGTCGGTGAAGCCCGCGACGGCGTGCTTCGCCGCGCAGTACGCCGACTGGAGCGGGATGCTGCGATACGCAAGCGCGGAGCCGACCTGCACGATGGTGCCGCGATCGCGCGGACGCATCCGCTTCAGCGCCGCCAGCGTGCCGTGTACGGTGCCGAGATAGGTGACGGCGGTGACGCGCTGGAACTCGTCGGCCGTCATCTCGTGAATCGGAGAGAAGACCGACGCCATCGCGTTGTTCACCCAGATGTCGATCGGGCCGAGCTCGCGTTCGACACGGTCCGCCGCTGCTTCCACCTGCTCGGCGACGGCGACGTCCGCGGGCAGCACGAGCGCCCTGCCGCCGAGCGCCTCGACGTCCCGCTTCGCGCCCTCGAGGCCGTCGACCCCGCGTGCGATCAGCCCCACCCGTGCGCCGCGCCTGGCGAATGCCATCGCGGTCGCGCGCCCCACGCCGGCGGACGCTCCCGTGATGACAACCACTTCCGCACTCATCGAGCAGCTCCCTTGTGCGCGCTCGCGTGGTGCCGCGGTCCCGGAGGAAGTCCGGTCCCGAAAGGCCCCGACAGCGCCAGTTGCATTTTCGCCCCGGCAGTGATTACGCAACAAGGGTACCAGTCTGCTCGAACGACGTGTCAGCTCGTGCCGGCCGCCGCCGGGCTGCAGCTCAAGGGCCCGGCGGAACGATCGCGACCCCCTTGAACGTCGCCGTCGCGAGTTGGCCGGCGACATGGCTGCTCACCGCCAGCCCGACGTAGACGGTCTGGGTCAGGGCGATCGTCTGGCCTCCGAGACTGGTCCACGTCGTTCCCTGGTCGGTGGAGACCGATGCCGAGACGAGTTGACCGACCCGCTCCAGTTTGATGCGGGTTGATGCGCCGCCGGCCATGCCGCTGCTCGAGCTGACGGCGCCGGACGACGGCCGCCACTGGAAGGCGATCCCCTTCCCGGGTGTGACGAACAACGAGGCGTGCGCAGCGCCTGCATCGAGCGATTCGCGGATCATCACTCCGGCCTTCGTCCACGCGTTCACATTCTGGACAGTGGTCACGTCGGCGACAATCGTCCCGTCGCCGATGAGCGGCTGGTAAACGTACCTGAACGCATCGGCCGTCCCCCAGATATCGGCGCCGCCGCCCGTGACGGTGAACGTGCCGCCGCTTTCGCTCGCGCCCCCGCCGGCCGTCGCGCCGATATTCGCGCTCTGCCACGGCGCCGGCAGCGTTGCCGCCGGAGGGCTGACGCCGTCGGTGCGGTCGAGCCTGGTGTTGTCGCCGTCCCGCCCTCCGGGCGCCTGCGTGAGATACGTATTGGGGCTGAGCACGATCTGATCGATCGTCACGCCATCCTCACGTTGCTGAACACGCAGCGTGTGCGTGCCGCTGTTGAGGAAGTAGATGTCCACGCCCGGCAGATTCCATCCGTTGTCCGCCCACCCCCAGCCGTTCAGACTCGTGTCCGCATCTCCCGCCTGCAGGACGACACCAGCCGAGCTCGTGGTTCCGATCTGCATCGTGGGAGCCCTGCCCTGTGTGACCGAATCGTTGAACTGCACGTGAACGGAATCGTTCGCGAAGCTGTTGTTCTCGGCGCGCAGGCGGACCCACAGGTGATACGGCGTGCCGCTCACGGCGGAGAACGTCATTTCGAAGGCGTTGAGCGGATCCATGAGCGCCGGCGAGATTTTCGCCTGGGAGAAGTTCGGGTTGACCAGGGCCGCACCGCCGGCGGCGCTTGCATCCTGGAGCACCTGCCAGTTCCCGTGGATGTTCGCGGCGGCCGCCGTTGCGGGCCAGAGCACCACGGTCGGTGCGTCCGAGACCGGCGGCGGCGTTGGCGGAGGAGGATAGACGCAGGGTGCCGGACCGCCATAATTCGTCGCGCTCGAATCAGTGCAGGTGCCCGCCCCGGTGAAGGGCCTCGGCAGACTGGGCGTCATGTACGCGCTGGTTTCGATTGAACCGTCCGGCGCATCGTTATAGAACTTCCGCTCGAATATCTTGTTCAGTTCCGTGAACAGCAAATCGCTCAACGAGTCGCGGATCGTGTTGGTGAAGATGTTGGCTTCGAGCTGATTGTCGTCCGAGGCGTCCGACCAGTTGGATGTGCCGAACACGACGACGTGCTGAGTGTGCAGCCAGACGGTCTTCTGATGATTCAGCCCGGCGTGGGCGCGCATGCGGATCTCGATCGTGCCCGGATAGGTCTTCGCCGCCGCGACCAGGCGATCGACCTGCACTTTGTTGCCGGGCCGCGCGACATTGCTGTACTCGCTGGGCTCCAGGTACAACCGCACGCGCACCCTCCGCGAGGCCGCGCGGATAATCGCATCGACCGGACGCGCCATCGTCTCTCTGAACATGTCTACGTCAATGAGCCCGCCGGACGGTTCCTTGTCGATGAGCGGCACCAGTCGATCCTCGTAGCTGTCTCGCGGAGGGAAGTTGAGGCGGGAATCCACCTGCACGGTGGGGTACTTACGCACCAGGGGGCGCGTGATATTCGCGTAATCTTCGTATTCGGTCGTATTCGTCCAGATGTCGTCGTAGATCTTCTTGAACGACGGCGTCAGTTGGCGCGTGAAATGGATGACTTCGTCCTCGTAATCCTGGTAGGGGATGTTGGGGACGAACGCCAGCGGACTGTAGTTCGCGCCCGACCACTCGACGACCCCCTGCTCGGCGAAGATCATCAGTTTCCAGTGGCAGATGTCACTGGCCGTGCGGCGGCGCATCTGCACGCCCGCGGTGGCGAGGTCGGCGATGTACTGGGCATTGCCGGAGTACTTCGCGTTCGCCCGGGTATCCATGATCATCCGCACCGGCACACCGCGTGACCGCGCACGGATGAGTGCGGCCGGTATGCGCCCATCCTTGATGAACCACACGCCGACGTCGATTCCGAGCGTCTCACTGTCGATGAGTTTGGTCAGCGGACTGCGGCAGTCCTCATGGGACGCGTCGCAGAGCTGCTCCTCGAAGAGCGGTACCTGGGCAGAGGCCGTCCCCGCCGTTTTCAGCAGAAGCACCGTCGTCACCGCCAGCACCACTCGAGGGACACGCATGTGACTTACCCCCTTGCCTGTACACAGAGGCCGGAGCGCAACGCCCGTGCCCGGGCGAGCATCAACGAATCACTGCACAAAGGCGGCGTTCTGACGTGACCGGACGGTACCTGCTATCCAAAGGGATATGCCTGCTCGGATTGTGGATAGTGGCTCCGTCGCCCCATGCGGCGAGCCTGAAGGTGTCCGGTCTGAGCCGTTTGCGCTCCACCGGATCGGCTGCTATGTTGCTCTGTGGTTGATGCGTCCCGCTCGAGCTCAGGGAGGGACGGAGCCTTTGCACCTTGATAGATGGCCGTGACAATGGTTCCTGAATGGGTCGAGCCCATGGCCGCCACGCTGACGGCCGAGCGGTTCAGCGGGCCTGAGTGGATCTTCGAGCGCAAGCTCGATGGCATCCGCATGCTCGCGTTCAAGGACCGCGCACGAGTCCGCCTGTTGTCCAGGAACCGGCTGGCGCAGGACGCCGCCTATCCGTCGGTCGTCGCGGCTGTTGAGGCTCTGCCGGTCCGCGACGTGATCCTCGATGGCGAAGCGACCGGGGTCTGGAGAGAACAGGGGAGAGTCGCGTATCACGTGTTCGACATCCTCTGGCTCGACGGGGAGGACCTGATGGGGCTGCCGCTCTCGCGGCGGCAGGAGCTGCTGTCCCGCCTCCCACTGCGCGCGCCGCTGCGCCGCGTTGCGGCGGTGACAGAATCGAAACCATGGGAGCGTGCCTGCCGCGAGGGGTGGGAGGGCGTGATTGCCAAGCGGCGCGACTCGCTCTACGAGCACCGACGCTCGCCGCACTGGCTCAAGATGAAATGCGAGGCCACCCAGGAGCTCGTCGTCGGCGGCTTCACCGATCCGCAGGGCGGGCGAGTCGGCTTCGGTGCGCTCCTCGTGGGCTATTTCGAGGGTGACGCGTTCGTGTTCGCCGGCAAGGTCGGCACCGGGTTCGACACGAAGCTGCTCCTCGAGCTCCGCAGCCGCTTCGATGCCCTCGAGATCCCGGCGTCTCCGTTCACCCGGGCCGTCGGCCTGCCGCGCCTCCGGGCACACTGGGTCCGTCCCGAGGTCGTCGTCCAGGTGGCATTCGTCGAGTGGACGGTGCACGGCAAGCTCCGGCATTCGCGCCTGCTTGGAATCCGCACGGACAAGTCGCCGAAAGACGTGGTCAGGGAAACAGCGTGATCACCCATCCTGACAAGGTGCTCTTCCCCCCGGGGCAGGGGCAGGCGGCGATCACCAAAGGCGAGCTCGCGGCATACTACGAATCGATTGCGCCGCTGCTCATCCCGCATATCCGCGGCCGTCCCGTCACGATGGAACGATTTCCCGCCGGCATCACGGCGAAAGGCTTCATCCAGAAGGACGTGTCGAGGGCGTTTCCGGCGTGGCTCGAGCGGATCGAAGTGCCGAAAAAGGGCGGCACCGTACACCATCCGCTCATCACCGATCTGCGCTCGCTGCTCTGGGTAACGAACCAGAACAGCATCACGCCGCACGTCTGGACGTCGCGCGTGCCCGACCTGCACCATCCGGACCTGTGCGTCTTCGACCTGGATCCCGCCTCTGAGGAGCCGGCGGTCCTCCGCGCCGCGGCGCTCGCGCTGCGCGATCTGCTCGACGAGATCGGACTCCCGAGCTGGGTGAAGACCTCCGGATCGAAAGGGTTCCACATCGTGGTGCCGCTCGACGGCCAGAGCGACTTCGGCGAGGTGGCGCGGTTTGCGCACGCGGCGGGCGCGGAACTGGTCAGGCGCGATCCGGCACACCTGACGCAGGAGTTCCACAAGGCCGATCGCGCGGGACGGATTCTGGTGGACACCGCGCGTAACGGCTACGGCGCGACGTTCGCCGCGGCGTACGCCGTGCGCGCACGTCCGGGTGCTCCAGTGTCGGCCCCGTGTACCTGGGCGGAGATCGAGCGCGGCGACGTGGCACCGCAGACGTTCAATCTGCGCAACATGGCCGACCGCGTCGCCGAGGCTGGCGATCTCTGGAAGGACATGCGGCGCAGACGCCGCTCGCTCCGCCGCCCCCTCGCGCGCCTTTCCTGAACACGGATCCTCCGAAGGTCCCTCTCGCCATTTGCGCCGGAGCACACGTGGGCGTATGCTCGCCGCTCTCACAAAACATGAAGCGGAGGCGTATGAACGCAGCGTGGATCCCCGTTGCTCTCGTTCTCCTGACCTTCTCGGCCTCGCAGGGCAGCCCGGCCGCTCAGGGAGCCCCTGCGGCTGCCGCGCCGGCCTTGACCAAGGCGGAGATGACGCAATTCCTCCGCACGGCCAAAATCATCAGGCAGCGGGACATCGCCAAGGGTGTCACCGGGCCGCTGCGCCTGACACTTACCGACGGGACGCTGCAGCACGACGCGGCGTTCTCGACGGTTGACGAGCACACGTCCATCATGAAGTTCGCCAACGGCAGCACTGAGATCGATTTCGTGGACTCGTACCGATACTCCGTGGCCGCGTACAAGCTCGCGGAGTCGCTGGGCCTCGACGGGATGATGCCGGTGACGGTCGAGCGCACGTGGAACACGAAGTCGGGGGCGCTCAGCTGGTGGGTGGACGCCCGGTGGGACGAGGGCGCCCGTCTGAAGCAGCACATCGAACCCCCCGACCCCGAAGCGTGGAACCGGCAGATGCACCGGATGCGCGTCTTCACGGCGCTCGTCGCCGACACCGATCGGAACCTGGGGAACGTGCTGATCTCGGCCGACTGGAAGCTCTGGATGATCGACTTCACGCGGGCGTTCCGGCGCACGCACAAAGTGATCGCGCCGGAGAACCTGACCCGCTGCGACAGGCAGCTGCTCGCGGCGCTGCGCGGCCTCAAGCAGGAGGACGTCGAGGCCGCGACGAAGCCCTACCTGTCGCGCACGGACGTCCAGTCGATCCTCGCGCGTCGCGATCAGATCGTGGCGGTCTTTCAGCAGCGGGTCGCCGACAAGGGTGAGGCGCTCGTGCTGTACTAGTGTCCCGTCACGCGGCGCTGCCCGGCGGTTCGGCCGTCTACGCTTCCCAACGAAGCGCAACGGCCGGATCGACCCGCGCCGCCCGGGCCGCCGGGATGTAGCTCGCCAGCAGCGCGGTCGCCGCCAGACCGATTGACACCGCCACATAGGTGACCGGATCCATCGGGCCGACGCCGAAGAGCAGCGTCGCCATGACGCGGGTGAGACCGGCCGAAACCGCCACCCCCGCGACAATCCCGATCACCGCGAGCCACAGCCCCTGGCGCAGGAAGAGACCGGTGACGTCCCGCGCTGCCGCGCCGAGCGCGATCCGGATCCCAATCTCGCGCGTCCTCTGCGTGGCGACGTACGAGATGACGCCGTAGATCCCGACGACGCCGAGCAGCAGCGCCACTGCGGCCGCGATCGCGAGCATCACGAGCATGAAGGACGTCTGGGCCATCGAATTGGCGCGCAGCTGCTCCAGGGTGCGAACCCCCGAAACCGGAAGGTTGGAATTGACTGACCAGACGGCCTGCTGGATTTCCTTCAGCAGGGTGGGGGAGCCCGCCCGCTCTGTCCGCACCGCATATCCCATCGTCCGCTGGACCATCAGCGGCTGATCCCAGAAATCCCGGATCATCATCGGCCAGTAGACGATCGCGGGAGCCGGCTGCGCCACGCCATTGTCGCGCGCATCGGCGACCACCCCGACAATCGTGCGCCATGGATTCTTCGGGTTCTGCCGGATGCGCCGTCCGAGCGCACCCTGGGCGCTCTTCCAGTATTCACGCGCGAAGTTGTCGGTGACGACGACCACCGGCGCCTGCGTGTAGACGTCGTTCCACGAAATCGCCCGGCCCGCG
>JBBWZJ010000215.1:0-3919 GCA_039648985.1 Acidobacteriota bacterium | reverse complement strand
GTAGTGCGCCAGTTCGTCTTCGGCGGCGCCCGTGTGTACGGCTTCACACCCGCCATGGCCGGCCTTGCCGCGGCAACCGGCGTGTTCGCGGTGCTGCTCGCACTGCGTCGGGGGTCAGAGTCGTAGGACGGACTATCAGCTATCAGCTATCAGCTGTCAGCTATCAGCTGTCAGCTGTCAGCTGTCAGCTGTCAGCTCTCAACTGTACCTCTCAGCTGTCGGGTTTCATCTGTCAGCTTCGGAATGTCCGGAGCGTAGGGCGGAGCTCAGCTCCGCGAGTGTCGTCGCGCAGATGGAGCTGCGCGCTACGACCGCGCGATCAGTTCCCGTTCCGATCCCGGATCCCCGGTCCCCGATCCCCGATCCCCGAAGTGGGCAGCCGGAGGCATGGGATAATGAAGGATTCATGCAGCTGCGAACGGTCAACGTGGGGTGCTTCGGCGGCGGCACGGGTCTGCCGAGCCTGCTCGGGGGGCTCAAGCGGAATCCGTGGCTGACGCTGAATGCGGTCGTCACGATGTTCGACAGCGGCGGGAGCTCGGGGCAGCTGCGCGACGAGCTGGGGGTGCTGCCTCCGGGGGATGTGCTGAAGTGCGCCCTGGCTCTGGCCCGGAACGAGAGAGAGGCGCGGCGGGTCCTGCTGTCGCGGCTCCCCATGCTCGAACACGCGCGGCTCCGGGGGCACACAGGAGGGAATCTGCTCCTGTCGATGATGGAGCGCTACAGCGGAGACTTTGTCGCCGCCGTGGACGGGTTGCGCGCGCTGCTGGGATGCGCGGGGCGGGTGTGGCCGGTCAGCATCGAGCAGGCGAGTGTGTGCGCGGAGTATGGGGACGGCACGCGCACGCGCGGGGAGGTCGAGGTGGACGCCGGACAGACGGCGGGCAACGCCATCACCCGCCTCTGGCTCGAGCCCGAGGTCAGCCTCCACGAGGCCGCCGCGCGCGAGATTCCGCGGTTCGAGGCGGCGATCATCGGGCCGGGCAGCTTCTATACGAGCCTGCTGCCCATTTTCCTCGTCCGCGGCGCACGGGACGCCGTCCAGCAGGTGAAAGGGCCCGTCATCCTGGTCACCAATCTCCTGACCGAGGGTCGGGGCATGTGGCACTTCACGGCCGCCGAAGCGGTGCGGCAGATGGGCGAGGCGATCGGACGGACGGTCGACGTGGCGCTCGTGAACACCGCGCGGCCCGGCGAGAAGACGCTCGCGCGCTACCACGCCGAACACAAGCGGCCGCTGGAGCTCGGGGACGTGCCCGCGTCGTGCGAGCTCGTCACGGGGGAGTTCTGGTGCGGCGACATCGCGCGCCACGATCGCGATCGACTCGCCCAGGCGGTCTGGGCGGTGCTGTCGCGCAGGCTGCTCTAAGTGCAACGTGCCACCTGCCACGTGCAACACGTGCGACGTGCGACGTGCCCTTGTCGCGTGAACGAGACCGGCGGGTACCGTTATGGCCGGGCGGTATCGAACGCCGGACGTTGAGGGCGGTTACCAGCGGAGCCCGCGTGCTTCGACTGCCCCGGGAATCAGAACAATAAGTACAGTGCCTGTCATTACCCTCGATTCAGTTGCGCTCGCCTTCGGTCACCTGCCGCTCTTCGAAGCCGCCGATCTCCGGATTGAGCCCGGCGAGCGCATTGCGCTCATCGGCCGGAACGGCACGGGGAAATCCAGCCTCCTGAAAGTGATCTCTGGCGAGCTGCCCCCCGACAGCGGGACGGTGTGGCGCAGCCCCGGGGTCCGCATCGCTCGGCTGGAACAGGATGTACCCGGATCTGGAGAGCGCTCGGTGTTCGACGAAGTCGCGAGCGGGCTTGGCGAGCTCGGCGAGATCGTCGCCGCTTATCACCATGCTGCGGTGCGCGTGGCGGAAAACGCGGAGGACGCGGTGGCCCTCGCGCGCCTCGGCGATGCGCAGCACGAGCTCGAGGAGCGCGACGGCTGGCGCCTCGAGCAGAAGGTCGAAACCGTCATCTCCCGGCTGGCGCTTCCCGCCGATCGGCCCATGCGCGAGTTGTCGGGTGGATGGCGGCGACGGGCGCTGCTCGGAAAAGCGCTCGTCTCCGAACCTGACCTCCTGCTCCTCGACGAGCCGATGAACCACCTGGACATCGATGCCATCCGCTGGCTCGAGGATCATCTCCGGAGCTTCGGCGGCGCCCTCCTGTTCGTGACCCACGACCGGGCTTTCCTGAACGCGCTGTCGACGCGGATCATCGAGCTCGATCGGGGACGGCTGACGTCGTGGCCCGGCAGCTATCCGCAATACCTCGAGAAGAAGGCCGACGCGCTCAATGCGGAAGCGGGCGAGCTCACGCGGCTCGACAAGAAACTCGAGAAGGAGGAAGCGTGGCTGCGGCAGGGGGTCAAGGCGCGGCGGACGCGGAACGAAGGGCGCGTCAAGGACCTGATGAAGCTGCGGCAGGAGCGGGCGGATTACCGCGCGCAGGCCGGCAACGTGCGGATGAACGTCGATGCGACCGAGACCACCGGGAAGCTGGTCTTCCATGCCGATCGGATCAGCAAATCGCTCGGCGGCGTGCCGGTCATCCGCGAGTACTCGCAGCGCATCCTCCGGGGCGATCGCGTGGGCCTCATCGGCCCGAACGGATCCGGAAAGACGACGCTCCTGAGGATGCTCGTCGGCGAGCTCGAGCCGGACTCGGGGGAAGTCAGGCAGGGCACGCGTCTCCAGATCGCGTACTACGACCAGCAGCGCGAACAGCTCGATCCCGAGAAGACCGTGGCCGATACGGTCAACGGCGGCAACGATACGATCATCGCGAATGGAGAGCCGCGTCATGTCATCGGCTACCTCGCGGACTTCCTGTTCCCGCGAGAGCGGGCGCAGTCGCCGGTGAAGCTCCTGTCGGGCGGAGAACGGAATCGGCTCCTGCTCGCGAGACTGTTCGCCCGGCCGGCAAACGTGCTCGTCCTCGACGAGCCGACCAACGACCTCGACATCGAAACGCTGGAGCTGCTCGAGGAGCTGATCGGCGGGTTCGACGGCACGGTGCTCCTCGTCAGCCACGACCGCGTCTTCCTGGACAACATCGTCACGAGCACGCTCGCGTTCGATGGTCAGGGCAGCGTGACGGAGTACGTCGGGGGCTACGAGGATTTCCTGCGACAGAGCCGAAGCGGGGATTCGGGGTTCGGGATTCGGGACTCGGCGCTTGCCGCGCCGAAGCTCCCCGACGTTGAACCCGCACCGAAAGGACCGTCGTCTCGGAAGCGCGCGGCGCCTGTGGCACACGAGGACGCGGAGCCTGCGCGGCGAAAGCCCGGTCGATCGTCGCCAGCGGTGACGGTGGAGCCCGCGCTGCCAAAGGGTCCGAACCTCGTGCGCGCGCCGAAGCCAGGGAAGCTGTCCTTCAAGGAGAAGAAGGAGCTCGAATCGCTGCCGGCGCACATCGCGGCGCTCGAGGCCGAGCAGACCCGCCTGCAGCACGAATCGGCGTCGCCCGCGTTCTACAAGGAGACCGCCGCCCACATCAAGGGCGTGCTCGCCCGCATCGATGCGATCGGAAAAGAGCTCGAGACCGTGCTGGCCCGCTGGGTCGAGCTCGACGAGCGCACCCGGTGATTCGCGCTCAGCCGCTGAACCGACGACGACGAATGGCTACTGCTCGAATGACCGGGTGAACAACTCTTCGATCGCGCGCTTCCCGTTCTCGTGCACCTTGCGGGTGCCGGTGCCGGTGAAATGAGGGTGCGAGATGGTGGGCGCTGTCCTGCCGACACTCTTCCACTCGCCGCCGGTCCAGAAGAACCAGCCGTCCTTCTCCTGATCGAAGACGAACAGCGGCTTGTTGCACAACTTCGCGAACTCGGCCCCCCAGCCCGTGCCGCCGCGGACGGTCTTGTCGTCCTGGATGACGCCGAGGACGTAGATTTCCTGCCCGTTGTTCACCTGGT
>JBBWZJ010000138.1:0-5009 GCA_039648985.1 Acidobacteriota bacterium | reverse complement strand
CGTGTTGAACATGAGCGCGCCGCGGAAAATCCGGTCCGCCGTCCGCCGGCGTTCGGCCATGGCAGCCCCGCTCGCATCGGACGACGCGATCGTGGTCCCAACAGGGATCGACACTGCTTCCGTGTTCATCGTCGGTTCACCTCGGGTGCTTCACGCGCGCGGACGGGCTCAGGGCCGTATGACCGTGCCGTCCTTCCGCCGGGTTGTCCCCCACGAATAATCGAAGTTCGGCGGACCCGGTGGGAACGGGAACCTGGCGGCCAGCTTCTCGTCCACCTCGATGCCGAGGCCGGGCTTTTCCTGGGCAAGCATGTATCCGTTCCTGACCTCGGGACATCCCACGAAGACGTCCTGCGTCTCCTTCGGGAACCCGCCCCCTTCGTGGATTCCGAAATTGTAAATCGACAGCTCCAGCGCGAGCTGCGCGGCGTGCGCGATCGGCGACGCATCGCCGGGGCCGTGCCACGCCGTTCGCACACCGAAGAACTCGGACAGCGCGGCGACCTTCCGCGCCGGACTCAGGCCACCAATCTGTGAAATGTGGATACGGATGAAATCAATCAGCCGTTCCTTGATGAGGGGCACGTACTCGTGCTGCGTGTTGAAGAGCTCACCCATCGCGAGCGGCACGCTGGTCTGCTGCCGGAGCAGCCGGAAATGGTCGTTCTCTTCGGGCGGGAACGGATCTTCGAGGAAGAACAGGTGATACGGCTCGAGCGACTTGCACAGGTTGATCGCCTCGTTGAGCGTCACGCGCTCATGGACGTCGTGGAGGAGCTCGACCTCCTCTCCCAGTTTCGTCCGCAGGTGCTCGAAGAACTTCGGCAGCATCCGGACGTACGGGCCGGACTCCCAGATTGCCTGCGGATTGGTCGGCCCGACGACCTCGTCCGCCGCGCCTGCCGCCGGCCGCCCCCCGCCTGCTCCATAGCCGGCATAGCCCGGTGTGGCGACCTGCACGCGCACGTGGCGGAAGCCCTGTTCCATGGCCTTCCTGGCGCTGTCTTCGACCTCGGTGAAGCTGTTGCCGCTCGCGTGGAAGTAACAGTCGGCGCCCTGACGTACCTTGCCGCCGAGCAGCTGGTAAACAGGCATGCCCGCCCGTTTGCCCTTGATGTCCCAGAGCGCCATGTCCACGCCGCTCATGGCGTTGAAGAGCACAGGGCCATTGCGCCAATACGAGCTCACATAGCTCGATTGCCAGATGTCTTCGATCTCGTCCACGTTCCGTCCGAGCAGGAACGGCTTGAGGTACTGATCGATGGCCGTCTGCACCACGAGCGCGCGCTGCGTGAACGTCGCACAGCCCCAGCCCACGAGCCCGGGCTCCGTTGTCTCGATCTTGACGATCACGAGGCGGATGCGGTTGGGTGCGGTGAGAATCGTCGTGATGTTGCGGATCTTCACGGGAGCGACACCCTTGACCGCCTGCGTGTAGGCGGGGCTCGCCGTCGGCGCAAGCGCGTCCGCGAGCGTCCGGCCCGAGGCCAGCAGCGACGCGCCACCGGCAAGTGAAAGCGAACGAAGAGCGTCACGACGCTTCATTGCGGTCTCCTGATCATGCGAGTCACTGTGATGCGAATGCGCTGCTGATGTCCGACAACCCGACCTTCAGCGTCGCGCGGGCGATGCGATCCAGGTCGGCTTCGGGTCCGTTCAGGTGGATGGTGCGGTGGACGTGCGTGTAGCGCCCGCCAGCGGGGAGTTGAAGCGCGGGTGACGAGGTCTCGAGCTCGTAGAAGGGACCGAGGGGCGGCTTGCCGGGCGCGACCGGGCCATCGTTGTAGCTGTTAATCGCGTCCCCCTTGTAGGGCTCCTGCTGGATGCCCCACATCGAATTGACGTAGCGGGACTCGCCGGCCGGGTGCGTGTATTGGACGAGCGTCAGCACGTGGGCCGCGGAATCATAGCTGCCCGCGACATCGAGCGCACGGGACGGCGGCAGGCCAATCTTGCTGCGGAACTGCCCGTCGGCCCGGAAGAAGAGCACGTTGTCCCTGACAACAAGGCGGTCGGGCGGCACCGTGCCGAAATACTTGTCGTTCACGATCGGGCCGAGAGAGGTCTCCGGCCCTGGCGCGAAGGGGATCGTGATGGTCGTTCGCGGTGACGGCGTGAACTGACCGAGGATCCAGATGGAGACGAGTCCGGAGTCCGGCCGCCAGGCCGCGGCGCCGGCGTTCGTCACCGTGTTGGACGACTCGAACGCCACCATCCTGACGGCGTCGCCCGTTGTCGTCCCCAGGTGCGTGGCGACGTCGGCGGGCGTGAGGAGTCGCACAGTGCGGTCCACGGTCGCGTCGATGCGGGTGCCCGCATAGTTGACGAGCGACATGCGCTTCTGAAAGCTCACCTGCCCGGCCGACTGCCCTGTGACGTCCCATGCGCCCCAGTCGAACGGCTCGGGTGTCTGCCAGTGGTCGAGATCGAACGGGTCGCCGCGTTTGAAGTACAACGCGTACTGTCCGCCCTCCGGACCGAGCCAGAACCGATCTTCTCCGCCGAACACGTTCATGTGCGGCTGTTTCTCACCGCTCGCGATCGCCGCCCGGCCGATCCAGCCGAAGCTTGGGGCGGCGTCTCCGCCAGTCGTGCTCGTCATCACCCGCCCTTGATACTTCGGCGCCACGGCAACACGCGCCTGGCCGGTCGGGTCCGCGAGCACCACGATATCGGAGTGGGATCGAAGAAACGCCAGATCGCTGTTGAATGGATTCATCGGCTGGGTGCTGTTGCTGCCGCCGCTCGACCCGCGGCAGCCGACGAGGGCGAGCGTTGCGATTGCCGCGACCGCAGTCGTCCTCAGTCCACTCGCGTGGCGCATGCATCACTCCTTCGAGAGGCCGCGGTCACTTCTTCACCGCCGGCTCGTTGAAGGAACGCTCAACGGCGTCCTTGACGTCAACAGAGACGGGGTGGTCGCGCCACAGCCATCGCATCATGTCCGGCAAAATCGCGCCGCCCTGCTTCTGGCCGTGTTTGCCGATGCCCCATGTGTAGTTCACGTCGTACCCCTGGGCGGTGAGCGCCTGCATCAGCCGGACGTTCTGGAAGAACCAGTCGCGCGTCTCGTCGTAGTTCCCCTCGCGGCCCACGCCGCGGTTGTCATTCCGCCCGTCCTGCAGAAAGATCCGGATCGGCTTCTTCGGGGTCGTCCGTACGAGATCCGCATACGCATGGCCGCCGCGCAGGTTCGTGAAGCTCCCCACGATGCTGAGGACCTTGTGGAACTGTTCGGGCCGCTGCCACGCGACAGTAAACCCGGCGATCGCTCCGGAGCTCGCGCCGCCGATCCCGTGGCGGTCCGGATCCTTTGAAATGTTGTAGTCCTTGTACAGCACCGGCAGGAGCTCGTCGACGATGACGCGTGCGTACTTGTCGTCGAGGGTGTTGTACTCCGTGGGGCGGTTCGTGGTGCGGTCGCCCCATTCCTGCGGCGTGGGCTCCGGCTGGTCCGGCCGGCGGCCGGGATTGATGAAGACCGCGATCATCACCGGGATTTCGCGCCGGTAGATCAGGTTGTCCATCACGTTCGGCGCCCGCGCGTCCCCCTCCATGTTCTTGAACGCCTGCCCGTCGTTGAAGATCATGAGACTCGCGGACCGGGCGGGATCGTACTGCGCCGGCACGTAAATCCAGTACGTGTGCTGCGTGCCCGGATATGCCTCGCTGGGGAGCGTGAACGGGCCGAGCACGTTGCCTTTCGGCACGCCGTCCTGAGGCAGCGAATCGGGCCCGAGCTGATAGTGGCTGTCCGGGTTCGGAGGCTGTGGGCCTGACGGCTGTGTCGCGGCGCCCCCCGCGGCGGTCGCCGGCGGCTGCGGCGGCCCTCCCGAGGGCGCCTGCGACACCGCCGCCGTGCTCACCCACGCGCACACTGCACCGGCACCCAGGAGCGCCGCCCACGTTCGCCTCATCATCCCTCCGCCGAGAATCGGTCACGGGCCACGCGCATCAGGACGAGATCCTGCTGCGCCACGGCCGTAGCTTTTTATCACCGATTCACCGTCGCTGACGGACTTTCTCGCGCGCGTGCGCTGCCTGTCGGGAGATCGCCTGCGGGCCCTCAGATCTGGATGCGCGAGAACGAATACGCGCCGAGGACCATGAATGCGGCCGCGACACACACGAGGACCGTCAGGTCCGCCGCCATGGTGAACTGAGAGAGGCCGAGAAATGCGGCGCGCAGGCCGTCGACGCCGTACGAAAGCGGGTCGGCGCGGGTCGCGACCGTGAGCGCCGCGGGCAGATTGTTGAGGGGGAAGAGCGCGCCGGACAGAAAGAAGATCGGCATGACCATGAAGTTCATGATGAGCTGGAAGCCCTGCATGTCCTTCAAACTCGATCCGAGCGACGTGCCGAGCGCGGCGAAGACGACGGCCGTCAGCGCCATGACGCCGAACGCGACGGGCAGCGCCGCGACGCCGCCCGGACGGAAGCCCGCGATCAGGCTGATGGCGAAGATCAGCGTGCCCTGTATGATCGCGACCGTCGCGCCGCCGAGCGTGCGCCCCGCCATGATCCAGATGCGCGGCACGGGCGCGACCAGAGTCTCTTTCAAAAAACCGAACTGCCGATCCCACAGCAGTGCGATTCCCGAAAACATCGAAGTGAAGAGCACCGTCATCCCGATCACGCCCGGCGCCATGAACTGCAAGTAGTTCCCTTCACCCGCGCGCCGGAACACCGGGCCGAGCCCGAAGCCGAGCACGCCGAGGTACATGATCGGCGAGCCCAGCGACGCCACGATCTGCGTGCGCGAGCGCAGGTACTTCTTCACCTCGCGCAGCCAGAGTATGTAGATGACCCTCATCGTCTCCCGCCCCAGATGCGCGCCATCTGCCGCATCGCGTCGGCCGAGGTCGCTCCCTCTTCCCTGATGGTCGTGCCCGTCAGCGCGAGGAACGCTTCTTCGAGCGAGTCCGTGCCAGTCTGCTCTTTGAGTTCTTTCGCC
This sequence comes from Acidobacteriota bacterium, assembly GCA_039648985.1. Lineage (GTDB taxonomy): Bacteria > Acidobacteriota > Vicinamibacteria > Vicinamibacterales > 2-12-FULL-66-21 > JALZOC01. The sequence goes on along the minus strand of JBBWZJ010000138.1, from coordinate 55 downwards.
GAGCCGTTGGCGACGTTGCGCCCGTGATCGATGATGGCGATGCGGTCGGCGACGC
>JBBWZJ010000122.1:0-10334 GCA_039648985.1 Acidobacteriota bacterium | reverse complement strand
CGACATCTGCGGGCGAGCCGCGCCTACTGCAGCCCGAAGCAGTACAGCGTGCCGTCGTACGTGCCCAGGTAGATGCGGCCGTTGGCGACCGTGACTCCTGAGAAATGGTTCCACTGGTGGATCTGCTCCCCGCTCGACCACAACTCCCCGCCCGTCTGCGCATCGAGTGCATAGAGCGTCGCGTGCGTTCCCTTGGAGGCGCGAATTGTCGAATCGAACTGCAGGCCGATATCCGGGAAGGACTGCTTCGTCTCCTCGCCGCTGCCGTACCCGAAGACCATTCCGTTCGCGATGATGACGGGTTCTCCGCGTTTCATGTCCCGCGAGATCCAGGCCGGTTCGAGCTCGAACGTGCCCCCCTTGTCCTGGACCTTGAACGCGGCAACGCCGCCCTCCTTTGTCGCCGGCGTGTTCATGATCGGGAACTTCGCCTGCGAATGCGCGGGACCCCAGAACGGCGCGAGGACCCAGCGCGTGCCCGCCGCGTCCTCCCACGTCGACATCGCACCCCAGCTCCCCGCGTCCTGGAAATCGACTTCCTCGTTGCAGAAGAGCGGCGTCTTGAACATCGGCGTCTGGTGATCGGCCCCGCCGAGTGACTTCGGATCGAGCAGGTATACCCTGCATTCCTTGCCGGACGCGGCCATCAGCTCGCGTCCCTTGAAATTGAAGATCGTCGGCGTGTTGTTGGGATCCAGATCGCGTTTGCGCAGCCAGTCCCAGTTCCTCGGCGTGTAGTAGTCCTTCAGCTTCAACTCGTTGCCAACCATCTGCACTCCGATGACGCTGTTCGCGTACCGGGGTGGATCGCTGGTCGGGTCGTAGATGCCGTCGCCGGTCGTCGTCCACGCGACGCCGGTCGAGTCGATGACGGCGCCGCGGCGCCCCCATGCGCCGCCGCTGCCGGCGTTGAAGCTCATGACGGTGTGCGCGGGATCGTCCAGCCTCACCGCCGACAACGACGCGCCCGCGTAGGTGTTGGCCATCCAGATCGTGTTCCCGACCAGATTGAGCGCCCAGCCCTTGCCGGTATGGAACATGAACGCCGGCTGCAGTTCCTCACCGGTCGCGGCGTTGAGGGTTCGGAGCATCCCGTCGCCCGTGACGAAATAGATCGGCCGGCGCCCCTGCGCGTCGGCAGGGCCGATGACGGGCGTATCGCTGCTGCCTCCCGGCCGGAGGAACCCGAGATGCGCCGGATCCTGGGGCTCGTTGGCGCGCCCCCCGCCGCCACCCGGCGGCGGCGGATAGTCCCAGTGCTTCTGCCACAGGATTTTCCCGGTCTCGACCTCGAACGCATACAGATTGTCGGAGATGCCGCTGACGTATCCCACCTGCTTCGTGCCGCCGGGCGTGGTCAGCTGGCCGAGCACGAGCACCGGCATCAGCGAATGGAGTGCGCGCACCGGGTTGTCGGTGTGCAGTTTCCACAGCAGCTTGAGATCCTTCACGTTGTCTTTCGTGAGTGTCTTCTCGCTCCTGTTCCAGCCGGTGCGCTGATTGTCGCCGCCGTCGGTCGTCCAGTCGTAAAGGGGCGCACCGCCGCGCGATTGCGCCGCCAGGGTGACCGACGCGGGCCATCGTCCCGAGCTCCATGCTACGGCGCAGCACGCGCCAAGCACCGCGAGACTCATACCTTTTCTCATTGTTGACCTCGATCGAGTCGAATCGTGACCTGTTCCGGGCCCACAGGGCGCCGCCGCCGCCGCTGTCAGCGCTCCGCGGGCATGCCAAAGGCGTAAAGCGTTCCATCCTCGGCCGCGACATACACCTGACTGTCGCCTCCTGACGGTCCAACGCTTCGCACCGTCGACGTAATCGTGTTGCCGCTCGTCCACAACTGCCTGCCGGTCGCGCCGTCGAGCGCATAGAGGACGGCAGGCACCCCGCGGGTAGCTCGCGACGAAGTCGCACCGCTCTCTCCACTCGCCAGGGCGAACACGACTCCATTGATGACCGCGGGTGTGAGCGGCCCCTTGAGTTCTGCCGAGACCCATTGCGGCTGCAGGATGGGCGCGTCGCCGCTGTCCGACACCGTGAAGGCAACGAGCCCGCCCGTGCCGACGGCTCCGCCGGCCGGCGTGAACTTCGCATCGGGGGCGAGCGCGCCCGTTGTCGCGATCACCCAGCGCGTGCCGCCCGCGTCGGCCCACGACGCGAGTCCGGTAACATCCGGTGCGGCGGCGGTGAACGGGGCGGTCTTGTGGAGCGGCGTCTTGTGATCCGCGCCGCCCAGGGATGCGCTGTCGAGCAGATACAGGCGCCCGTCCTTGTTGGCCGCCACGATCAGATCGCGGCCCTTGTACTGGAACACCACCGGGGCCGACGTGAACGGCGAACCAGCCGAGAACGAGTCGCGCTGCTCGAGCGTCTTCGCGTCGAGGCCGAGGACCGCATTCGCGACCGGCGAGTCCCCGCTGAGCGTCGCCACGTAAATCGTGCCGTCCGTCCCGAACGTCGGAGCCACCGCGCCCGCGACGCCTGCGCCCTTCGTGTCGAAACTCGAGACGGCTTTGTCTGTGCCGACGAGATCGATCGCCCACACACCGTTGGCCGCGCCGCCGCACTTCCCCGTTGTGGCGGCAAACAGCCTGGTGTCGACGAGGATCGAACCGACGACTTTCGCATTGGGCGGCAGGAATTTCACCGGCGGGATCTGGTCGGTGCCCACCTGCGGGTTCATGAGGTGCACCATCCCACCGCTCGAAATGGCGTACACGTTCTCACCCGCGTCCCGGCCCCCTGGAAGCGTGGGCCGCTGCGGCGCGGCGAGTGCATCCGCTCTGCCCCGCCCCTGAGCCGGCGGGCCGCCAGCGGCACCGGGGGGGACCGGAGCACCGGCTGCACCGGGCGGCGGTGGAACCCCGGCCGCACCTGGCGCCGTCTGCACCCCAACCGCGCCTCGGCCGGCCGGTCCTCCGGCGCCGCCCCGCCCGCCCGCGGGAGGCACCGGGGCGGCGGCCTTCGTGATCGTCATGAGACCGCCCGGACACGCGGCGGTGCCGGGCGTGGGTGATGCCGTCGCGAGGTGCTGCGTCCAGAACACGCGGTTCAACTCGTAGTCCACGGCGTACACGTTGTCGGTACTCGCGCCCACGAAGGCCAGCGCCTTGAATCCCTTGTAGGCGATGATGTTGGGGAGCAGAACGGGCTGCGTCAGCACGTTGGAGGGCCCGCCGGGATTCTCGAACGTGCGCTTCCACAGAAACTGGAAACCGGGCTGCTGCATGCGCGCGGGAGAAATCTTCGGGTCCGTCCTGATCGAGGAGGTGCGCTGGGCATCAGCCGCGGCCGTGGCCCATGCCGCGCCACCACGCCCCTGCGCGTCTGCCGAGCCCGCACTCGCGAGCGCCACGACAACGATCCCGCTGAACAGGCGGCATGATCCAGTCATCACTGAGAAGCTCCTTGAAGGCGCGTCGATACGAACGCGACATCATCCGGCACAGCGCGCACCCCGGCCGTATGCCGGTGGAACAGAGAGTGCAAAGCCGTTATCATGAAACGTAGCGGCCGTGGACGAGGTCGACGGTGCCGAATAGTAATATGAAGGCAAAGAGCCGGTCATCAATTCGTATCGTGGCGCTTGGGATCGGCGCCGTGGCCGTCGCCACAACGATTGTGGTGAGCGGAAGCCAGTCGCCCGGCGGTCCGTCCGGCGCTCCGCCACAACCGGGCGCCGCCCCTGCCGCGTCCGCGACTCAGCACATCCCGGGGGCCGCTCCGCAAGCCGACGACAAGAACGCCGCTACTTATACACGCGTCTGCAGCACGTGTCACGACGCGCAGCGCATTCTGTCGAATCGCCGGACAAAAGACCAGTGGGGCGAGGTCATCGACAAAATGATCGAACGGGGCGCCCAGGGCACGGACGAAGACTTCGCCGCGGTCCAGGACTACCTCGTCAGCCATTACGGCCGCATCAACGTCAACCGCGGATCCGCAGCCGACCTCGCGACGGTCCTCAGGATTCCCCAGAAGGATGCCGAGGCGATCGTGGCGTTCCGGACCACCAACGGGCCCTTCACGGATTTCGACGCGCTGGCCAAAGTTCCGGGGCTGGATCTGGACACCCTGAAGCAGAATCGGGACGCCATCTCGTTCTAGCCGCGCCGTCCTTTCCTCGAGCCGCCCCCGCGGCAGGCTGCTCGATCCGATCCATACTTCTCGACAGCAACTCACCGCTTCCAGAGGTCCCGATGCGACACGCCACACTCCTCGGTTCTGCACTTGCTGTCTGTCTTGTCGCCGCCGGTGGCTGCAGCCGGTCCGAGCCCGCCTCGCCGGCTCCGCCGTCCGCCGCACCCGCCACGTCGTCGGGCGGGGCACCCGCGACGACCAACACGACGTCTGGCGCACGACTCTACGTGTCCGACGAAACGGGAGGGCACGTCTTCGTCCTCGATCCTGACAGCGGTCAGGTGGTCGAAACCATTGCGGTCGGCAAACGCCCGCGCGGCATCCGGTTGTCGAAAGACGGCCGGGAACTGCTCGTGGCCCTCTCGGGCTCACCGATTGCGGGTCCGGGGGTGGACGAATCGAAGCTCCCGCCCGCTGATCGCGCGGCAGATGGCATCGGCGTCGTCGATCTCGCCACGCACAAAGTGGTCCGAAGCTATCCGAGCGGACAGGATCCGGAGGTCTTCGATCTCTCTCCGGACGGCAAGACGCTGTACGTGTCGAACGAGGACGCAGCCGAGATGTCGGTCGTCGATCTCACGTCGGGCACGATCAAGAGCCGGGCGGCTGTCGGCGCCGAGCCCGAAGGCGTCACGGTCCGTCCGGACGGACGCGAGATCTGGGTGACGTGCGAGGGGGACAACGAAGTGGTCGCGGTGGACGCGGCGACGCACAAGACCCTTGCGACGATTCCGACAGGTGCACGCCCGCGCGCTGTCATCTTCACCGCCGATGGAGCCACTGCGTTCGTCACGAACGAAAACGCGGGTGTCGTGACCGTCGTCGACGTCGCGACCCACAAGGTCACGTCGACGCTCCCGATTCCAAAGATTGAAGGCGCACCGGCGGTGCCCCGGCCCATGGGTGGCGTGCTGTCACCGGACGGACGCCAGCTCTTCGTCAGCCTTGGGCGAGCCGGATCCGTCGCCGTCATCGACGTCGCGGCACGCAAGGTCACGCGGACCATCGACCACGTTGGCGCACGGCCCTGGGGGATCAACATCAGCGCCGACGGGAAAAAACTCTATACGGCGAATGGGCCGTCAGGCGACGTCTCGATCATCGACGTTGCCAGCGGCAAACTCGATCGGCAGATCAAGACGGGCGGCAGTCCGTGGGGAGTGGTGGTCGCGGGTAAATAACGTGCAGGAGCGCTGAGCACCGACGGCTCAGAAGGCCGCCCGCACGCGCACGGCGACGCTGCGCGGCGCCGCAACGGCGGTTCCGGAGAAGAGTCCGGCGAAATTGATGACGTCGATCCGCCCGGTGACGTTGCGCACTTCGGCCTGCAATCGCAGCATCTGACGCCCCTTGCGCGCCAGCACGGTGCCCGCCGATACATCGAGGGACATGTTCGGGCGCACGCGCCCGGTTTCGAAGTTCACGCGATCGGCGATGCGCGGGCCGAACTCCTCCGCCACTTCCGCCTCGCCCACCGATACGTCCTCGAACGGAAGGCCGCTGCCGTATCCGATGGCCACGGCCCCCCACGCGGGTCCACGGGCATAGCTGACCCGGCCGCGGACTGTGTGACGCTGATCCTGCGTGACGGGAAATCGATCACGCGACGTCAGCAGGGCCGCGCTCGCGTCGCCGAGAAGCAGCCCCCCGGTTATGGGCAGGTCTCCGACTCCGCGTAGATACGCGTAGCTGAACGAGCCCGAGACGCTCCTCCACGACGGCACCTCCGCCTTCACCTCGACACCTCGGATGTCGGCACGCGTGAATGAAATCGGGAAGCTGACCCCGGTGTTCAGCAGCAGATCATCGTCGGCCACGTCGCGCATCCGGCGGCTGAAGCCGCTCGCATCCAGGCGCAGCCGATGGAACAGCAGCTTGGACACGCCGGCTTCATAGAAATTGCCCCGGGAGGCAGGGACGGGCAGCCGCACGACCGACTCGTTCAGCGCCTGGGCGGCCGGCGAACTGGCCAGGAGCAGGTTCTCGAATGCGGGGGTCTGGAACGCCCGGTCGAACGAGCCCCGCACGACCAGCCCCGCCGAAGGCCAGGACCACGCGGCCGCGAGCCGCGGGCTCACCGCACTGTCGTCCACGACCAGCCGGTAACGATCCCACCGCAGGCCGGCCAGCAAGGTCCAGGGGCCGTATCGCGCCTGGTCCTGGACGAAGAACGCGGACTCGCGATCGCGCCGCCGGTCGGCGAACGCAAAGACCATCGGCGTTCCCGGATCGAACGGCGCACGATCGGTGATCCGATATCCAAACATCTCGCGCACGGAGCCGGCGCTCAGATCGGCGCCGGCCTTGAGCTCGTGCCCGCCGAGACTCGCCGAGACGGTTGCCTTCGCGTACAGCTCACGAAACCCGCGGTCCTGTTCGGCGACGATCGGAGTGGACGCCGCGTTCGACCAGAGTGCGGCGGAGAGATCGCGAGCCATGGCCCTGACATCTCCGAGCAACTTCGGAGAAAAAATCCGCTGATAGGAGAACTGGGCCGCCGTTTCGGCGCTGTCGCGGTCCTGCCGCTGCCCGGCCGCCTGCTGGACGCGCTCGTTCGGGACCAGAAAATGCGTCTGGCCTCGACGCAGGATCATCGCGAGGCGGTCCGAGTTACCGAGGTCGTGCGCCAGGTGCACGGACCCGCTCGCGGTCGACCCGCGGTTGGTAAAATTTTCTTCCACGGGCGGATCCAGGTAGCGGTCGGTCACCGCCGCCGATCCCGCGAGACTGAGGGAGGACCGTTCCCAGCCGTACTCGGCCAGCCCATCGACATTCGCCGTATCGAAGCTGCCGCCCGACACCGACACTGCCCCGCCGAATCCGCGGGGAGTCTGCGCCGTCGTGACGACCTCGATGACTCCACCGAGCTTTCGACCGTACTCCGCCGGGTAGCCGCCAGTCAGGATGTTCATCGCCCGCACGTCTTCGGATCCGAGCTCAGGAGCGAACGCGGGGGAGCGATTGTCGGTCAGGGGCAGACCGTCGACAACGTATTGCGTCTGATATTCGGAGCCGCGGGGATGCAGGATGCCGTTGGCTTCGAGCAGCCATCCTGGCTGGGTGTTCACGAGATCGGGAAGCGACCGTCCCGGCATCGCTGACGTCCGGTGCTCGAGTGCGTCTGCGCCGATCCGGTGCGATGTGGCGGCCTGCCGGAAGTCGAGCAGGGTGTCGGCCGCACTGACCGTGACCTGTGTCTGCACGGACACAATCGTCAGGACCACGGGACAGTCCATCGGCAACGCCGATCTGACATCGACGAGAGCAGCAAAGGGCGTGAATCCCGCACGCGACACGCTGATGCGGTACCGCCCGAACGGCAGCCGGCGAGCGGACGCGCGCCCCTGTGGATCGGTCTGGAGTGTCTGTTCGATCTGCGTCGACTCGCTCGAGAGCTGGACGGATCCGGGCAGCGGAAGCCCGCCGGGATCCGTTACCGTGAGGCGCAGTTCCCCCGTATTGCTCTGGCTGAACTGGCTCACAAGAAACAGGAGCACGAAGCCCCAGTGAGGCATGCGATCATTATGGTACAAGAGCAGACACGCCGACCTCGTGCCGACTCGTTGTCCGTGCGCCTCAAGATGGAGACTTCATGTTCGTTGCCGCTGTCGCGCTGATCGTTCACGCGTGGAGCCCCGCTGGCCCGCCAGGCCGCGGCGCTTCGGCGGCGTACTCTCAGACCTCGTCGGACGTCCCCAACTTCGTCGCCGTCGCCGGTACAGTTCGCGACGCAGCCGGCGGGACGATCGCGGGTGCAACCGTGATCCTCCGATCGGCGCAGCATGAGCAGCAGACGGTGACCGGCGCCGACGGACGTTTTTCCGTGGCCGTCCCGCCCGGCACGCGCGTTGAGCTCACAGTTCGCGCGCCGGGATTTGCCGAGGTGACAAGAGTCATCGCGCCCTCCGCCGGTGCAGCAGCCCTGGAGCTCGTCATGTCGCCCGAGCGCGTCACGGAGGCGGTGACCGTGACCGCCACCCGGGGCGAGCGCCGCACCGGCGACGTCCCCGCGAGCATCAACGTGCTCGGCCGTGACGACATCCGGCAGTCTCCCGCGGTTGTGGCCGACGACGTCCTCCGTCAGATTCCGACGTTCAGCCTCTTCCGCCGGACGAGCAGCCTGGCGTCGCATCCGACCGCCCAGGGCGTTTCGCTGAGAGGTGTCGGCCCGAGCGGCGTGAGCCGCACGCTTGTCATGCTCGACGGCGTGCCAATCAACGATCCCTTCGGCGGCTGGGTGTACTGGTCGCGGATCCCCCTGGAAACGGCGCAACGGATCGAGGTGGTGGACGGTTCGAGCTCGAGCCTGTACGGGAACTACGCGATGGGCGGTGTCATCAATGTCATCACGAATCCGCCGGCGCGCCGGACCTTCGAGATGAAATCGCAGTACGGCAGCCGGAACTCGCCGAAGGTGGACTTCTACGGCAGCGATTGGATCGGGAAGATTGGCCTCGCGGTCGACGCAAACGTCTTCGACACGGATGGCTATCCGATCGTCCGCGCGAGCGAGCGAGGCCGGGTGGACAACAACGCCGCGGTCAGGTTCTGGAACGCCAACCTGAAGGCGGACTATTCCCCGACCGACCGCGTGCACGCGTCCGCCCGTTTCGGCTACTTCAACGAGAATCGCGCCAACGGCAAAGCGAGCACCATCGACGGCACGGAGGAGGGGAACGACACGACGTGGAAATCGGGAAGCGCGAGTGTCCGCGTGCGCATGCCCGACGAGAGCGACCTGCAGGCGACCGTCTTCGCCGACAGAGAGACGTTCCACAGCAACTTTCTCGCGGTGCCCGCAGCCACGCCGGCACGCAGCATCGGCCGCATGACACTCACACAGACGGTGCCGACGACCGGCATCGGCGGCATGGTGCAGTGGTCGCGCGCCTTCCGGAACACACAGTTCATCAGCGGCGGCGCGGACTGGCGGTGGGTGGACGGCGACAGCCGCGAGAACGGCCTCGACGCCGCGACCGGCACGCAGGTCACGCTCAACCGCGTGTCTGGCGGCACGCAGCGCAGTGTCGGGCTCTACGTCCAGGATCTGATCGTGCCCTCCTCGCGGTTCACCATCACGCTGAGCTCGCGCGTCGATCGCTGGCGCAATTACAGCGGACACAATCTCGAGAAGAGCGCGGTCACGGGGCTGCCAACCGCGGGGAACATCCCCTCGTTGCCCGACCGCGACGACATGGTGGTGAGCCCGCGGGCCGCGGCGCTGTATCACCTCACCGGCAGGGTCGACGTGTGGGGGGACATGGGATGGGGCTTCCGCGCACCCACCCTCAACGAGCTGTATCGCCAGTTCCGCGTCGGGTCCACCCTCACACTCGCCAATCCGTCGCTCGGCCCGGAGCGCCTCGTCGGCGGCGAAGCCGGGGTGACGGTGTCGCCGCTGGACGCCCTGACGATTCGATCGACGTGGTTCGACAATCGCGTGACGGATCCCGTCTCGAACGTCACCGATCCCGCTCGGAGCACGCCGACCGCGATCACACAGCAGCGGCAGAATCTCGGCAAGACGCGGATCTGGGGTATCCAGAACGACATCGAATACCGCCTTGGCCGTGCATGGCGAGTCGGCGCCGCCTACGTCTACGATCAGGCCCACGTCACGGAGAACCCCGCGAACAGGATTCTCGTCGGCCGCTTCCTGCCGCAGGTACCCGTCCACCGGGCCTCTCTGCGGGCCAGCTACGCGAACACGCGGCTCGCGACGATCGCGGCAGGCGTGCAGTTCCTGGGCTCGCAGTTCGACGAGGATCTGAACCTCACGACGCGCCGCCTGCCGAAATACACCGTCGCCGACATCACGGCATCCCGCGCCCTCGGCCGCAACCTGGAGATCTTCCTGGCGGTCCAGAACCTCCTCAACGCCGAATACGTCGTCGGCACGCTGCCCACGACCGTCGGCGCGCCACGCTTCGTAAGCGGTGGATTCCGGCTGCGCGCAGGTTCGCGGTAACCAGCGCTCCGCTCCGGCCGGTACGACCAAACAGTCCATCATTGCGCCGCGGAGTTTCGTAGCGCGGAGCTTTAGCTCCGCGACTCCGCGGCCCATTACGATGCGCCGACTCGGGCCGTTCGCTCCGGAAACCGCTCGGCACGCCGGAAAAACGCCGCTCCGGCTTACCGTCCGAGCACGCGGCGCGCGACCATTTCCACCCCAGCGTGCACAACACGCACGCCGG
>JBBWZJ010000106.1:0-20110 GCA_039648985.1 Acidobacteriota bacterium | reverse complement strand
CATCGTGACCTGGGGCCTGCCGAAGATCGGGAGCAGCAGCGCGTCCGCGTTGATGGCCCGCTTGTTCGTCGTGTCCTGCAACCCGTTCGCCTTGATGTAATCCCACAGCTTCTTGATCACCTGGGTCCGGGCGACCGGCTCGTTCCCGATCACCGCCGCGAGCGCCTGGCTCGGTGTCAGTGGCTTGCCCGTGGACGCGCGGGGCGCCTTGAGCACGTCCGTCTTCGCCCTGGGCGCCTTCGGCCCACCCTTCGCACGGGTCTTTGCCGGCCGCTTGGCGGCGGCCGCGGCATCGCGGCGGACGAATGGCCGTGCAGGCCCCTTGCGCGGGAACTTCGACGGCGTGAACTCGAATTTGATCTTTCCGGCTTCAGGATCCCATGCGAGGAATGCCTTGAAGGGCCGCCGGGTGCGCATCGAAATGAACTTGTCGAGCAGGTCCGTCTTCCCTGTTTCGAGCAGCTTGACCATCTGCTCCCGCGCGACCGGCTGCTGCAGGATGATCTTCCGGCTCTTGAAGTCGCACGTCGGCTCCGTCTGCGCCTCGGTCCGCACCGCGTTCTCGCACACGTAGTTGCTCGTCAGCTCGAAGACGCGGCCGCCGCACTTCCGGCATGCGCCAAGCGGTTCGAGCGCCGAGAAGTCCACGAGCTCGCCGGTGTCGTCCGTGTCCTTCGGAAAATCGAACTCGAGCTTCCAGTTCTTCTCGTCCTCGTTGTACTTGAGCACGATCTCCGCCGTGAACGGCCACCCCGCTTTCGATCGGAACCCCTCGAGAGGGCCAATGCGCTTGTCGCGCAGGAACTGTTCGACTTCTGCCGTCTCGAATGTCCGGCCGCCAGGCGTCTTCCCGAACGAGAAGCCGCAGCCCGGCCCTGCTCCCGCAGACCCGGTACACGTGTAGCGTCGATAGTTCTCCTTGACGATGCCGCCGCAGTTCGGGCACGGCGTCTCGAGCGTCGCGTAGTCGCCCGGCACGGTTTCGTGGTCGTACTCTTTCGCCTTCTTGACGATGTGCCGCGTCATTTCGGCGATTTCGTGCATGAACTCTTCGCGTCCGAGCTTGCCATGCTCCATTTGCGCGAGCTTGAACTCCCACTCCCCCGTGAGCTCCGGCTTCGACAGTTCCTCCACGCCGAGACCTCGAAGGAGGGTCATGAGCTGGAACGCCTTGGCCGTCGGAATGAGCTCGCGCCCTTCGCGAATGATGTACTTCTCGTTGAGGAGACCCTCGATGATCGCGGCCCGTGTCGCCGGCGTGCCGAGGCCCTTCTCCTGCATCGCCTCGCGCAATTCGTCGTCTTCGACGAGCTTGCCCGCGCCTTCCATCGCGCCGAGCAGGGTCGCTTCCGAGTACCGGGCGGGCGGCCGCGTCTTGAGCGCCTTGGGCTCCGCGGTCTCCGTCCTGACGGTCTCCCCCTCCGTCACCGGAACAAGGCTCTGCGGCCCCTCTGTGCCTTCCTCCTGCACTTCCTTGCCGAAGATCGCGAGCCATCCTGGTCGTACCAGCACTTTGCCTTCCGTCTTGAAGCTGTGCTGCAGCGCCCGCGAAATCCGGGTGGTGACCAGGTACTCGGCCGACGGGAAGAACACCGCCATGAAGCGGCGGACGACGAGATCGTAGAGCTTCTGTTCGGCTTCGGAGAGACCCTCCGGCGACTGCAGCGTCGGAATGATCGCGAAGTGATCGCTGACCTTGGCGTTGTCGAAGATGCGCCGGCTCGGCTTGATGTAGTCGTTGGCGAGGGCTGCCTGCGCGTGCGGCGCCAGGTGTTTCATGCCGCTGCCTGCGAGCATCTGGAACGTCTCTCGGACGACGGGAAGATAATCCTCCGGCAGCGCGCGAGAGTCCGTGCGCGGATACGTGAGCGCCTTGTGGCGCTCGTACAGGCTCTGCGCGATTGACAGCGTCGTCTTCGCGGAGAAGCCGAACCGGCCGTTCGCTTCCCGCTGCAGCGACGTGAGGTCGAACAGCAGCGGGCTTGCCTGGGTCGTCGGCTTGGATTCTTCAGTGACCGTCGCGGGCTGGCCGCGCACGGCATCGGCAATCGCCCGCGCCTCGCGCTCCGACCACACGCGGTCGCTCTTCAGCTCGCCGTCGTCGTCGCTCTTCTTCCACGCGGGATCGAACCACTTGCCCGGGTACTCGCCGGCCTTCGCGCCGAAGCTTGCGTGGATTTCCCAGTAGTCGCGGCTGACGAACTTGCGGATCCGCTCTTCGCGCTCGACCACGACGGCAAGCGTTGGTGTCTGGACGCGCCCGACGGTCGTGAGGAAGAAGCCGCCATCGCGCGAGTTGAAGGCCGTCATCGCCCGCGTGCCGTTGATGCCCACGAGCCAGTCGGCCTCCGACCGGGAGCGCGCCGCGTCGGCGAGTCCGTGCATCTGCTCGTCCGCTCGCAGGGCGGCAAATCCCTCACGGATCGCCTGCGGGGTCATCGACTGCAGCCACAGCCGCCGCACGGGCTTGCCGAGCGGCTTCTTTGCTCCGGCAAACTGTTCGATGAGACGGAAGATGAGCTCGCCTTCGCGGCCGGCGTCACACGCGTTCACGAGCTCCGTCACATCCTTCCGGCGCGCCTGGCGGACGACAGCCGCGAGCCGCGCCTTGGAACGCTCGACAGGCTTCAGGTCGAAGTACGGAGGGATGACGGGCAGGTGGGCGAAGCTCCATTTGCCCCGCTTCACGTCGAATTCATCAGGTGCACGGATCTCGAGGAGGTGCCCGACAGCACTAGTCACCACGTACTTGTCGTTTTCGAAGTGATCCTCGTGCTTCTCGAACTTGCCGGCCACCGGCGTGAGCGCGCGGACGATGTCCTGCGCCACCGAGGGCTTTTCCGCGATCACCAAGGTCTTCGCCATAGAAACTGTTACTCCGTCGCTCCGCACGGCCCCGGGCTGCGGGTTCCGACCCTTACAGACTTAGCGCAATGCGCCGCCGGCTCAAACACAATCCCGCCGCCGCCCCCGCGCGCGCCGCCGCCGACGCGGCCGGAAGTGCCTTCAAATTGAACAAGTTATACGAATATGCCGCGCACGGGACGGCGATGCGACCGACAATCTCTCTATTTTGACGCCTGCCGCGCGGCCGCCGGACATGCTACGGAAGAGGTGCAAATCGCGACTCGCGGACGGGGGGACGCCCAGCCCACAGTCTGGCACACCTGTCGACCCCGGCCATTCTGAATAGAGTTCTCGGCGCGGAACGGAGCCTGTATCGTGGGTCCCATGTCCACTTTCGCTCCGCACCCGTATGTCAAGGTCGTGGCCGCCGCGATCGATTTCTACCAGAGGGCGTTTGGCGCAATCGAGCTCCGCCGGTGGAGCAATCCGGACGGCAGCGTCCATGTCGCCGAGCTGGCAATTGGCGGCGCGCTCTTCCACGTGCACGAAGAACGAGCCGACGCGGGGCAGCTGAGCCCCGAAACGCTGAAGGCCACGTCCTCGCAGATTGGCCTCTTCGATGACAACCCGGACGCCCTGTTCGATTCGGCGATCGCTGCCGGCGGCACCGTAGTCAGTCCGATGCAGGACTTCGATTATGGGTATCGCCAGGGGATTGTCGGCGATCCGTTCGGCCACCAGTGGCTGCTCGAAAAGAAAATCTAGCCAGGCGTCAGGCCAGCCATCGATCGAGGTGCTCGCGCACGAACGTGTCGTCGGCGAGGTGCGGGTGTGCGCAGAGGACCCTGTCGATCTCCGCCATCTGTCCAGGACTGAGCTCTTCGTGTGGATCGAGGCACCAGCGGCCGGCGAGGAGCCCCTGCCGGCGGAGGACCTCGTGGATTCCCGGAATGCAGCCGGCGAACTGATGGGCGGCGTCGAAGAATGCCGCATTCGCCTCCGTGAGATCTGCCCCGGTCGCGAGCAGCCGGAGCGCCTCACCGTTGGATCCGGCCTGGCCGGTCTCCCCGCGCGTGAGGGTACGGCAGCGTTGCAGCAGTTCGACGGCCCGACTGGTCCACACCGCCCACTGGCCGAGGAGGCCACCGGAAAAGTGGAGTGCGGGCCTGCCATTCGACGCGCCGAACGGCGTCAGCAGATCCGCGACGATCGAGTCGTCGTTGCCCGTATAGAGCGCGACATCCTGCCGCCCGCTCTCGAGGAGTGCGCCGACAACGTCCCAGGTGCGGTACCTGTCGAAGGGCGCCACCTTGATCGCGACCACGCGCTCGATCTCGAGAAAGCCCCGCCAGAAGTGGCGATCGAGCACGCGGCCGCCGACGGCCGGCTGCAGGTAGAACCCCACGATTGGTATGACCTCGGCCAGACGACGGCAGTGGTCCAGCATGGACGCGTTGTCCGCGCCGCCGAGTGCCGCCAGGCTCACCAGCGCGGCATCGTAGCCATGGGAGACGGCCTGTGTGGCCTCGGCCATCGCCTGCGGCGTCGCGCCGCACACACCGGCAATCATCACGGGCCCTGTGCGTCGATGCCGCGACCAGTCGCGCACCGTGCGGCTGGCGAGCTCCAGAACGGGCGCCAGCAGGCCGACAGAGGGGTCGCGGATTGCGAACTGCGTGGTATGGACCGCAACGGCAAGCCCGCCGGCTCCCGCGTCACAGTAATAGCGCGTCAGAGCAACCTGCCGGCGCTCGTCGAGGCGCCGTTGGGCCGTCAACGCGAGAGGGTGCGCGGGAATGACGTGGCCGTCGAGCAACGCGCGTCGCAACGCCACGAGCCCGGCGTCAGAACCGGCCATCAGCCACCTCGAAGCGGGTGGGCTTGTTCAACAATCGTCCGCCGATCCGAACCCAGTGTGCGACCCATTCGCGAAGAAGCTCGAGGGACACCTGCGGCTCGCCGAGCATCGCGCGGCACGTGCCGGAGTCGCTCAGCAGCGCGACAGGCCCCTCGGTGTTGAGGAAGACGGGGCGGCGACCGAACTGACCACCAAACCACTCGGCGACCTCGCGCACCGCGATCCGGTCGGGTCCCGTGACGTTCAAGACCCGGGGCGGTGACGCGCACAAGGCGAGGCTGCGCAGCGCGTAGCTGTTGGCGTCACCCTGCCAGATCGCATTGAAGAAACCCACCGTCAGGTCCACGGGCTCGCCGCTGTAGACCCGCCTGGCGATATCGACCAGGGTGCCGTACCGGAGGTCCACGGCATAGTTCAGGCGGAAGATCACAGCGCGAAGGCCATTCTCCCTGGACACGTACTCGACAACGCGCTCTCTCCCGAGGCAGGACTGGGCGTACTCCCCGACAGGACCGGGGAGGACGTCTTCTGTCGCGGGAGGACCATCGACAGGTAGAAGCGGATACACGTTGCCGGTCGAGAACACGACCATCCGCGACTGGGAGAATCGCTCGGCCACGTACGCGGGGACGACGGTGTTCGTAATCCATGTCACATCGGTGCGATCCGACGTCCCGAATTTGCGTCCTGCGAGGAACAGCACGTGCGGGCAGTCCGGTAGGGCCGCGATCTGTGCGCGATCGAGAAGATCGCACGCAATCGTTTCGATGCCGCCGCTCTCGAGGCTCGCGCGGGCGGCGCCCGATGTAAAGCGCGAGGCGGCCCACACGCGCGTGCGGCTGCCGCTCTCGCACACGGCATGCTGGACGCGGCGCGCGAGCGACGGCCCCATCTTGCCGCCGGCGCCCAGAATCAGGACGTCTCCGTCCAGCTTCGCCACCGAAGCCACATCGGCTTCGGTGGGCTGGGCGAGCGCGCTCTCCAGCTGACTCTCCGAATCAATCCGTTTGGGAAGTGTCATGGTAGGTGGCGGCCGCCCGCCCATTGAAGCAGGGCGCGCGGCCGCCGGGGGACGTGCTCAGAACCGCAGGCGAACGCCGAATCGGACGACCCGGCCGGCCGAGAAACCTTCGGCGTTGCCGACCGTATCGGCGCCGAGCGTGGCGGTCGTGCCGTTGGCGGGATCGCCGCTGATCAGGTAGTCCGTCAAATCGACGAACCCGTCGGTGCCGAGCGACTGGACGAAGAATTGCGGATGGTTCAGCGCGTTGTCGAGGAGCGCCGTCAGTTCCACCGTCAGGCCGCTCGTTCGCACGACGTCCTTGTAGAAGGCGAGATTGACGATCCACGTGCCCGGGCCCTTGAGGCTGCCCTTCTTCGCGTTGCCAAGTGACCCCGGGGCCGGCAGCGAGTACTTCGTGATGTCGTAGAACTGATCACGGCTGCCGCCGACGTTCGGATTGCCCGTCACGTCAGGACGCCAGGCTTCGCCGAACTGGCCGACGCCGTCCAGCCCGCGGCCCGTGTTCGCCGGGAAGACCGGATCTGTCCCATACGTGAAGAACGGCGTCAGGTTCGGGCCAGAACGCGCCTGAAAGATGGACGACATCGTCCAGCCCCCGACGATGGCGTCAGCCCATCGAGGCATGCTCCCTCCGAATGTACGGTCGCGCCCGAGAGGAATCTGCCAGGTGCTGTTCATCACGACGCGGTGCTTGACGACATTAGGATCGGGCCCCCGATCCATTTCGATGTCGTACGGGTTGTACTGGACCACGCCGATGGTGCTGTTGCCGCTGTCGGGTGCGTTGCTGTCGGATCCGGCGAGCGTATACGCGGCATTGATCGCGAATCCGCCCTTGAACCGCCGCTGGAGCTCGAACTGGAGCGCGTTAAACTGCCCTTCGCCGGTGTTCTCGGTGATGTCCATGAACGTCCCGTAGAGCGGGAACGGCAGCTTCGCATGGGCCGCCGGGTCCTCGTCCACGTTCCCGAGCTCCGTCGTGCTCGCCTTGACGGTGTTGTAGTCGCGGTTCACCAGCAGCTTCCGCATCGTCGATCCGATGTAACTCACACGCCCGCCGATATTGCCCGGAAGCTCGCGCTCGAGCGTGAGGTTGTACTGGTAGATGTCCGGGCTCTCCAGATCGAGAGCAAGGCCCTGATTACCAAAGCTGAGGGAGGACGTCTGCGTGCCGGTCGTAAAGCCGTGCTGCAGCGTCGCCCGGCGGTTGGTGATCGTGTACCTGAACGGATTGCGCGACATGATGTCGCGCGCGCCCTGTGCAGCGCCGGTCGGATGGAAGATCCCGAACCCGCCGCGGAGGACCGTCTTGTTGTCACCGCCGACGCGATAGGCGAAGCCCGCGCGGGGACTGACGTTGTTTCGATCCGTCTTGATGAGCGAGCGCGGGACGCCGACCTGATCCGCGGTCAGCGTTCGCCCCAGGGCGACCGCGCCAGGCGGCAGGAGCGCCCCGATCTGCGCGTTGGGGACGATGTGATGGCCGCCGTCGACAGGTTCGAAATTCGCGAAGATGTCGTTCCGATCCACGAACGCGCCGACGACCTCGTAACGCAACCCGAGGAACGCCGTGACCTGGGAGCTGATTTTCCAGTCGTCCTGGAGGAACACCGCCCAGTCGTTCGAGAACGTGTCCATGGGCTTGTCGCCCCGGGTGTTGCGCTGCTCCACGACCGTGTTCGGGAGCCCGAGCATGAAATCGGCGAACGAGTCGCCGGTGGCGAACCCGGAGAAGTTGTATCGGCCCTTGGAATTGTTCGCACCGGTGGAATAGCCGTCCTTCGCGTAATTGCGCGTGTAGATGCCGCCGAACTTCACCGAGTGCGGGCCCGACAGCCAGGTCGTGTTGCTGCTCAACGAGAACGACGCCTGGCGCAGGTCGCGGAAGGTGTTCTGTCGCTGGTCCTGGATGCTCGACGGCCGGTTCGGTGGCGAGAACTGGAACTGCGGAAAGCCGGGGGCGCGCGCCGCCAGGGCGGGCACGTCGATGCCAAACCCGGACCCGACGTCCCCGGCGACGAACCTGCTCCGCCGATTCCGCTCGTCCACGCTGAACCCGCCCCGGAACTCGTTGACGACATTGTTGGACCAGATGCGCGTCCAGCCTGTCGCGAGCGTCGTCGCCCGCGACGAGCGATCCAGCAGCCCCAGATTCGTCAGTCCTGAGCCGCCGTTCTGGCCGGTGCTTTCGAACGTGAACGAGTCGGGCGTCCGGTTCTGCCAGCTGCCGCGGACGAAAATGGAGTCCTTCTTCGTGAGCTCGTGATCGATGCGCCCGTCAGTGCGCTCGCGGCTCCGGCTGAGCGCGAGGATCTGGCGGTACGTGCCGAAGCCGCCGTTCGAGGTGTTTGACTGGTTGGGCAGCGGATAGAAGAAGTCGATGATGCGGCGCGCGGCCGGATCGATGCGGTCGGCTGGAATGCGGTTGCCCGGAAAGGGTGCACCGGTGAGCGGATCAGCCACGATGAACGTGGCCGCCGAGAAGTCGCCTGTGCGCATGGCCGCCGTCGGCACCACCGCCGGCGCGCCGCCCCCGAGCTGCTTCTGCCGGCTGCCTTCGTAGTTTCCGAAGAAGAAGGTCCGATTCGCGACGATCGGCCCGCCGAGGCTGCCCCCGAACCGATAATCGTGCGTGTCGGCGTTGGGGTCACTTCGGCTGACACCGGTCAGGGTCTGACCGTACGTCAGCGCATTGAGTTTGTTGGAGTTGTAATCGGCAAACGACGTGCCGTGGAAGCGGTTCGCGCCGCGCTTGGTGGACACGATGACACCCGCGAGCCCGCCGTATTCGGCGCTGTAGGAATTCGACAGCACCTGCACTTCCGAGATCGCGTCCAGCCCGGGTGCGGCGTTCGAGAGCTCACCGAAGATGCCGGCGCTCGACGGCTGCCCGTCCTGGATATACGAGGCGCCATACGTGCGTCCCCCGAGGAACTGGATGCCGTCGAACCCGCCGACGATGTTCGGATTGAGCGTCAGGAAGTCCTGAACGTCGCGGCTGTTCCGCGGGAGGTCGCGAAGCTGCTGCTCGTCGAGCCCCCGCGCGATCGCCGGGCTCTCGAGCGTGATGTTGTTCTGCCCTTCGCCGCGGACCGTAATTACGTCTTCGAGGCCGCCCACCTCGAGGTGGAGGTCCGCATGGACGACTGACGCCGCACGCAGCACGAGCCCTGTCGTCTGGCTCTTCTTGAATCCGCTGAGGCTGGCACTGACCGTGTAGGTGCCCGGCCGGAGGTTGGGGATCTCGAACAGGCCCTCCGCATCACTCTGTGTCTCGCGGGTGACGTTGGTGGCCTCGTCGGTCGCCACGACAGTGGCTCCTGGGATGATGCCCTGCTGCGGATCGAAAACCGTTCCGCGGATGGTGCCGAAGGTGGTCTGGGCACTGCCCGGGACGGCGGTGCTGGCGATGGCGATGGCCATGACGAAAAGAAGAAACGCTCTGCGCATGAAGATTGATCCTCGTGGTGCCGACGCGTGAAGGTCGCGGGACGCGTTGAAGCGGACGCGTACTAGTACGACGCGGGTTGTAGTGGTTTTACCGCGGTCCTGTCAATCAGTATTGCGGCCGGATTGACTGGCGGTTGATGAGCTGGTGTGAGTACGTCGCGCATTCGCGGACATGAGCGCGCCTGTCCGGGGGCTGAAAGGCTACCGGTCGGGTTAGCGTGCTGTCCGCTGGGGATGCCCGATCGGCGCGACCGTCTGCTGAGTTCGACGAATGGCGCGGGATGCTACAATCGTTCCGCTCGTCACCAGGGGTCCGACGTCCCCGCCTGGCCAGCCGAATCGGGAAGTCGTATGTCTTCACCCGCAACAATCGCGCTGGAACAGTCTCGGCTCGTCGTCGTTGCAGGGCCGCTCTGTGGTGAGGTCGTCGCGTTGAACGGTTCGGAGCTGACCGTCGGACGCGATCCATCGAACCAGATTTGCCTCCCCGATCCGTCGCTCTCCCGGCGACATTGCGCGCTCCGGCTCCTGTCCCGGCAACTGGAGATCCGCGACCTCGGCAGCTCAAACGGCACGTTCGTGAACGGCATGCAGATCACCGATCACACACTCGCCGACGGCGATCGCATCCAGGTTGGTGAATCGGTCCTGGTGTTCGTCGCAAAATGGCCGGGCTCCGGTGCGGTGTCTGTGACGCCGGCGAGCGAATCGCCCGTGGCGTCCGCCAAGAGCCTGCGGATCGAAGACGCGCGCTATCTGCAACGGGATTTTCGCGAGGCGTCGCGCGATGTCGCGCGCACGGAGCGCGGGCTGCATGCGCTGCTGAACATCAGCACCGCCGTGAACGCGGTCAGAAAGGAGGAGCAGATCCATCGTCTGCTCCTGGATCTTCTCGTCGATGCTGTTCCGGCCGACCATGTCGCCGTCCTGGCGGTGGACGGCGGCGAGCCGGCCGTCGCGCAGTCGCGCCACGCCCGAGACGAGCCATTCGAGGTGAACGGGGCGATTCTGCGGCAGGTCCTCGCAGAACGCGTCGGCGTGCTCGCCTGCGACACGCACGACATCCTGTGCGTGCCCATCGCGGTTCGGGAAGTGCTCGGGGCGATTTATCTTTCGTCCCAGCGGCATCCGGCGTTCGACGAGGAGCACTTGCAGCTGCTGGCGGCGATCGGCAGCATTGCGGCGCCGGCGATTGAAAACGCGCGCCATGTCGCATGGCTGGAGCACGAAGCGGAGCGGCTGCAGTCGGATCTGAACATCGGCCCCAATCTGGTCGGCCGCAGTCCGAAAATGGCGAAGGTGTACGAGCTCATCGCCAAAGTCGCGCGCGCAGATGCGACGGCGCTGATTGTTGGCGAGACCGGCACGGGGAAGGAGCTCGTCGCCCGCGCGATACACCTCAACAGCGCCCGCGCGAAACGGCCCTTCGTCGCAATCAACTGCGCGGCGTTGAGCGAGACGCTGCTCGAAACCGAGTTGTTCGGCCACGAGCGCGGCGCATTCACGAGCGCCGTGGCGCAGAAGAAGGGCAAGCTGGAAATCGCCAACGGCGGCTCGGTGTTCCTCGATGAGGTCGGTGAGCTCGCGCCCTCGCTTCAGAGCAAGCTGCTGCGCGTCCTGCAGGAGCGCGAGTTCGAGCGGGTCGGCGGCACGCATCCGATCAAAATCGACGTGCGGGTGATCTCGGCGACCAACCGGGTGCTTCCCGAGGAAGTGGCAGCCCGCCGGTTCCGTGGAGATCTCTATCACCGGCTCAACGTCGTCACGATCGCCATGCCGCCGTTGAGAGAGCGAACCGAGGACATCCCCCTCCTGGCGAACCATTTTGTCGATCGCTCTGCCCGGAAGGCGAATCGGCACGTGCGCGGGATCTCCGCCGCGGCGCTCAAGCACCTGATGCAGCACGAGTGGCCGGGAAACGCGCGCGAGCTCGAAAACGTGATCGAGCGCGCTGTCGTTCTGGGGGTATCGGATCGAATCGTTCCAGAAGACCTGCCGGAGTGGCTCCTCGAGAACGCCCAGTCACACAATGGCGAGTTGTCCCGTCTGCACGACGGGGTGCGCGACACCAAAGTACGGCTGATTCGCGAAGCATTCCGCGAGGCGAATCGAAGTTACACCGGCGCGGCGCGCCTGTTGGGGGTGCATCCCAACTATCTGCATCGGATGATCCGAAATCTCGGCCTCAAGTCGCAGCTCGAAGGCCCAGCCTGACCCCACTACGGCCGCTGAACGGCGATCGACGGGTTGACGATGACGGTGAGCGGAAGCGAGCGGACGTCCTCTTTGGTGACACGCGCCAGGAATCGACTCCCATCGGGCGAGACATCGTAACTGCTCAAATATGGCGGCCGCGTTGACGCGTCGTACGTATGGAACAAGCGGCGCGGCTGATCTCCGGTGATTCCGCCCGCGCCCTTTCGCACCGTCACCGCCATGAGGTAGCCGTCAGCCGAAACATAGAAGAGCTCATTACCGTCCGCACGCCATCGCGGGTCACGGCCGCCGTTGACGGAGAGCTGGCGGCGAACTGACTCGTCGTGAAGCGACTGAACGTAGACTTCATCCCGCTTCGATACATCCGATGTATAGGCGATCCACCCGCTGTCAGGCGAAAACTGCGCCTGACGCTCGGTGGAGGGCGAACCGAGCAAGACCTTCGGACTGCCGCCCGTCGCCGGCATCAGGACGACATCCCAGCGTGTTCGGTCGCCGGTCTGGTGAAAGGCGATCCACTTGCCGTCGCGAGACCAGCTCGTCGGGTACTTGGCGAAACCGGACGTGAAGAGCGCGCGCTCCGGCGCCATTCCGATCGCCTCTTTCGTGAAGAGATCGTGGACCCTCTGCCGGTTCGAGCTGTACACGAGCTGCGTCGAATCCGGCGACCAGACCGGCGATTGTTCGTCGGAGCGCGACGTTGTCATGCGTTCACGTGTGCCGTGCTCGAGATCGAGGACGTAGATGTCCGATTGGCCGCCGCTCGACTCGAGTTCGGTCACCGCGATCCGGCGGCCATCGGGCGACAGTCGAAAGTCGACGTGCTGTCGTGAAGCCGACACGGTGAGAAGGGCACGGCCTGCCCGATCCATCCAGACGAGGTCCGAGGCTCCTGAAGCGCTGGCGTACGCCAGGACACCGCGCGGGGCGACGCAGAACGCGCCGTAGAAATTGCTGGTTCCACCGACGTGCTCGGCGACGAGCACCGGCTCACCCATGGCGATGCCATGTTCAGTGTCGAGCGTGCGCGACACCAACGTCTCCTCGGCCAGGAACAGCACCCGATTAGGCGGCAGGAACGCTCCGCCGTGATGAGTGTTCGCGACCAGGGTGGTGTCCGCCCGGTCCAGCGATGCGAAGTACAGCCCCTCGTATGCCTCCGCAGAGCCGTGGCCGTAATACAGGAAGCGTCGTCCACCGGGCAGGAACACGGGGAAGCGGTGGGACGTCTCGCCGCGATCCGTCGCGAGCTTCGTCGCTTCGACAGGAGTGCCACCCGTCGCGGGCACCCGCAGCAGGGGTCCGGCTGTGTCCGGCGAAAACAGAATCAGGCCGTCCTCGCTCCACGCGCCACCCCGGCCATGAGGCGCAGGCGCCAGGGAGAGTGGCGTTCCGCCGGGGAGCTCGATCCGGCGCAGATATCCATCCGCAAAGAAGCCCAGCGACTTGCCGTCAGGAGACCAGAACGGATACGACGCTTCATCTGTCCCCTCGACAACGCGGGCCTCGACCCCGTTGAGGGGGCGGAGCCATATTCGCGGTACGCCGTCTGAACCGGTGGCCACGAACGCCAGCGTGCCGCCGTCCGGCGCGAGCGCGAGCTGCGGGGTCTGCCGCGCTCCTTCAGTCGGGGTGAAGGCCGCGCCGGCCGGCGGATACACGGGAAAGGTGACTGGCAGGACTGCTGCGTGCGTCTGCGATCGGCCAGAGGCGAGCCAGATGCCGGCCGCCGTCAGCGCGAGTGCCACCACCGCAATAGCCGGAATCAGAACACCGGGGCCCCAGCGAACCGGTTCCCGTGTCGTGAAGCCCGGGCCGGCGATGCGCTTCAGCACGGCTCTGACATCGCCCATCGACTGCCACCGTGCGTCGGGCTGTTTTGCAACGCATCGGCGCACGACCCATTCGAGATCGCTGGCCTTTGGATGATTCAGCTCGAGGGGCGGCAGGTCCGCGGACAGGATCGCCGCGATCACGCCCGCCGCCGAGTTGGCGTCGAACGCCCGGCGGCCCTTCAGCATTTCGTAGAGAAGAAGGCCGAACGCGAACACGTCGCTGCGCACGTCCGCTTCACGACCTTCGAGCCGCTCGGGCGCAATATAGGGCGCGCTGCCGACGACCGTGCCGACCTGCGTCGAATCGAGCGGCGCAGTCTCTCCTCCGAGCACCTCCGGATCGAGCCCGACCCGCTGCTTGGCCAGTCCGAAATCGAGGACCTTGGCGCCGGTCGCCGTCACGAACACATTTGCCGGTTTGAGATCGCGATGGATGACGCCGTGCGCGTGCGCGTGCTCCAGTGCCTGGGCAATCTCGATTGCGTATCCGATGGCTTCATCGACGGGCAGCGCACCGCGTGCGAGACGCGCGGCCAGTGACTCTCCTTCGAGGTATTCCATCGCCAGATACTCGATGTCGCCTTTGCGACCGGCATCGAGCAAGCGGCAGATGTGCGGGTGTTCGAGACGTGCCGTCAGCTTGCGCTCGCGCTCGAATCGCGGCTGCGACCCGGGATCGCGGGCGTATGTGGCGGTGATCGTCTTGAGGGCGACGATCGTGCCGAGTTTCTTGTCGCGGGCGCGGTAGACGTCCCCCATGCCGCCGCTGCCGATCTTGGCGATGACTTCGTACCGTCCGAGATCGGCTCCAGGGTGCAGGCGCATCACCACGACCGCGCAGCGCGCCGCTTACCGGCGCGCAAGTGAACGAGTTGATCCGGGAGCCGAAGCGTATGGCCGAAATGCCCCGCCTTCGCGAGCGGCGGGACCTGTCCTGCAGGTGCCTGGGTCCGCGGTGTTCCCGCCTGCGCTGCGGGGAGCGCCGTTGTCGCGGCCCCCGCGATAGCACCGGCAGCGATCAATGGAGGATGTGCTGGCATCACGTCCCGGCCTCTCAATGTTTCGCGGCGCTCACTATACCTTTGCATCGAGCGCGCCAGAAATTTGTTTCAGGCCCGGATTACGAACGCGGTCGCCGCCCGTCAGTCGTGCAATCAGTCCTGGAACGTCGTCGGCCCGTTCCCCTTCGGCCTGGTGTCCGACCCGAGATCGCGAGCGTGGTCGCCGGCGAAGAGCGGCCGCGGGGACGTACGACGCGGCGGTCCCGGCGACGTTCGGACCGATTTGCGGAGGAGTACCGAGGCGACGCAGGAATTCGCGGCCAAGCGCGCGTCAGACGCCGTCGTACTGGAGCCGATCGGATAGCGAGGCCATCGCAACGGATAGTGATGCACCCGCGGCGCGGTGGGCGCGCTCCCCTTCAGCCATCACTTCGAGGGGATGCATCCTGCGGCTGGAACACCCGTAACCTCGGTGAGAAAGTGCCGTTGCTGATCGGGCGTCAGTAAGACCATCGACGAAGATTCGCCAGCTCTACCGCTCGGCGAGCAGCTCGAGTTTCGCCACTCCGACCTGGACGACGGCGTCGGGCTACGCAAGCTCACCCGAAATCAGGTCCCGCAATGGCGAATTCCGTCATGCGCAGGGACCGCGGAGCGGTGGCGCGGGACATTCCGGGCGGGGAC
This sequence comes from Acidobacteriota bacterium, assembly GCA_039648985.1. Taxonomy (GTDB): domain Bacteria; phylum Acidobacteriota; class Vicinamibacteria; order Vicinamibacterales; family 2-12-FULL-66-21; genus JALZOC01. The sequence goes on along the minus strand of JBBWZJ010000106.1, from coordinate 5,194 downwards.
CGCCGCATCCGAAAAAGCGGACGCTCGGCGGCAAAGCCCGAGGCGCGCAACCACGCCGGGACCGCACCGCCTGATTCGAACGCATCGATGACGACGCTGCGTCCGTGAGCCGACGCGAGCGCCGACTGCACGAGCGCAGTCGCGGAGGGATCATCGGCTGCGACCACCGGGCCGATCTGGTCGAAGAGGCGCCCGGGACGGCCGAACACGTATTGCGGCCGACCCGCCGCCTCCTCGATGATCCAGGCGTAGTTCGGCGCTCGCTGGAGCGTCCACGCAAGCACGGCGCTCCGGATGCCTCGAAACACTGCGGCATCCTCGCTGCTTACGAGTGGAAGATCCACTGTCGTCAGTGCACGGGTGGCTGGCGCTCCGCCGGGACTCGTGAGCGGCGCGGCTGGAATCACGAACCGCGTGAGTCTCGATTCATCCTCGAACCCGTATCGCTCGTACAGGGCCCGGCCGGCCGGCGTCGCGTCGAGCCGCACCGGCCGATCGGAGGGGAGCGAGCTCAATGCAGCCTCCAGGAGGCGGGCGCCGAGCCCTTGACCCCTGAACGCGGGGGCCACCAGCATCATCGCTATCCAGCCGAACCGGCCGTAGTCGATCGCGATGGCGGTCCCCACGATCCGGCTGTCCTTCTCGACCCCGAAGCTCGCCGCGGAGATCGATCGCAGCATCCGCCAGTCGTCGAGCTGCTGGTTCCAGCCCGCTGACGTGCTGAGCGCGAGCGCGTCCTGCATGTCGTTGTCGGTGAGGTGTCGAATCATCGGCGTGCCGTTCCGAGGCATCAGAGCACTGTACCGGCACCGGCGTAGCGCCGGCGAGTGTCGTCACCACCCGTCCGCGTCTCCGTTGGCGGCGCCCAGGCGTTGCACATGTATACTCGCCGCCACCCCAGGTGTCTTCCTACAGCCATATGCCTGTTCATGCGCTCCGCCGGCCGGCCGTTGTCCTCGTCGTCCTGCTCGGTGCCGTCGCGGCACGGCCTGCCTCCACCGCACCGCTTCGGCCACCGTGGCTCCACGTCGTCACACGCAGTCAGGCGGGCGGCGACTCGCAGCGGGGGCCGGCGACGAGAGCCGATGCTCGCGTTGTGTCGGAGTCCGCCGTTGGCGCAGTGCGACTCGGCATGACGCTGGCCGAGCTCCGCCGTTCGCTGCCCCGCGCGAATTTCAAACGGACCTCGGATGGCGACGGCGCTGCGCTCGTCGAGGTGACGATCTCCACGAACGACTCTGCGATTGTCTCGGCCGACGAGGCGGATGCCGCCGCACCCATCGCGTGGTCGAAGTCCATCAAGACCATCGAGACATTCAGCCCCGCGTATCACACGCGGGCGGGCGTCCATCCGGGCTCGTCCGTCGCCGACGTCGAGAAGGTCTATGGAAAGGTTGTGCGCATCGAACAGAGCGAGATTGAATCCCGCGAGTTCATCACCTTCGAGAACCAGCCAGCCGGCCTCACCTTCAGGTTGAACTACACGGGACGGTTTCCGCCCGGAACGCACACGACCACCCAGTTTGCTGCCGATGCGGAGATCTTTTCGATCAGCATCTCGTCGTACTCGAGGCCGTCCCCCGCTATCCGGTAGGGGGCGATGAGCGTCGAGACGCACGTCCGCTACCGCGTCGTCGCCATGGCGACGGCGCTCGCGATGATCACGTACCTCGATCGCGTCTGCATCGCGAAGCTCGCGCCCGACATCATGCGCGATCTGAACCTGACCAAGATTCAGATGGGCTACGTCTTCAGCTCGTTCGCACTCGCGTATGCCATGTTCGAGATTCCCACCGCATGGTGGGCCGATCGGTCCGGCACCCACACCGTGCTGACGCGGATCGTCGTCTGGTGGTCCTGCTTCACGGCCGCGACCGCCGCGGCGTCCGGCTATGCCTCGATGCTCGTCATCCGGTTCCTCTTCGGCGCCGGTGAGGCCGGGGCCTGGCCGTCGGTCGCACGGACGTTCTCCCGCTGGATTCCGAGCCGTGAGCGCGGGACCGTTCAGGGCATCTTTTTCGCCGGCGCACACCTCGTCGGCGGGCTCACGCCCAGCCTGATTGTCCTGATGCTGCCGATCATGAGCTGGCGGCTCATTTTCGTCATCTTCGGCTCGGTGGGATTCATCTGGGCCCTGTGGTGGCACCTCTGGTTCCGAAACGATCCCACCGAGCACCGCGCGGTGAGCGCCGCCGAATCCGCGTACATCCTCCGGCACCGCCCGGCGGACATCGGGCACGTGGCCGCGGCCGGTTTCTGGTGGCGGCTGCTGCGGGATCGCAACGTCGTGGCGCTCTGCATCATGTATGCGTCCAACAGCATGATTTTTTATTTCTGCATCACCTGGCTGCCCACGTACCTGCAGGAGCGCCACGGATTTCGCGCGACGGCCCTCGGCTTCTTCGCCGGCCTGCCGCTGCTCGTCAGCGTGCCGAGCGATCTGTTCGGCGGGGTCGTGACGGACCGCATCTCGGCGCGGCTCGGGCTGCGCACCGGCCGGTGTCTGGTCGGGGCCGCCGCGTACCTGGTCTCGGCATTCGCACTCATTGGCGCGGGCGCGGCCTCATCTCCGATCACGGCAGCCGTCCTGATCGCAATCGCGACGGCCGCGTGCATGTTCACGCTCGGCGCCGCGTGGGGGACGTGCAGTGAAGTCGCCCGCAACCATATCGGCGTGGTCGGCGCGCTGATGAATACCGCGGGACAGGTGGCAAGCCTCCTCTGTCCCCCGCTCGTCGCGTACTCGGTCGTCTGGTTCGGGAGCTGGAGCTTCCCGTTGTACGTGATGGGAGCGCTGTTCCTGGTCGGTGCAGGCTGCTGGCTCGCGATCGATCCGACCCGGCCTGTGTTTCAGGACACCTGAGGCCGAGCCCGGCGGACTGAGCCGCGGAATGCAGTATCGTGTCACGCGACACCGGAATCGCGGCGCCCACCCGCGGGCGCTCGCATGGCCCTGGAGTATTTCGAAATGATGCGACGCGCAGCCTTGATTACTTTCGCCGCGCTGCTGACGGCGGCGCCGGCCATCGCGCAGACAGCCGCCTCACGCGGCGTCGAGACGCTCGCGCTGCCGCGGGACGTCACATTCCCCGAAGGCATTGCGTACGATCCTGCGGACGCGGCGGTGTATACCGGCAGCGCGGCGACGGGGACGCTCGTCCGCATCGACGTGAAGACTCATGCGTCGCGGATCGTGGCGCCAGCTGGCGTGCTCCTCCCGAAGGGGGAGACGACGTTCCCGGCTGTCCTTGGCATGAAGATCGACGGCGAGCGGCGGCTCTGGATTGCCGGTGGGCGCACCGGGCGCTTCTGGGTCGTGGATTCGCGCAGTGGACAGGTGATCAAGCAGCTGGAAGTCCCGGCGCCATCGAAGAGTCTGATCAACGACCTCGCGGTCGTTGGCGGGGCGGCATATTTCACCGATACGACTGCGCCGACGCTCTGGCGGATCCAGTCAAGAGGCCATGAGATTGGGCCCCTCGAACCCTGGATCGATTTCACCGGGACCGCGCTCCAGTACTACGAGGGAGCGAACCTCAATGGGATCGCCGCGACGGCCGATGGACGCGCGCTGATTGTCGTCCAGATGGGGAAGGGGCTTCTGTTCCGGATCGATCTCCAGACGAAGCAGGTGAGCGCGATCGACACCGCTGGCGCGGATCTGACCGGGGCTGACGGCCTCGTCCTCGACGGCGACATCCTGTACGTCGTGCGTCAGACCGCCGTCGAGATCGCCACCGTGCGCCTCTCGCCGGACCTGGCGAAGGGAACCGTCATCAACAGGTTCACCGATCCCCTGCTCGCGTGGCCCGCAACGGCCGCCAAGGTTGGCGATCGGCTGCTGGTGGTCAACACGCAGTTCAACACGCGGACCGACAAGAAGGAAACGCTGCCGTTCACCATCGCCAGCGTCCCTCTTGCCCGGCTGCTGCCCGCGAAGTAGAAACGCCCGGACTCACCGGGTCACGAAGGTGTTGTCCTTCTGCTGCGGTCCGGGAGCGTGGTCCAGGTACGTGCCGGGAGAGAGCACGATCTGATCGATGAACACGCCGTCCTCGCGCTGCTGAATGCGAATCGTGTGCGTGTCCGAGCTCGAGAAAACAATCGGGTTGCCCTTACCGTTCCAGCCCTGATCGGCCCATCCCCATCCCGAGATCGTGCCAAGATCGGTTTCCTGCAGGACGACCTCGGCAGAACTGATCGAGCCGATCCCGTAGACCGGCGCACCGGTGCTCGTGACCGCGTCCGAGAACTGCACGTGGATCGAGTCGTTGCCGTAGTAGTCGTTCTGGGCGCGCATCCGCACCCAGAGATGGTATGGAGTGTTCGGCACCGCGTCGAACTTGAACTCCACATATGCCTTCGGCGTCACCAGCGCGGGGGCGATCTTGGCTGCCCCGTGGTCGACATTCCACAACGCGGTGCCGCCGGCGGCGGTCGCGTCCGAAAACGGCACCCAGTTGCCGACGAGCGACGTGGGCACGTCTCCGCCGCGCAGGACGACGTCCGCGGGCGGCGGCGGTCCTCCGTTGGACACGACCACCCGGACGGGCGCCGACGTCGCCACGTTCCCCGCCGCGTCGCGCGCCACGGCGGTCAGGGTGTAGGTCCCGTTGGGGGTCGACGTGGTAATCCACGAGAACGCGTAAGGAGCGACGGTGTCTTCTGCCCCGACCGGAGTCCTGTCCACCTGCAGCTGCACCCCGGCGACACCAACATTGTCCGAGCTGTCCGCTGAGATTTGCAGCGTGCCCGACACGGTCTGCCCGTCGGCGGGCAACGTGATGGAGACGGAGGGCGGCGTCGTATCAGGCGGCGGAACGTCGTTCGTGACGGTGACCATCACGTCCGTGGCGGTCGCGCTGTTGCCGGCCGCGTCACGTGCGACTGCAGACAGCCTGTGCTGCCCGTTCGAGGCCGTCCGCGTGTCCCACGTGATCTTGAACGGCGCGCTCCTGTCCTCGGCGCCGAGAATGAAGCCGTCCAGCTTGAACTGGACGCCGGCCACGGCGACGTTGTCCGACGCGCTGGCGTACACGTCGATGCCGCCGGCGACGGTCGCGTTGTTGCCCGGCGCATAGACGTTCACCGACGGCGCGGCTGAATCGGGTGGTGGAGGCGGCGAGTTCGGCGGGGCCGTCCCGGCTGTCGTGAACGTCCAGATGCGGCCCTCAGCCGCGACGTTCGCGGCGGT
>JBBWZJ010000075.1:0-13026 GCA_039648985.1 Acidobacteriota bacterium | reverse complement strand
TTCGGCACGTATTACGAGACCGGGGGGGAGATTCCGATGCGCGACCTCGCGCGCACCGAGTTCGAAGTCTTCAGCCACCCCGGCTGGGTCGCCCTTTACGTCGCCGCAACGCTCCTCGTCGGCCTCCACCTGCGGCATGGAATCTCGAGCAGCTTCCAGTCAATCGGGCTGGACCATCCCGTCTACACGCGGCGTCTGACTACGTGGGGGATCGTGGTCGCGGTTCTCATCGGCGGGGGCCTGGCCATCATCCCGGTGTGGGCGTATCTGATGCACTAGCTCTCAGCTTTCAGTTCTCAGCCTTCACATTCGACGCTGGACGCCAGATTTCGAGCATCAAGATTTCAGATTTATGGTTCTCGACCCCAAGATTCCCGCCGGCGCCCTCACCGAAAAGTGGGATCGCCATCGCTTCGAGTCGAAGCTGGTCAACCCCGCCAACCGGCGGAAATACACGGTGATCATCGTCGGCACGGGCCTGGCGGGCGCGTCCGCCGCCTCCACCCTGGGCGAGCTTGGCTATAACGTGCTGAGCTTCTGCATCCAGGACAGTCCCCGGCGCGCGCACAGTATCGCGGCGCAGGGTGGTATCAACGCAGCGAAGAACTATCAGAACGACGGCGACAGCATCCAGCGGCTGTTCTACGACACGGTCAAGGGCGGGGACTACCGATCGCGCGAGGCCAACGTCTACCGGCTGGCCCAGTTGAGCGTCAACATCATCGATCAGTGCGTCGCGCAGGGCGTGCCGTTCGCGCGGGAGTACGGCGGCCTCCTCGACAACCGCTCGTTCGGCGGCGCGCAGGTCTCGCGGACCTTCTATGCGCGCGGGCAGACCGGCCAGCAGCTGCTGCTCGGCGCTTACCAGTCGATGATGCGGCAGGTGGAGAAAGGGACCGTGCAGTCCTTCTCGAGCCGCGAGATGCTCGATCTGGTCGTCGTCAACGGGCAGGCCCGCGGGATCGTCGTCCGAAATCTCGTCACGGGCGAGATCGAGCGCTATGCCGGGCACGCGGTCCTCCTCTGCAGCGGCGGCTACGGAACGGCGTACTATCTCTCCACCAACGCGGTGAACTCGAACGTGACGGCCGCGTGGCGCGCGCACAAACGGGGGGCGTTCTTCGCCAATCCGTGCTACACGCAAATTCACCCCACGTGCATTCCGGTCTCCGGCACGCACCAGTCAAAGCTCACGCTGATGAGCGAGAGCCTGCGCAACGACGGCCGCGTCTGGGTGCCGAAGAAACAGGGAGACACCCGCCCGCCGGACCAGATCCCGGAGTCCGAACGCGATTACTACCTGGAGCGCCGGTATCCGAGCTTCGGCAACCTGGTGCCCCGCGACGTCGCGTCGCGCAACGCCAAGGCGGTCTGTGACGAAGGTCGAGGCGTCGGCGAGAGCGGCCTCGCCGTCTATCTCGACTTCGGTGAAGCCATCCAGCGACTGGGCCCGAGCGTGATCAAGGCGCGCTACGGGAACCTGTTCGACATGTACACGAAGATCACCGACGAGGATCCGTACAAGTCGCCGATGCGCATTTACCCGGCGATCCACTACACGATGGGCGGCCTGTGGGTCGACTACAATCTCATGAGCACCATCCCTGGGCTCCACGTCCTCGGCGAGGCCAACTTCTCGGACCACGGCGCCAACCGCCTGGGGGCCAGCGCGCTGATGCAGGGACTTGCCGACGGATACTTCGTCATTCCCTACACGCTCGCCAATTATCTCGGCGGCACTCCGCTCCCGCCTGTCTCCACGGACCACGACGCCTTCAAGGAAGCCGAGGCCGCGGCGCAGGGGCAGATCGACAGGCTGCTGTCGGTCAAGGGCACCAAGACGCCGCGCCAACTCCACCGCGAGCTCGGCGCCATCCTGTGGGACGACGTGGGGATGGCCCGGACTGACGCGGGACTGCGACGCGCCCTGGCGCGCATTCCGCAGGTTCGCGAGGAATTCTGGCAGAACGTCTCGGTGCCCGGGCCGCAGAACAACGTGAACAAGAATCTGGAATACGCCGGACGCGTCGCGGATTACCTCGAGTTCGGCGAGCTGCTGGCGCTCGACGCGCTCCACCGCACCGAATCGTGCGGAGGACATTTCCGCGAAGAGAGTCAGACGCCCGATGGTGAGGCGCTGCGCGACGACGAGCGCTTCACCTACGTGGCGGCGTGGCAATTCCAGGGCGTCGGCAGAACGCCCGCGCTGCACAAGGAACCGCTCACGTTCGAATACGTGAAACCGAGCCAGAGAAGTTACAAGTGATGCGCATTCACCTGAAGGTCTGGCGACAGGCGGGGCCTGACAAGCCGGGCCAGTTCGTCCCATACACGGCGGAAGACGTCTCGCCCGACATGTCGTTCCTCGAGATGCTCGACGTCGTGAACGAGGGGCTTATCGTCAGCGGCGCAGATCCAATCGCATTCGATTCGGACTGCCGCGAGGGGATCTGCGGCACGTGCGGGTTCATGGTGAACGGGGTTCCGCACGGGCCCGATCCGGGCACCACCGTCTGCCAGCTGCACATGCGCCGGTTCAAGGACGGCGACACCCTGACGCTCGAGCCCTGGCGCGCGAAGGCGTTTCCGCTCGTCAAGGATCTGATCACCGACCGGAGCGCATTCGACCGGATCATCCAGGCGGGCGGGTACACGTCGATCAACGCCGGGGGCCCCCAGGACGCGAACGCCATTCTCATCCCCAAGACCATGGCGGACAAGGCCATGGACTCGGCGGCGTGCATTGCGTGCGGCGCGTGCGTGGCGTCGTGCAAGAATGCATCGGCTGCGCTCTTCACGTCCGCCAAGTTGAGCCACCTGGCGCTGCTCCCCCAGGGGCAGGTCGAACGATACCGGCGGGTCGTGCAGATGGTCGAGCGGCACGACAGCGAAGGCTTCGGCAGCTGCTCGAATGAGGGAGAATGCGAAGCCGTGTGCCCGAAGGAAATTCCGATCACCAACATCGCGCGGATGAACCGGGAGTATGCCCGGGCGATGCTGGTCAACCGCGAGTAGCGGACATAAATGACACCGAACCGCTGGGGCGGTTCCCGAGGAGCCTTCCATGAGTGACCGTCGCACGTTCCTGAAATCCGTGGCTGCCGTCGCCGTCGCCGGCGGTTCGGCCATCCGTGGCACCGCGGCCGAACAGACCCCTGCCGCACCGGCTGCCGCGGGATCCATCCGCAAATCCGTTCTGATCTCGATGTTGCCAAAGACGCTGCCGTATGCGGAGCGCTTTGCCATGGCCCGTACCGCCGGGTTTGCCGCGGTCGAGATGCAGACGGTGACCGCTGCCGACGAGGCGGCCGAAATCAAGGAGGCTGCGACCAAGGCCGGCCTTCGTATCCACTCCGTCATGAACTCGGATCACTGGAAGCTGCCGCTGTCCAGCAGCGATCCCGACGTCGTGACGCGTAGCGTTCAGGGCATGGAGACGTCGCTCAAGAACGCGAAGCTGTGGGGCGCGGACGCGGTGCTGCTGGTTCCGGCGGTCGTCGACCCGAAAACGTCCTACAAGGACGCGTGGACGCGTTCGCAGCGGGTCATCCGCGAGCGGCTGCTTCCGGTCGCCAAGGATCTGAACGTAGTCATCGCGGTCGAAGAGGTGTGGAACAAGTTTCTCCTGAGTCCGCTCGAGTTCGTCCGCTACGTCGACGAGTTCGAGTCGCCGCTGCTGCGCGCCTACTTCGACGTGGGGAACATCGTTTTTTACGGGTATCCGCAGGACTGGATTCGGACCTTGGGTCCGCGCATCGCCAAGGTGCATCTCAAGGACTTCAAACTGGATCGACAGAACGGCAGTTTTACGTGGAAGAACCTGGGCGAAGGGGACATCGACTGGCCGGAAGTGCGTCGGGCGTTTTCGGAGGTGAAATACAACGGCTTCGTCACAACCGAGGTGAACGGCGGTGACGCCACCTATCTGACCGATCTCGCGGGGCGCGTGGATCGGTTCCTTGCCGGCGAGAAACCCGTCAAGGCTTGAGAAACGCCGGGCGATGCGTGCCGCAACGGCAGCATCGCCCAGCCGCCTGCCCTGTGCCGATCAGCGCGTGAACGTCACCGCGGCGCTTCGAGACGCGCCGCCGCTCCCGATTGCACTCACCGTCGCCTGATAGCTTCCCGCCGCGAGGCCATTGAAGAGTGTGGCCTCGTTCACGGTGATGTCGCCGTTCGCATCGAGCGCCGGCTTTCCGAGGTCCGCGGTCGCGATCGCAGCGGCCGTGGCTGGATTTGCGCCGCTGGCGAAGATATCCAGCCGGTAGCTCGTCACGATCGCGTGGTCCGCGGAGGCGTGGAACGCGACAGCCGTCGGGGCCGTCGTTGTCGCCGCCGGGCCGCTCACCGTGATACCCACGGCGGACGAGGTGACGCGGGCTCCCGTGTTGTCATACGCGACGGCGGTCAGCGAGTAGGTGCCGGCGGCCACTGAACCCCAGGTGAAGCTGTATGGCGCGGTCGTGTCCGTCGCAAGCAGCGTCGCGCCCGCATAGAACTCCACCTTGGCGACGGTGCCGTCCGCGTCTGCCGCCGATGCGGTCAGCGCGACCGAGGCCGGCGCGACATAGGTGGCGCCGTTTGCGGGCGCCGTCAGGCTGACCGTCGGTGGCTGATTCGGTGTAGCTGAGGCCGTCACGTTCAGATTCGTCAGCACTGCTTTCGTCCGCACCGACGCGTTGTGGCTCGTCGTGGCGATACCCACATAGACGGTCGGCACCATCGGGACGACGTCGACGCCCATCGACGTCCACGTCGTGCCGTTTGTCGAACGAAAGGCCTCGATTTGAGAACCGGTGCGTACGAGCCGTACCCATCCCGGAGCCACACCCTGCACACCCGAGATCGCGTTGGAATAACCGCCCGGATCTATGCGGGTGTGGAATCCGTAGCCTCGAGCCGCCGCGAGCAGCGCGAACGCGTGCCTGGATCCGGGCGACAGCGTTTCGCGAATCATGACACCGGTTTTCGACCACACGTGTGCCTGGGAGATCGATTGCACACGCACGACGATATCGACGTCACCCGTGACTTGCTGGTAGATGAAGTGAAACTGATCGGCCGTGCTCCAGATGTCCCGGTTGGCGGCACTGACGGTATAGGTGCCGGCGTTGTACGTCGTGCTCCCCGCGATTGCCGGGCTCCCGATGTCCTTCGCTACCCACGGCGTCGGCGGTGCCTGAGCCGCGACAAAGTGAGCCGATCCGAGGAGCGCGGACGACAGAGCAATTGCGACACGTCTTGCACGGGCGCCTTTATGAGAAACAGCGGAAACATGGGTCATTCCTGATTGGTCCGTCTCGACAGCTCTCAGCCTCGCAGGGTTATCAGGAATCGAGCAAGAGATCTGCCCGTGCTGTGCGCGAGCTCAGCTGCGGCGCACACGGCGAGTTCGGGAGCAAAAACGATCGGATGAGAAAGGCCGCGGTGGGAAATTAGTGCGTAAGAAGGTACGGGTCGCACGGGCGATCGAGTGCTTCTTACATGTTTTCGCAAATCGGCCGAGGTGGGAGTCCCGTGCGCGCGGGCTGAGCGCGCACGGGGCCGCGGCGCGTCAGACCTTGATCACGTCCGTCAGTTCCTTTACGGCCGCGGCCGACTTCTTGAGGGCCGCATCTTCGTCGGGCGTCAGCTTGATCTGAATGATCTGCTCGACACCGCGCGCGCCGAGTTTGACCGGGACGCCGACGAACAGGTCGTGAATCCCGTACTCCCCCTGGAGAAATACTGAGCAGGGCACGATCTTCTTCTTGTCCTTCAGGATGATCTCGACCATCTCGGCGGCGGCCGACCCCGGCGCGTACCACGCGCTGGTGCCCACCATCTTCGTGATCTCGGCGCCGCCGTTCGCCGTACGCACGCCGATCGCGGCGATCTTCTCGGCCGTCAGCCCGGGGTAATCGGGCAGCGGGATGCCCGCGATCGTCGAATACCGCGGAAGCGGCACCATCGTATCGCCATGGCCCCCGAGCACGAAGGCGTGGATGCTCTCGACCGACACACCCGTTTCCATCGCGATGAACGCGCGCATCCGCGCGGAGTCCAGCACGCCCGCCATGCCGATGACGCGCTCGCGCGGAAACTTGCTCAAGCGGTACACGGCCTGGCACATCGCATCGAGCGGATTCGCGACCGGGACGATGATCGTGTGGGGCGAGTACTTGACGATCTGCTCCGTAACCGATTGCATGATCTTGAAGTTCACGTTCAGCAGGTCGTCGCGGCTCATGCCGGGCTTCCGCGGAACGCCGGAGGTGATCACAACCACGTCGGAATCGGCGGTCTGCGCCCACCCCTCCTCATTGGCGCCGTATCCAACCACGCGTGAGTCAGACCCCTCGATCGGACACGCCTCGAGCATGTCGAGGCCGATGCCGGCTGCCTTCTGATCCGCGATGTCGATGATGACGACATCGGCGAGCTCCCTGTCCGCGATCGCGCGCGCGACGGTGGCGCCCACCGCGCCGGCCCCGCCGACCACCGTGACTTTTCTGTTCATGACGTTGTCCTGCCCTACATGTGCGCGATGATCGCGTCGCCGAACGCCGAGGTCTTGAGCTCGGTCGCGCCCTCCATCTGACGCGCGAGGTCGTACGTGACTTTCTTGTCCTTGATCGTCTGCTCGAGCCCGCGCTCGATCAGGTCCGCCGCCCCGCCCCAGCCGAGATACCGCAGCATCATGACCCCTGAGAGGATGACCGATCCGGGGTTGATGACATCCTTGCCGGCGTACTTGGGGGCCGTGCCGTGCGTCGCCTCGAAGAACCCGATATCGTCGCCGATGTTCGCCCCCGGCGCGATTCCGAGGCCCCCGACCTGCGCCGCGCAGGCGTCCGACAGGTAATCCCCATTGAGGTTCGGGCACGCGAACACGTCGTAGTCAGCGGTCCGCGTCAGGATCTGCTGGAACACGCTGTCGGCGATCCGGTCGTTGACGAGCACCTTGCCGTCGCGCGATGCGCCCTTCCCCACTTCGTCCTCGGTCACGACATGCTCGCGGAACTCCGAGGTGGCAACCTCGTAGCCCCAGTCGCGGAACGCCCCCTCGGTGAACTTCATGATGTTCCCCTTGTGCACCAGGGTCAGCGTCCGGCGCTTGTTGTCCACGGCATACTGGAGCGCCATGCGGACGAGGCGCTTCGTGCCGAACTCCGAGATCGGCTTGATGCCAATCCCCGAGTCGGACCGTATGCGCTTGCCCATTTCCCGTTCGAGGAACGCAATCACTTTGGCGGCTTCGGGCGTCCCCTTCGCCCACTCGATGCCCGCATACACGTCTTCCGTGTTCTCGCGGAAGATGACGACGTCCATCCGCTCGGGATGCGTGACCGGCGCCGGGGTCCCGGTGAAGTACCGGACCGGCCGCACGCAGGCATAGAGATCGAGCACCTGACGCAGTGTCACGTTCAGGCTGCGGATGCCGCCCCCGACCGGGGTCGTGAGCGGCCCCTTGATCGCCACCTTGTAGGCGCGAACGGCTTCGAGCGTGTCGTTTGGCAGCCACTCGTCATACTGCTGCTTCGCCTTCTCGCCGGCCGGCACCTCGAACCACGCGATCCGCTTCTTTCCGCTGAACGCTTTCTGCACGGCGGCGTCGAACACCCGGACGCTCGCGCGCCAGATGTCTGGTCCGGTGCCGTCTCCTTCGATGAACGGCACGATCGGGTCGTCGGGAACTACGAGGCGGCCGCCATTTCGCGTGATTGGCGTGCCGGAGGATGGCGCCTTGAGGATCGTGAAGTTCGGCATAGGGAATTTAGGTCACATCACCGTCACAGCTGATTCGATCTACACAGAAACTGTGGAAAAGCTTGTGGAAATCAGAACCGGCTGTGCACATCGCCCCGCGTCAATCCGCAGTTTCGAGCGGTTTGCACCAGGTTGGTGCGCGCACTGACGCGACGGCGTGCGCATACCGTTCGACGGAACACGACATTATACTTAAGAGCATCGACCGAGTTCCCTCCCGGATTCCACTGGAGCCTAGCAAACGCACCATGCACATTGTCATCGCCGATCAACTCCCCTCGTCCGCCGTCGAGCTCCTGCGCAGTGTGCCGGGATGGAGCATCGACGCGCGCAGCGGCCGCCCGGCCGACGAGCTCGCACGCGATCTCGCTGAAGCCGACGCCCTCGTTGTCCGCAGCGCCACCAAGGTGACGGCAGCCCTCATGACGGCGGCGCCCCGGCTGCGGGCGATTGCCCGCGCGGGTACCGGGGTGGACAACGTCGACGTCAAGACCGCCACCGAACGCGGCATCGTCGTCATGAACGCTCCCGGCGCGAACAGCATCAGCGTCGCTGAGCTCGCGGTGGCGTTGATGCTGTCGCTCTCGCGTTCGATTCCGGCGGCTGACGCTTATATGAAGGCCGGCGTCTGGGAGAAGAAGAAACTGACCGGCGGAGAGCTGCGGGGCAAGACGCTCGGCATCGTCGGGCTCGGACGGATCGGCCAGGAGGTGGGATCGCGCGCCCGGGCATTCGGGATGAGCCTCGTCGCCCACGATCCGTTCATCTCCGAGCAGGTCGCCGCGACAATGGGGATCCAGCTGCTCTCGCTCGACGAGCTCTGTGCGCAGGCCGACTACATCACCCTCCACCTGCCCTCCACGCCGGAGACACGGCACCTGTTCGATGCGGCGCGTTTCGCGAAATGCAAGCCGGGTGTCCGGATCGTGAACACCGCGCGCGGCGAGCTGATCGACGAAAGCGCGCTGGCCGACGCGATCGAGATGCGTCAGGTGGCGGGTGCCGGACTCGACGTGTTTCAGAAAGAGCCACCCGCCGACTGGCGGCTCGCCAAACTGCCGCAAGTGGTTGCGACGCCCCACATCGCGGCGTCGACCGTCGAGGCGCAGGAACAGGTCGGGATCGAAACCGTCATCGCACTCCGCGATTTCCTGCAGGAGGGGGTCATTCGAAACGCCGTGAACTTCCCCGGGATTCGCGGCGAAGAGTTCGCGCGGGTGCGCCCCTTCATCCTGCTGGCGGAGCGCATGGGGGCCGTCGTGTCACAACTGGCGGACGGCCGTACGCAGTCGGTCGGCATCCGCTACTACGGTCCGCTCGTGAGCAGCCACGCCGAATTCATCGCGAGCGCTGTCGTCGCGGGTGTCCTGAAGCCCATTTTGTCGTCGAGTGTGACCGTCGTGAACGCGCGCGCCATCGCGGCCGAGCGGGGCATCGAAGTCGTCGAGTCCCGCAGCTCGCGACCACGGTCCTTTGCCAACATGCTGTCCGTCAAGCTGCAGACCACCAGCGGCGAGTGCTGGATCGAGGGCACCGTCTTCGAAGGCGACAGCCCGCGACTCACGCAGCTCGACGGGGTCGACGTGGAGGTTCCGCTCGTCGATGGGTCGCTGCTCGTCATCCGGAATGACGATCGGCCAGGCGTCATCGGCGAGGTCGGAACGATTCTCGGCCGCCACGGGATCAATATCGGAAGCTTCGCACTCGGGCGCCGCGAGGGTGGCGCAGTGGGCGTCGTCAATCTGGATCAGACGGGCCGCAGCGAGTCGGCGGATGCCAGAGCGGTGGCGGAGCTGCGCAAGGCGTCCGCGATCAAAGCGGTAAATCTGCTTACTTTAGGCCGAGGCGCCGCGTAGAACCGGTCACGAGGTCCGTCAATTCGACCGCGTCGGCGCCGACGGCGCTGACGCGGTACCGGTTCGCGAGCTCCTGCCCCTCCGATACCATGAACAGCTGATCGCCGGGTGCCGCCACCATGGCGGTGCGCTTGACTCGTCCGTCGGTCTTCTGCTCGGCGACCCCAACGAGCTCGAGCACCATATCGGGCACGACCGGCACTGCCGGAGCTTCGACGACTCTGGGACGGAACGTCGTCGCGACAGCACGGACCTGAGATTCGCGCACGCCGAAGATGAAGGGGTTGCGGCGCGGACCATCGGGTGCGGGGGCGGCGGCGAGCCTCGCGCGCAGTCTGAAGGCCTGCGACTGGACATTCGTGGCCACCGCATCCAGCTGCACGAGATCCGCTGGACGGGGATCGACCCTGGGTGACGGACGCGCGCGCGCAACACCGGCCGCGGACGCGAGCCACGCGACCAGCAGGGTCGCTCCGCCGAGGTACGCCGCAGCGCGAGCAGGAGCCATGGTGGCAGCTTTCAGGATCCGCACGGTCCGGATCCGCAGGACAGAACGGAATCATCTTACTACCTGGCATCGACGTTGAGAAGCGCGCGGTTGCCGAGGCCTCGGGGCACGTCTTCTCTCCAGGGGCGCGGGACGTCCAGCATGGCAGAGGGCCCGCGGGACCTGTCGATCGTCCCGGACGCGCTGTGCAGTTGTGGTAAGATTTGCCGTGCCCCCTGTTTCCAGCTCCGGGCCTTCCACTTACACCATCGCTTCCGCAGTCGCTGTCATCCCCGCGCGATACCAATCGTCCCGTCTCCCGGGAAAGGCTCTGGCCGAGATCGGCGGACGCTCGATGATCGAACACGTCTACCGGCGCACCGCCGCGGCGCGTTCGATCTCCGCCGTGATCGTGGCGACAGACGACGAGCGGATTCTGCGCGCCGTCCTGGCGTTTGGCGGCGAGGCGCGACTGACGTCCCCCGCGCACCAGAGCGGCACCGACCGGATCGCGGAAGTCGCTGCCGAGCTGCAGTGCGAGCTGATCGTGAACGTTCAGGGGGATGAACCGCTCATCGAGCCTGCGATGATCGACGAGGCGGTCGCTCCATTCGCGACTGACGAGACCCTCATGATGAGCACGCTCCGGCGCCGGATCGACAGCGACGAAGAGCGGCAGAACCCGAACGTCACCAAAGTCGTCGTCGATCGCACCGATTTTGCGATGTACTTCTCGCGCGCGCCCATTCCCTTTGCGCGGCACGATTGTCCCGCCGCGCCGGCGTGGCGCCACGTCGGCCTGTACGTCTATCGGCGCGCCTGCCTCCTGCGGCTCGCCGCGCTGCCGCCGACCGCGATGGAACGCTCCGAGGCACTCGAACAGCTGCGGGCGCTCGAGTACGGAATTCGCATCAAGGCGGTCGAGACCGCGTTCGACAGCATCGGCGTGGACACGCCCGACGATCTCGCGCGCGTCCGCGCCATTCTGTCGAAATCCGAAGCTCCGGAACCCGTGAGTGCGCGCCCGGCCTAGTTACCCCCGAGAGAGAGGACGATGCAGGATCACACGGCGACAAACAGCAACGACGGACGCGAGCGGCCGGTCAAGTACATCCTGGTGACGGGGGGCGTCGTGTCGTCTCTCGGCAAGGGGCTTGCGGCGGCCTCGATCGGTGCCCTCCTCGAAGGCCACGGCTACAAGGTCGCGCTGCAGAAGTTCGATCCGTACATCAACGTCGATCCCGGCACGATGAGCCCGTACCAGCACGGCGAGGTCTACGTCACCGACGACGGGGCAGAAACGGATCTGGATCTCGGGCACTACGAGCGGTTCACCAATCAGATCACGACGCGCAACAACAACTGGACCACCGGCAAGATCTATCTGTCGGTCATCCAGAAGGAGCGGCGCGGGGATTACCTCGGGCGAACCGTCCAGGTGATTCCGCACATCACCAACGAGATCAAGGACAGCATCCGCGCGGTGGCCAAAGACGTGGACATCGTCCTCGTCGAGATCGGCGGTACGGTGGGCGACATCGAGAGCCTTCCGTTCGTCGAAGCGATCCGGCAGCTGCGGCAGGACGTCGGCCGCGAGAACACGCTCTATATCCACCTGACGCTGGTGCCCTTCATCGGGGCGGCCGGCGAGCTGAAGACGAAGCCCACGCAGCACAGCGTGCGCGACCTGCGCGCCATCGGCATCCAGCCGGACATCCTCCTCTGCCGGACCGATCGCTTTCTCGATCAGGACATCAAACGCAAGATCGCGCTCTTCTGCGACGTCGACGAAGAAGCCGTCATCACCGCGAAGGATGTTTCGAGCATCTACGAAGTGCCGCTGGTGCTCGCCGCCGAGGGGCTGGATCGCATCGTCCTGAACCGGCTGCACCTCCCGCAGACCGAAGCGCGGATGGGCGCGTGGGTGGACCTCGTGGACCGGATCAAGCACCCGTCGGACGAGGTCACGATCCACGTGGTGGGCAAGTACGTCGGGTACGAGGATTCGTACAAGAGCCTCAACGAAGCGCTCTATCACGGCGGGTTCAAGCACCGCCTGCGGATCAACATCCGCTGGGTCGAGGCCGAGGCGCTCGAGCAGCCGGGCGGGGAGCAGCTGCTGGACGGCGCGAGCGGCATCCTCGTCCCGGGCGGGTTTGGCGATCGGGGCACCCGGGGGATGATGCGCGCGGCGGAAGTGGCGCGGGAGCGCGGCATCCCGTTTTTCGGGATCTGCTATGGGTTCCAGTGGGCGGCGGTGGAATATGCGCGCCACGTCTGCGGCCTCTCGCAGGCGGACTCGACCGAGTGCGCGCCGGACACGCCGCACAACGTCATTTACAAGCTGCGCGACCTGCTCGGCGTGGACGACCTGGGCGGCACGATGCGGCTGGGATCCTACGACTGCCAGCTCACTCCGGGGTCGCTCGCGCACCGCCTCTATGGCGAGCCGGTAATCAGCGAACGCCACCGGCATCGGTACGAGTTCAACTGTCTCTTCGAACAGGCGCTCGCCGACAAGGGCCTCCAGATCGTCGGCCGCTCGCTCGACGGCAAGTTCGTCGAGATCATCGAGCTGCCGTCGCACCCCTGGTACGTGGCGGTACAGTTCCACCCCGAGTTCAAGTCGAAACCGCTCAAGCCGCATCCGCTCTTCGCGGGCTTCGTCGAAGCGAGCCATCGTCGAAAGCTGTCGGCGCACCAGCACGACGCCGCAACCGTGGTCGGGTAGGCGGCGTGGAGGCGATCAAGTTCGGCGGGCTCACGATCGGCGGCGGCTCCCCCCTCGTGCTCATCGCCGGCCCCTGTGTCATCGAATCCGAATCGCATGCCCTCGAAACGGCAATGGCGATCCGCGAGATCGCCCGCCGGACAGGGGTGCAGTACATTTTCAAAGCCTCTTACGACAAGGCGAATCGAACCTCGGGGCGATCC
>JBBWZJ010000072.1:0-2721 GCA_039648985.1 Acidobacteriota bacterium | reverse complement strand
CCGTCGCCGTACGGGGTCGAGACCTTGCCGGTGAACGGCCCGGCCATCACCTGCTGCAGCAGCGGGAGCTTCCAGGAGACGTTGCGGTTCGCCCGCCACTGGTGGATCACCTCGCGCACCTGGGTCGCGTCGACGCACCCCGCGACATCCACCGTGCCGTCCGCGATCACCTGCGCGAGCGTCCCGAGCACAGGCCCGGTCGTGATCAGCGGCGAGCAGATCCGGACGCGCTTCCGGGCGCGCCTGATCATCTTCGCGATCCGCGCGCTCAGGTCCTCGCCGTGCCCCGGTGTGAACCAGGCGCGGACGAGGTGGTCGTCCCAGCGCGGGTCGACGAAGCCCGTGTGCTCGACGTCGCCGGTCGTCCAGAGCTGGCCGAAGTCGAGGTCGTACGCCTTCGCGATCGCTGCAGAGTGGACGATCGCGATCACGTTCTCCTGCCGCGACCACGAGTCGTCCGTCCAGTTCATCGACCCGGTCCACACCGATTCGCTGTCGCGGATCACGTACTTGTGGTGCATCAGGTCGGGAATGCCGGCGATCGGCTTGCCCTCGACGGGCAGCGTCGCGATCAGCTGCACGTCGGGCTCCGGCGGCGGGGGCACCGGGATCGGATTGGCGTAGTCGACGTTGAAGACGAAGCGCACGTGGACGCCGCGTGCGTCGGCACGCCTGATCGCGTCTCCGACGATCGCCGCGGTCTCCTCGCCGAGCTTGAAGTCGTACTGCGCGAGGTCGAGCGTCCGCTGCGCCCCGTCGATGAACTCTGCGACCGCCTGCGCGATCTCCGCCGGCTGCTGGCCGCCGTCCGTCAGCGTGCGGATCTCGATGCGCTCGCTCATGGATGAACTTCTATCGTGATCTAATCGACCGGTGAGCCCGGTCCGGCGCAACGCGCTTCTCCTGGCCGGCGGGCTCGTCTTCCAGTCCGGGATGATCCAGCTCGCGGTCGCCCTCGGCACGGTCACGATCGTGAGCGTCACCGGCGTCAAGGGCATCCTCGGCCTCGGCCCCGCCGTCTTCCTGATCGCGGGCGCGGTCGCCGTCGGGCCGGCCGGCCGCATCTCCGACCGCATCGGGCGCATGCCTGTTATCCGCGCGGGGTTCGTGCTCGGCACGCTGGGGCCATGGGTCACCGGCGGCGGTTGTGCGCTGCGTTCGGGCGCGCTCGTCTTCGTCGGGCTCGGGATGTGCGGTGCAGGGCAGACGATCGTCCTGCTCTCGCGGGCGGCGGCCGCCGAGATGTTCCCGCCCGAGCGCCGAGCACGCGGCATGTCGATCGTCCTCTTCGGCGTCGTCTCCGGTGCGATCTGGGGACCACTCGTCTTCGGCCCGATGTTCGCGGGCCGTTCGCTGCACGCGCACGACCTCGTCGTTCCGTGGTTCGCCGCCGGTGGGTTCACGATCGTCGGGTTCCTGCTGTCATTCGGGGTGCGACCCGATCCCAAGGAGTTCTCCACCCGCTACGCGACGCCGGAACAGGCGACCGGAGCCTCGCCGCTGAGGGAGATCCTCAGACGGCCGGGCGTGGCAACCGCGATGGTCGCCGCCGTCGGCAGCTTCGCCGTGATGGCGGGCGTCATGAATCTCGCGGGCTACGTGGCGGTCGGCCACCATCACGCGCAGGGCTCGATCTTCACGATCATCAGCCTGCACATCGTCGGGATGTACGGCCTCGTGCTGATCATCGGCGACGTGATCGAGCGACTCGGTCGCCGGACCGCGATGGTGGCGGGGCTGCTCGTGATGGCAGGCTCGAACGCGGGCCTCGCCTGGCTCGACAGCATCGCCGGCATGAGCCTCTCGCTGTTCGGGCTCGGGCTCGGCTGGTGCCTCGCCTACGTCGCCGCCACGACGGAGCTGGTCGATCTCGCAGGCCCGGGGGAGCGAGGACGCCTGATCGGGGCCACCGACCTCATCTCGAGCATGGCCGCCGCCGCCCTCGCCCTGGGCGGCGGGGTGATCTACACGGGCGCCGGCGGTTCCGTGCCCCTGGCGGTGGGCGCCGCCGGCCTGGCGGTCTTGGCGGCGGCCTGGGTGGCCGGGAACGGCTCCCGCGCCGGAACGTCAGTCGTCGGCGCGGAAGCCTGACCGCTGCTACCATTCCGGCCCGGCGGACGCCCTTGTCCGTCCTTTTTTCAGGATTCTCTTTGATGAAGACGTACAGCGCCAAGCCCGGCGAAATCACGCGCGACTGGTATCTCGTGGATGCCGAGGGGAAGACCCTGGGCAGGATCGCGACCCAGATCGCCGACCGCCTGCGCGGCAAGGGCAAGACCGTCTTCACCCCGCACGTCGACACGGGTGACTTCGTGGTCGTGATCAACGCCGAGAAGATCGCCGTCACCGGCAAGAAGCTCGAGCAGAAGATGTACTACAAGCATTCCGGGTATCCCGGCGGCCTCCGCGAGCGCACGCTGCGCGAGCAGCTCGACAGGCAGCCGACCGAAGTCCTGCGCAAGGCCGTCAAGGGAATGCTCCCCCGCAACAAGCTCGGCCGCGCCCAACTGACCAAGCTGAAGATCTATGCCGGCCCTGAGCATCCGCACGACGCCCAGGAACCGACTACCCTCGAGGTGTAAATGGCGACTCCTGCTCAGTATCTCGGCACCGGCAAGCGCAAGACCTCCGTCGCGCGCGTGATCCTGCGTCCCGGCGACGGCGACACCTGGATCAACGGCAAGAAGATCGAGGAGTACTTCCCGCGCCAGGTGCACCGCA
>JBBWZJ010000070.1:0-2528 GCA_039648985.1 Acidobacteriota bacterium | reverse complement strand
GAGCCGACGGCTCCCGCTGCCGCCGGCGAGGCGAGACTCATCGCTCGCGACGACAGGAAGAATCCCCTGATCTCGACGTTCACCTGGACCAGCGACGCCGTGCCGCGGATTCTCCGTGTTCCGGCGGGCTTCATGCGGAACCAGACACAGGAGAGAATCGAGGAACTGGCGCGCGAACGCGGCGCGGCGGTCATCGATCTTGCGCTCGTCGAAGACGGCATCGAAATCGGCAAGCGGATGATGGCCGAGATGATGGCGACTTACCCGTCGCAGGGCAAGAGCACCGCAGCGGACAGACCGGCTCAGGTTCCGGCGGCTCACGTTCCGGCGGCTCCTCCGGTGGTAATCCCGGACACGGTCGATCCCCGCCACGGCTCGACACAGGTCGCCGCGGACGAAGCTCCGGCAGGAGGCGGTTATCTCAACGAGGTGAGATCGCTGTCGGCGAGTCCTCGCCAGAGTTGATCGATCCAGGAAGGCCCGAGGCATGTCGGCGTATCGTTTCTGCCGCACCGACGATGTGGCGCTTCTCGTCGACGCGCTGAATCGCTGCTGGTCGCCGTACTTTCCGGACGAGCCGCTCATGACGGCTGCCACGTTCAAGCGGTCGATCCGCGACCTGCAGGTGTGGTGCAGCAGCTGCATGGTCGCGTTCTCCGGGGCCGACCCGATTGGCATATTGATCGGCGCCAAGCGTCCTGCGGGAACTCTCGTCCACAAGATCGCCGTCCATCCGGATCATCGACGGCAGGGTCACGCCCGTCACCTGCTGACGTCGCTCGGCTCGAAGCTCGCGATTCTCGGCCCGCCGCGCATCATGGCCGAAGTCCCCGAGACTCTCGTCCCCGTGCGCGAGCTGTTCACTGCCACCGGGTACACGGAGGAAGGGGTCCTGACTGATTACGTCCTGGAGAGTCCCGAGCGAGGAGAGCGCGGCCCAGCGAGTCGAGGCATGGTAATCCCCCTCACTCTCGACGATCTCGCGGCTAATGGACTGTTCGAAGAGAGTCATTCCTGCTGGGAGCGCTCGGTCGAGACCTTCACCGCACGCAAGGACGATATCGCAGGCCTGGCCATCGCCTCCGATGACCGAATCGAGGCCTATCTCCTGTACGTGCCGGGTGGAGCGGAATCGGAGGGAACAGCGGACATCGTGTCGCTCCGTTGTTTCGCCGACGACGACGGCGCCCGCCTGATGCAGCTGCTGTCGCAACTCCGCGCGCAAGGGATGAGCACCATCAGATTTCCGAAAGTGCATCCGGACGAAATGCCGATCGAGCGCCTCGAAGCGCTCGGGTTCCACCCGGCCGCCGTGCATCGAGTGTACGCAGCGCGGGCGCGGGCCAGCTAATCCCGGGTGTAAGCTACCGAGACTCGTGAAGCGTTATCAGGACATTGCCGGAGACGGAGGATCCAGGGTCCTCGAGCAGGTTGCCGCGCAGCGCACCCGCATCGCTGACGGGCTCGCTGCCGTGCGCCATGTCGTGGCCGTCGGGTCCGGAAAGGGCGGCGTCGGCAAGAGTACGTTGACGTTCCATCTCGCCGGCGCTCTGCGGGCGCGTGGCCTCCGCGTTGCGATTGTGGACGCGGACTTCAATGGTCCGTCACAGGCGCGGATGGCGGGTGTTCAGGGCGCGTTGTTCGTGCCTGGCAGCAATAAGGTCGCGCTCCCGCGTACCGCCAGCGGGATCGGCGTCTTCTCGATCGGGTCGTTGATTCCCGAATCGGAAGCGCTCGAGTTCGAGAGCGCGGCCCGGGGTGAGTCTCACACGTGGCGCGCCACCCGGGAGTTTGCGCTCCTGACGGAGATCCTGGGGGCGTTCGAGTGGGGAACGCTCGATGTGCTGCTCTTCGATCTCCCGCCAGGCGCCGAGCGGACCGTCCAGTACGCCGATTTTCTCCCGCGTGGAACCTCGTTCCTTCTCGTGACGATCCCATCCGCTGTCGCACGCGGCGTCGTCGCGCGTTCGGTGGCAGCGCTGTCGAAGGGAGCCCATCGCGTCCTCGGCTACGTCGAGAACATGAGCGGCTACTACTGCCGCGACTGTCACGCCGTCAAGCCGCTGTTCGATGGCACGGACAACGCGGTGGCCCTGGAGATACCCTGCCTCGGAACCGTTCCATTCGACCCGGCGCTCGCAAGGCACTGCGATCTGGGTCTTCCCTTCACCGAACTGCCGGACGCACCCGTTCGCCAGGCGCTGGAGCACGTCGCGCTCCAGCTGATGGACCGGCTCGACTCGGCACCTTCAGCCTCGGCGCACGGCTCCCACGAGCTGCGGTCAGGCAAGGAGTTTGCGCGATGAAGTTCCTGTGTGTCCCCTGCGACACCCCGATGAAGCTGCAGGCCCTCGGACCGCCGGATGCTGGCTCACTCTCCGTCGTCTACTCGTGTCCTGAGTGCGGCTACGAGATGGCGATGCTGACGAATCCATACGAGACGCAGCTCGTCCAGTCACTAGGCGTGAGGATTGGGCCGGAATCGGGCAGCGCGACCGCCGCGGGCACGAGCGCGGCTGCTGGCAAAT
>JBBWZJ010000067.1:0-3551 GCA_039648985.1 Acidobacteriota bacterium | reverse complement strand
AGATCGCCCGCCGCAGACAGCCGCTCGCGGCACACCCCGCGCCAGACGCACATCCCGCATGCAGAACAGAGTGCCGGCCTCGCGGGATGGATACCGTCGCGGATCGCCCGAGCCTTGGAGACCAGCTCCGCCACGGTGACCGACAGGGAGCGGCCGTCGCGTCCGAAGGGAGCGTCCACATCGTACCACGTGGTCAGCCGGTCGGCGCCGATCACGAATGCCACATCGCCTCGACCCAAACCGAGGGTTGCGAGCAGGTGAGCATACAGCCCGACCTGAACACCGAACTCGATGCGCGGGTCGCGGCCATTTTGCGCAAGCGCTCCACCCGACTTGACGTCTCCCGCCGTCCACATCCCCTCGTGCCGTTGCAGCAGATCAGGGCGCCCCTCAATGTCGCCGCGCACCAAGCGCGCGCCGAGGATCCAGTCGCCACCGCCGCGCATGGCCTCCACAGTCGCCGCCATCCGATCACCCATCTCCAGATCGCGAAGGTCCACCACGTTGCCTTCGAGGCCTGCGAGGATTTCGTCCTCGAAGCGCGAACCCTGGCGCCAGAGCGTCTCCACGAACCCGGAGACCTGACCACGGCGCTGCCGATCACCGTGGACGTCGAGTTGGGCCCGCATCTCGCAGCGCACGATGTCGGCTAGCATAGTCGCAGTGACGGGGCCGGACGCCGCGGCGGACACTGTGGCTGCCGGCGATCCGGAAGCAAGCAACGCGTTCATCGAATGTCGCCTTCGGAGACGCGACCGACGAACGTAGCCGAGTAGACCAGGTTAGCTCCGTCGACCTCCCGCTCGAGCGATCCAAACAGCTCCATGATGCGCAGCGCCCGCTCGTAGGCCTGCGTCCCCGACGCCCTCAGCACCGGACGCGCGGCTCCCCCGCACACGGCGACGCGCACGACGACGCCGATCTCGTCGACGGCGTCGATCACGAGGTTCAGCGCAACGCCGTCACCCGGACTCGCCGAGGCCTCCGCGACATCAACCAGCTCGGCTACGATCATGAGCATCCAGCGGCCCATCTCCGCGGGAACCGCGATCGGCTGGACCAGCGTGGCCATCTGGCGGATGCAACTCGAACCGATCAGCATCCGTGTTGCGAAACTATTGACGACCGGGCTCAGCGCGACAGCCCCGTCCCGCTTCTCCTGTATCATCAACTCGGCGGCCAGCAGCGTGGCGCTCCGGCAAGCGTGCGCGTCGAGTTCGTCCTGCGCCGGCTCGATCCGCAAGGCGCTGGCCGCGTCGGCAAGTGCGGAAAGCATGCGCCGGCAGCGCGCCTCCGCCAACTCCGCCGCGGCCTCGATCATCCGCAGCTGCCGCCGCGCCCGCTCCATACGCTCACTGCTCACTGACGACATACCCTCACCCATCAACCTTTCTTAGTCCCATTGTATGGGACTTGTTTCTGGGTTTGTGAAGCCCTTTTCTTCAAACTGGCACGCTCCTTGCATGACCGTTCGGTTGGTCCGCCCACGGCGAGCCCGATGGGCCGCCCGATGACGAGGCCGCATCCCCGAAGCGGCACGAGTGGGGCGCGGGCGTCGAGATCGGGCTTGCGCGGAGCGGTCCATCCTGAAAAACGTCGCGGGTGCCCACGGAGAAACCGAAGCCGGAACGGCCGGACGCGAACCTCTCGCTCACCCGTGCCATCGACCTGCTGGAGGTCGTCGCCGCCGAGGGCCGGGTCTCGCTTCCCCGGCTCGTCGCCCTGCTGGAACTGCCACGATCGACGGTTCACCGACTGGCAACGGCGCTCGTCGAGCGCGGATTGCTGGAGACGTCACCCCGCGCCGGCTACAGCATCGGACAGGGATTGAGGGCGCTGGCGGGAGCAACCCCGGAGCGCAAGGCACGCTAGCGTCTCCGGACTTCCCTGTAGCAGGCCCTTGCCAGCGTCTGCGCGCTGAAGCCGCTCACCACGTGCTCGAATGCGATCCAGATCGCCCTCGCCCGCGTCCTTCGAACCGGCAAATGCTCAGATCGGCGGGGTACGGGTGACTCGGCCGCTCTTGACGACTGCGGCGGAGTGCGCGCCACCCCCCGCCATGCTACTGACTATGCACGGTTCCTTTACGGTTCCGGACGCTGGTGTCCTGGACGCCAAACCGGGAGGATTCGACTCTGAGATGAAGCAGCGAGGTGAGGGCACGGCTGCGGAGATGCTCAAGATCGTGTCCGCGACGCGAGCCGGAAGTGAACGATGGTCGAGGGTCTGACGCAACGGGAGCGCGATTGCCTGAGGCTAGTCGCCCGCGGACAGTCGTCGAAGGAGATCGCGATCGAGCTGGGCATCTCGCACCATACCGTTGACCTCCACCTCCGCCGCGCCATGCGCGCGCTCGGCAAGAATACGCGTCGCGACGCGGCCCGGGCGCTCGCGGAACTCGAGGCGCCGAGCGGATTGGAGGGTATTCAACTTTTGAGTACTCACTCGCCGGATATTGCCACCGGCGACGGCGAAGTGTCCTTAATGGCCGTGCGGACGACGAAGGCTGGAAGCGCTTTCAGGGTGCCGTTCCTTAGGCAGGGGAAAAACCTAAATGACCTCACACCACTAGCCCGGCTCCTGTGGATCCCGGTCATCGCCATCATTCTTCTGGCTGTGATAGCGAACTTCTTCAACGCGCTCGGCGCGCTGTGGACCATCACCGGATAGTCCATCGGCCTCGAACTCATGACCAGCAGACAACGTCGCGGCAGTCACTGCCGCGCGGGGAGATTCAACATGCCCTCACCAAAGACAATCGCGGCGCTGCGGATCGCGCGCGCACTCAAGCCGGCCGAGCTGGCCATGAACGAAGCGGCGGTTCGCGTGCTCGCGATGGGATCCGCCATGCTCACCGCGCGGGCCGACGGCACCGTGCACCCGCTCGAGGGTCAGGAGGCAGTCGATCACCTCGGGCACGCCACCGCACTGGTCTTCGGCGCGCTGAAGTCCCTGAAGGCGGCCCACCACGAGCTGCATGGGCAGGCCGGACGCCACGAGGTGTTCGGCGAGGGCGTCCTGGACGACTCCCCGGATCACGGCACCCCGCACAAGCTGGTCACCGGCGCCACGGCCCAGGCGGCATAGGCCGGGATTGTCCCGATGTCGTCGCCGGAGCATTGCCGGGGGGATGTTCATTGCAGCATATCTCGCCACCTTCGCGGCGTGTTCGTTCTACGCCTGGCGTGCCGGGGGTGCGCCGGAGCGGATCGGAGTAGCTACCCTGTGCGCGGCAGTGGCGGCGTCAGAAGCTGTTTCGCGGACGGTGCACCCTACATTCCTCGGCGTGGAGTGGGGCTACACCCTGGTCGACGGGCTCGCGCTCGTCGGCTTCACGGTCCTGGCGTGCAGGGCGCAGCGATACTGGCCGATGTTCGTCGCGGCGATCCTCCTCGACCAGATATTGACCCACCTCCTGATGCTCTCGCCAAAGCTGATGCCCTTCTCATACTCGGTGATGCTGGCGATCTGGAGCTTCGCGAAGCCGCCGATAATCGCCGTCGGGGCCTGGCGACACCGGCGTCGCCTCGCGTCGCTGGGCTCCGATCCAA
>JBBWZJ010000060.1:0-3763 GCA_039648985.1 Acidobacteriota bacterium | reverse complement strand
CCCCGGAGTGCCGGGGCGCCCGAGCCCCGCCACCCTGGCCGTAACGGCGCCGCGGGCGAGGTCGAGCAGCGCGTGTTTCTGTGAGTCGGTCAGCATAGGGCAGCTCTCAGCTTTCAGGCATCAACTTTCAGACCCGGCTCACGGATTTTTTAGTACCTCAGGCCCTCTCTCCGGCTTCCGGCCTGGTGGTCTGACACCTGGTAGCTGACACCCGACAATCACTCGTCGAACGTGCCGAACGCCGCCGCGAGATAGCCGACGACGCCGGCGTTGTCACCTGATACCTGCCCTGAATGGCCGTACTTCAGGACGCGCCCCTCGGACGCCCCAAGCATTCGCGCCGCCATCATCACGGCGATCGCGGCGCCGCCGCCGCAGGCGACGTAGCGTCCACGATCGTTCTCCGGGTAGCGCTCGAACAACGACAGCAGGCCTTCCGGGTCGAAGGTGCGGACGTGGTCCTGCACGCGGCCATCGAGCGACGCCGCTGTCGCCGCGTCGAAATAGTGAGACAGATCGGTGCTCGCGACGAGGAGCGCGCGGCGGCCGGCGAAGGCGTCGGTGAGCGCGGCAGCCAGCCCCTCGATCGTCGCGCGGCGCTGATAGCCGATGAGTACCGGAACGATCGGTACTTCAGGGAAGAGCCGCTTCAGGAACGGCAGCTGCATCTCCAGCGAGTGCTCCCGCCGGTGGGCCTCCGGCATGACCCTGGCGAGCGGCGATGCGGCGAGTGCGCGCACGCCCGGGACGTCGACATCGAGAACCCCGAGCGGGCACTCGAAGCCGCCGTCCGGCCACAGGGCCGCGCCGTCGAACCCCATGAAATGCGACGGACCGACGAGGACAGCGACGTCGAACTCGCTCGAGGCCGCCGCCTTGTAGGCATGCGCGCCGATCGGACAGGAAAACATGAGACCCGCATGCGGCGCCACTACCGAGGTGACCCGGCCGGTGGCGCCGTCCGGCACCGCGGCCAGGTACTGATCCACTTCGCGCGTCAGCGCACCCGCGCTTCCCGGGTACCACGTGCCCGCTACTGCCGCCGCTCGAATCGCCATCTCATTACCTGCGATCGGACCAGGCGTCGCTCGCGACGCGCAACTCGTTGGTGATAGCATCCGCGGGATGCCCCAGAGCTTCACCCGGCAGGATCTCGAGCGCATCGCGCGGCTCGCGAGGCTCGAGCTCGACGCCTCCGAGCAGGATCTGTTCGCGCGTCAGGTGGCTGGCGTTCTCGAGTACGCGGATCAGATCCAGCGGGTCGACACGACAGGCATCGAGCCGACTTCACATCCGGCCGGCAGCGTCAGCGCGATGCGTCCTGACACTGTCCAGCCGTCCCTGCCCCGCGACCAGGCACTCGCCGCAGCGCCCGATCCCGACATGGGCGCCGGTCTCTTCAAAGTACCACGGGTGCTGGGCTGATGGACGCGCTGTTCACGGCCGTAGACACGCGGGACGCGATCCGCTCCGGCCGAGCTTCGTCGGTCGACGTCTGCAGAGCCGCGCTCGAGCGGATTGCCGCCGCAGATCCCGGCATCAACGCGTTTCGCGCTCTCGCGGCGGAGCGGGCGCTCGCGCGGGCCGCCGCGCTCGACGCGCGTCCCGATCGCGCGACGCTCCCGCTCCTCGGCGTGCCGGTCGCCATCAAGGACAACCTCTGCACGCGCGGCCTCGCGACCACCGCGGGCTCGCGCATGCTCGACGGCTACCTGCCGCCCTACGACGCGCATGTCGTGGAACGGCTCGAATCGGCAGGCGCCGTCATCGTCGGCAAGACAAACTGTGACGAGTTCGCCATGGGCTCGTCCACCGAGAATTCCGCGTACGGGCCGACGCGCAACCCGTGGGCGCGCGACCGCACGCCGGGCGGGTCGAGCGGCGGATCCGCCGCCGCCGTCGCGGCCCGGATGGTGCCGGTGTCGCTCGGCTCCGATACCGGCGGGTCGATCCGGCAGCCCGCCGCGCTCTGCGGCGTCGTCGGTTTCAAGCCGTCCTACGGACGGGTATCACGGTATGGGCTCATCGCGTTCGCGTCCTCGCTCGATCAGGTCGGCCCGTTCGCGACAACGGTGCGAGATGCGGCGCTCGCGATGGATGTCCTGGCCGGCCACGACCCGCGCGATTCCACGTCCTCGCTCGCGCCCGTCCCCGAATTCGCCCGGACTCTCGAGGAGTCTCCAGGAGACCTGAAAGGTGTGCGCATCGGCGTGCCCCGCGCGCTGTTCACGGAGGGGGTCGATGCCGGGGTGCTGACGGCGTTCGACGCGGCGCTCGAGGTCACACGCGCCGCCGGTGCCGAGATCGTCGATGTGGCGCTGCCCTACAACGCGCAGGCGATCCCCGTGTATTACATCATCGCTACCGCCGAGGCCAGTTCGAACCTGGCGCGGTACGACGGGGTCCGCTACGGCTTCCGGGCCGGCACCGCGCGCAATCCTGGCGAGATGTACGAACGTTCCCGCGAAGGGGGCTTCGGCCGCGAAGTGAAGCGGCGCATCATCCTGGGCACGTACGTGCTGAGCGCGGGATACTACGACGCGTACTATCTGAAGGCGCAGCAGGTGCGGACGCTCATCCGGCGGGACTACGACGCGGCGTTCGCGCGGGTGGACGTCATCGCCATGCCGACGAGTCCGACACCCGCGTTCCCGCTGGGGGAGCGCACAGGTGATCCGGTGCGCATGTACTTGTCCGACGTCTTCACCGTCAGCGCCAACCTTGCGGGCCTGCCGGCCGTGACCGTCCCCTGCGGCTTTGCCGAGGGTCGCCTGCCCGTCGGCCTGCAGTTCACCGGCCGTCCGATGGACGACGCGGGCGTGCTGCGGGTGGCGGATACGTACGAGCGCGCCACATCATGGTCCAGCGAACGCCCGGCAGCGCTTCACTCGTCGCCCTCGCGCTGACCCGCGTCCCGGATCTGCCGCGGTGGATCGATACGCGCGGCATGCTGCTGTCGACCCGATCCGTCGTGTTCGCGCCGGCCGGCGGAGGCTTTGTGGACCTCGTGGCCGCGGTGCCCGATGCGGCGCTCGCCTCCATCGTCGGACGCCCGTCCCGTACGACATTGCGGAAGGCCCTGCTGTCGCTCGAGGGCGATCTCAACGTACTCTCGCAGATGGAAGACGCCGACTACGTTGCGGCGGCTCTCCCCGGATGGCGGCGCCAGCGCGCCATCATTCACGTCCTCCCCGACGCGATGCCGTGGGAACCCGACAGCGATCCGGGCACGCGCATTTTCACCAGGCAGACGGCGCCGCGATTCGATCACGTCCCGGAGCACCTGCGCCGTGAATTGCTCGATGCGTTGAATGGACGGACGGTCTCGCGCTTCGTTGCGGGCCATCTCCCGCCCTCCCCTGCAAGGATCAGTCGCGTGACCGTGCCGATGGCCGCCGTGTGGGCGGACGGCCGCCCGGTTTCGTTCTGTTATCCGGTGTGGCAGACCGAGACGCTGTGGGACGTCTCGATTGAAACGCTGCCCGCGTACCGGCGGATGGGGCTCGCCGCGCGCGCCGCGCGAACGTTGATCCGCCACATGCGCGGCGTCGGCCGCGCCCCGGTCTGGGCGGCGCTCGAGACGAACGCCGCCTCCCGCAGCCTGGCCGTCCGTTTGGGATTCGTCGAAACCGCGGGGATTGCGGTCTTCAGCACGGCTTCGTCCGCCGCGCGGCCTCGCACGCCCCCCGATCGCCTGCATCTGCGCGGCTGACGATGACCGTCGCGCAGCTGAAGCTCCGGGCTGGGTACGGAGGTCGGACCC
>JBBWZJ010000049.1:0-2572 GCA_039648985.1 Acidobacteriota bacterium | reverse complement strand
CGTTGGACGTCATCTGCCCGCCGACGAGCAAGATCCCCTTCCAGAGGTTGTTGCCGCTCATCGTGAGGTTGCCCATCACGATCAGCGTACCCTGCCCACCCTGGGACGGCAGGGTGAAGTTGTCGTTCACCCGGATGACGGGATAGAGGAGCGTTCCGTTGACGCTGAACATGTTGTTGCTGCCCCACGCCGACGTCGCCGCGGCCGCGCTGGCGAAGGTGTAGTCCGCCTGGATCCGGTTCCCGTTGATCACCCCGTCCCAATCGATCTTCACGGCGTCGTTGGCGGCCTGCTGGCTGCCGAGGTACTGCACCGGCGGGTTGCCCGCGGGGGTGAAGTTGCCGTTCACGCCGTAGTCGCCGTCCGGGATGGCGATGCCGGCCACCGCGGGCTTCTTGCCGCAGGCGTCCACGCCGCTGATGGTGCCCGACGAGCCCTGCTTGTCGAGCCCACTGGTGGACGTCCAGCCGGAGAGCACGTTCACCTGGTTCACGTTCCAGTAGACGAGCTGCGCGACCGTGCGCTCACCGAACGACCGATTTTTCTGGGTCACCTTGTCGATGGTGAGACCCGTGAGGGCCAGGCTCGACGTGTCAACGCCGTGCGCGCGCAGCAGATAGATCGCGGGCCGGCCGTTCGTGGCGGTGCGGATCCGCGTCGCCGTGACGTCCGCGTAGCCGCCCGGCAGCGTCACCGTCGTCGACTCATACGGCGAGGCCGGCGGGTCCGTCGGGAAGTTGCAGTTCGCGCAGAAGCCGTTCTCGTTGCGGCGGGCCATGAAGTTCTCCAGCCCGGCCTGCGCGACCATGTACGCCTTGCTCTCGCCGCGCTGCGCCATGTTCGTCGTCAGCTCGGAGGAGGTGGCGCTGTACGCCGCGGCGATCGTGACGGTCAGGAAGGCGATGATGAGAATCGCCATCGGGAGGGCAAAGCCACGCCGCTCGCGCGGGAGCGCCGCGGGCATCGTGGTATTCACGGGCGCCTTCCGGCGCCAAAGCGTCGTCATGCTCATGGCAATCTCCGGTTCTTGAAGAACACTCCAGTGACCAGCCCATCCACTGCTGCCTTCTTGCCCTGCTGTGCGCGCGGGCTGCTCCCCGTGAGGTTCAGCTCGAGGCCGCGCACGGCGTCCACGTTCGCGACCGGCGCGCTCGTCGCCACGTCGGCGTTCAGCACGTAGAAGCGGAACTTCGCCGACGTGTCGAACGGGGCGATGATCTCGTCGACGACGACGCCGGCGGCGTTGTCCGCGCGCACCTTGCGAAAGAGTCCGACGCGGTGCGGATAGGCCGTCGACGAGTCGAACCGGTAGGTGATCTGCTGATAGAGGAAGACCGGCCATCCGGCGTTCGGGCCGGCTGCCACGATCGGATCAGACACCTGGACGATGCGTCCGTCGCGGCCGTTGACGGTGAGGGTCGAGATACCCGGGCCCGCCACGCCGGCCACGACGGCGGCGTTCGTGCAGGTCGCCGCGAGGCCGGGGGTGAGCGAGTTGAGCGTCGTGGGCGCGGCGGCGTCGTTGTAGAAGAATTGGCCGCTCGCCGAGTCCCGGTACGCCCACCCGGAGTAGTATCCGAGCGCCGTCATCGCGGAATCCACGGGGAGGAGCGACATCGTCGCCACGCCGGCCGTGTTCGCGCAGAGGAGGCCGAACGCCACGGGGACGCGCACGGTCACCGAGTCCCGGGCGGCGTAGCGAAGGCCGCCGCTATCCTGCACCATGCGGAGGTCGGTGAGCATGATGTTCATCGAGTTGCGCGACACGGTGCGCGCATTCCGCATGGCCATCTGGCCTTCCGTGAAGCGCGCCTGGGACGTCACGAGCCGCACGAACGCGAGCCCGATGATGCCGAGGATGGCGAGCGAGACGAGGATCTCGACGAGCGTGAACGCGCGCCGGAGCGTCGATGGACGGGTACGCATACGGGCGTCGCTCATTTGAAGAGGGGGGTGGTCGCGTAGGTCTTGGCCCGCTGGAAGAGCAGCGAGTCGGGCCGCTGGCTCTTGAGCGTCGTGTCGCTGATCGGCTTCAGGAGCACCTTGAGCGTGCGGTATTCGCTGCCGGTGGTCCCCTGGGTGTAGGTGAGGCGCCGTTCGTACTTGTAGCGCCCCGTGATCACGGTATCGATGCGCGGCGCGTACGACGGGATGGAGTCGTACGGCAGCGACGAGAAGCGGTTGGACTGCTGCATCAGCACGAAGGTCCGCGCCGAGCCGACGTCGAGGTCGCGCGACCGCTTCACCGTGCGCGTGGTGAGCACGCTGAGCGCACCCAGCACGACGACGAGCAGCGTCATGGCGATGATGATCTCGATGAGCGAGACGCCGTCGCGCCTGCGCGGGGCCGGAGCCGAAACGCGGGGGTCTATGCGGGTACGCATACGCCGTTCAGCGAAGGGTGGTTGGAGCAGATCTGGACGAGACCACCGCGGAGCATGCGGATGCGGCGGTACTTGCCATCGCGGGAGATCTCGACCTGGAGCGACTCGGCGGCGAGACCCGGGGGATACACCTCGATCATGCGCTTGGAGGGGTTGTCGATGGTGATGTTGACCGAGTCCAGCTTGTA
>JBBWZJ010000342.1:0-6494 GCA_039648985.1 Acidobacteriota bacterium | reverse complement strand
ACGTCGCGCATCTGCCGGGTATCGTCGGCGCGTCGCTTGCGATGCCCGACATCCACTGGGGATACGGTTTTCCCATCGGCGGCGTCGCCGCCACGAGTCTGGACGGCGGCGTCGTCTCGCCGGGCGGGGTCGGGTACGACATCAACTGCGGCGTGCGGCTGCTGCGATCTGCACTCGACCGGGAAGAGATCGAGCCCCGGATCAAGGATGTCGTCGCCGAGATGTATCGGACCGTTCCAACCGGCGTCGGCGCGCACCGTCGCGACATGCGGTTGAGCGCAGCGGACCTGGTGCGCGTGATGGAGCTTGGGGCCGGGTGGGCCGTCTCGCGGGGTATCGGTGGCCCGGCAGACCTCGAACGGATCGAAGAAGGCGGCTGCCTGGCCGGGGCCGATCCGGGATTCGTCTCCGAGCGGGCCCGGGAGCGGGGGCAGTCGCAGCTCGGCACGCTCGGATCCGGCAATCATTTCGCGGAAATCCAGTACGTGTCCGCGGTGTACGACGCACCGATTGCGGAGGCGTTCGGGTTGCGTCGCGGTCAGATCACCGTGATGATCCATAGCGGATCGCGCGGTCTGGGACATCAGGTCTGCCAGGATCACCTGCGGGTGATGGTCGGATCGACCCGGAAGTACGGCATCGAGCTCCCGGATCGGCAGCTGGCCTGCAGCCCGATCGATTCGCCGGAAGGACAGGCGTATCTGGGCGCCATGGCAGCCGCCGCCAACTTCGCGTTTGCGAATCGCCAGGTGATGGCGCATCACGTGCGGGAGAGCTTTGCCGCCGCACTCGGGATGCCAGCCGAACGGACCGGTATCGAGTTGCTGTATGACGTCTGCCACAACATCGCCAAGTTCGAGACGTTCACCGTGGACGGACAGTCCACGCGCCTCTGCGTGCACAGGAAGGGGGCGACCCGCGCGTATCCTCCGGGTCACGCGCAGACGCCCGCGGCGTACCGGAGCGTCGGTCAGCCCGTCCTGATTCCGGGCGACATGGGCCGGTACTCCTACGTGCTCGCCGGCACGGCGCGCGCATTCAGCGACACGTTCGGGTCGGCGTGCCACGGCGCCGGGCGCCGTCTGAGTCGCGGCGCCGCGAAACGTGTCACACGCGAGCGTTCGGTGTTCGCGGAAATGGCTGCGAGAGGCGTCCATGTGAAGGCGGCGGGCGCCGCCACGGTCGCCGAGGAAATGCCCGAGGCCTACAAAGACGTGGCCGATGTGGTCCGCGTCGTCCACGAGGCGGGGATCGCGACGCGTGTGGCGCAGCTGAAGCCCCTGGGCGTCATCAAGGGCTAGCCGTCCGGCGGGACCTATAATCGACGGATGCGAACAACGCTCTCTGTCCCCCTCCTGATGGCGCTTGCGGGGGCCGCGCTCGGTGGCCAGTCAGTGGGGCCCGCGCGGCCGGAGCAGGCACAGCCGCCGGCCACGTTCAAAGTCGAAGTCAACTACGTCGAGATCGATGCGGTCGTGACCGACGCCCAGGGCAAGTTCGTCACGGACCTTACCAAAGACGATTTCCAGGTGAGCGAAAGCGGAACCCGGCAATCGATTACGGCGTTCTCGCGCGTGGATGTGCCGATCGAGCGGCCCGACCCGCCGCTCTTCAGGCGGGCGGTCGTCGAACCGGACGTCCGCTCGAACCGCGACGCGTTCAACGGGCGGGTCTTCCTGATCGTGATGGACGACCTCCAGACCGACTTCCGCCGGACCTCCCGCGTCCAGGCCGCCGCGCGCCAGTTCGTGCGGCGCTACGTCGGGGCGAACGACATGGTCGCGATCCTGACGACGGGCGGGAGCAACGCCGCGGCGCAGGAGTTCACGAGCAGCCAGGCGCGGCTCCTTGCCGCGATCGACAGGTTCATGGGCCAGAAATCCACGCGCGACACGATCGATCTCGAGCGGGTCATGAAGGCGCGGAACACGTACGAGACGCTGCGCGGCGTCATCGACTTCCTCGGCCCCGTGCGGGGACGGCGCAAGGCGCTGCTCTGGTTCGGCGAAGGCGTGGAGTACGACATCGGGAATCCCGCTGCCCTCGACGCCGACACCATCCGCACCGCGATGCAGTCGGTGATCACGGCGGCCAATCGCGCCAACGTCACCGTCTACGGGATCGATCCCCGTGGGATCGGCGCAGGGCTCGACGAAGCGATCGAGCTCCAGCCGCTGCCGGATGAGACCAATCCCATGGGTCCGGTGCTCGATGCCGTTCGTCGCGGGCAGGACAGCCTGCGGACGATCGCGGACGCGACAGGCGGGTTCGCCGCCGTCAATCACAACGACCTGAACGACGCGTTCGGGCGGATCATCCAGGAGAACAGCAGCTACTACGTGCTCGGCTACTATCCGGCCGGGGACAAACGCGACGGCCGGTTCCGGACCGTGGACGTCCGCGTGACGCGTCCCGGGCTCACCGTCAAGGCGCGACGGGGGTACGTCGCCCCTCTCACGCAATCCGCCTCTCGCGCGCCGAAGAACGGCTTCGACCCGAAGATCCCCGCGCCCATTCGCGACGCACTCGCGAGTCCGCTTCCGGCCCGGGATGTGCCGTTGAGCGTCTTCGCCGCCCCGTACACGGGGGTCCGTCCCAAGGCGTCAGTCGCCGTGGTCGTGGAAATCGGCGGCGCCGCACTGCCCTTCCTCGAGAAGGCTGGCGTCTTCAACGAAGATCTCGAGATCCACATCATCGCGATCGACGGGGCGGGCAAGGTGCAGGGCGGCGCGCGCGACACGGCGCCGCTGCGCCTGCGGCCGGCGAATCATGACTCGGTCGTCGCTCACGGACTGCGGGTAACGAGACGCCTCGACCTGGTGCCCGGCCGCTACCAGATCCACGTCGCGGTGCGGGAGGCCAACGGCGGGGCGATCGGCACGATCCGGCAGGACCTCGACGTGCCTGACTTCGCGAAAGGCCCGCTGCAGATGAGCGGCATCGCGCTGACCTCGGCGTCCGCCAGCCGCACCATCACGGCCAATCCGGACCCCGGGTTCAAGGACGTGCTGCCGGCCCCCGCGACCAGCACGCGCGAGTTCCCGCAGGGCGACCAGCTCGCGCTCTTTGCCGAAATCTACGACAACCAGCCGACGACACGCCACACCGTCGCGATCAAGACGTCCGTCCTCGCGGGGGACGGACGAGTGGTCTTCACGGCTGGCGACTCGCGCAGCACGGACGATCTGCAGGGGAAGCGCGGGGGTTTCGGGTACACCGCAAACGTTCCGCTCGCCGGGCTGCCGCCCGGTCGTTACCTGCTGCGCATCGAGGCGCAGGCGCAGATCTCGAACAGCGCCTCCGTGGCCCGCGAGCTGGAATTTCGAGTTCGATGACGATCGAGCTCACGCCGCTGGCGCAGGGCAGCGACAGCGGCATCGTCGTCGCCCGGCGGACGATCGTCCGCGATCTCGCCTCGTGGCGTGCGCTCTGGGCGGCGCATGCCGGCCCCGAGGAGGTCGCGCCCGACGTCGACTTCGCGACGCGGATGGTCGCGGCGGTGTTTGCCGGCGAGCGGCCGTCACCTGGACATACCATCCGAATCACGGGCGCGGACGCAGCGCCTGACGCAGTCACGCTGTTTGTCGCCGAACAGACGCCGCCCCGGGGCATGGCGTCGGCGCAGCTGCTCGTCTCCCCATTTCACATCGTGACCCTGCCACGCATTGCCGGCGAAGTCCGTTTTGCCGACGCCGCGACGGCGGGGGGACGAGTCGCCGCCGGGTCGGCGCCCCATGTGGCGGCCCGGCGGAGCCGCGGAACGTTCGACAACACCGTGGCATCGTCCACGGGCCTGGAGCCGAATTTCGCCGCGGCGCTGGCGTACCTCGCCGGGCCGTTTTCCGGGACGCTGATCCTGCTGGTGGAGCGGGCGAGCCCATACGTGCGGTTCCACGCATGGCAGGCCGTCCTGGGCCTTGGCAGCCTCGGTCTGCTCGCCGCCGTCGCGCTCTTGTCGTCGTTCCTCACGCTGCTGCTTTCGCCGCTCGCGTTCACGGGGATGTACAGGC
The DNA here is from genome assembly GCA_039648985.1 of Acidobacteriota bacterium. Taxonomy (GTDB): domain Bacteria; phylum Acidobacteriota; class Vicinamibacteria; order Vicinamibacterales; family 2-12-FULL-66-21; genus JALZOC01. The sequence goes on along the minus strand of JBBWZJ010000342.1, from coordinate 2,484 downwards.
TGTCGGAAGTCGTCGCGGTGCTGTGGATTGTGGCCTGGGTCTGGTGCCTTGTGAAGGCCTTCACGGGGCGCGTGTGGAAGATGCCCGTCGCGGGCCGCTATGCCGAGCGGCTCGCGACGAGGCCGATGCTGCCGCCGGCTGGCTAGTCGAACTTCTTCACGGCCTTCGCGTTCACGTCGCCGTTGGCGTGCGTGAACTTGAACTGGTTCTTGTAGAGATCCGGCTTCACCGGAGATTTCATCGTGATCTCGATGACCTCCCCGGCATTGAACGGCTTCCGATACGCCTCGGTGTCTCCGCTGACGAGCTGCATCTTCTTGTCGTACCAGTATTCGTCCACTTTCAACAGCGAGATCGCGGCCGGAGACATGTTCTTGATCTTCAGCACCGTGACCATATCGTTGCCGACTTTTTTGGGAGTGGCCTGAATCACCTGGATGTCGGCTTTGCCCTTCACCATCGTGGTGAAGCGGGCGGGTGTGGCGGGTGCGGGTGCGGCGGTGACGGGAGCGGCTTTCGTGGCGGGTGCCTGGGCGCCGGGGCGGGTCTGCGCGAATGCCGCCGACGCGAGCACGACCAGAAAGGCCGCTGCAAGGGCAGGAGCGAACGCAAGGCGTTTCATGACTTACCTCCCTGGATATGGCGAACGATGGCCCGATTATAGGCTTCTACATCTCGCCGTTCCAGTCCTCTCCTTCGGGACTGGAGGAACGGAAGATTTCCAGGTGCCACTTCCCCCCGCCCCAGGGTTCGATCACTTCGGCCGCGACGACGTCCACCAGGATCTCGGCGAACGACCGGCCCTCCGGATCTCCCTCGAGATGGTACGCGGCCTCGTCCCAGGAGAAGCTCGGGTAGAGGACCATGGTGAGGAACAGGTCGTATCCGTCGTCCACGACGATGAGCTGCCCGCACGGACGCTTCAGGGTGGAGTGGTAAATCAGGTACTTCTCCGCGCTTTGCGCGCGGATGTAGCGTTTGAGCGCGAATTCGCGGGCGACGATCTCTTCGACCGCGATCTTCTTGTCCCAGCAGTCCCGGCAGTAGCGCTCTTCGCCGCGCGGCTCCGAGACCTCTTTGGCGCCGCAGAGCGCGCAGCGAGCCTGGACGACGGTTTTGCGGGACATGCCTCGATTGTACTACGGGCGTCCGGGTCCCTTTGTCGCCGTCCGGCCGCCGATTCGGCTCCTCGCGAGGCCCGCCGCTTCTGACCGCGAGCGGCTCATGCCTGCGGCTGCGCCTCGCGCGAGCGCACGGTCGGCGCGTACAACTCATCCGCGTACTGCTTGACCATCCGGCGGGCGCTGAAGCGCGGCGCGACCGACGCGATCGCCTGGCGGACGAACCCGAGCCACCGGCGCGGAATCCCCTGCGCGTCGCGATCGTAGAAGGTCGGGACGATCTCGCGCTCGAGGAGCTGATAGAGCGCCTCGGCGTCGGCTGCGTCCACGACGTCGAAATCGGTGCTCTGGGTCTTGCCTTCGATGAGCCAGCCGTTCCGCCCCGTGTAGCCTTCCGCCCACCACCCGTCGCCGATGCTGACCTGCGGCACGCCGTTGATGCAGGCCTTCATGCCGCTCGTGCCGCTCGCTTCGAGCGGCTTGCGCGGGTTGTTCATCCACACGTCGCAACCCTGCACGAGGAAGTGCGCGACGTGCAAATCGTAGTCGTCCACGAACGCGATTCGGCCGCCGAACTTCTGGTCGATCGCGCGGCGATAGACCTGCTGCAGGTGATGCTTGCCGGTCTCGTCGGCCGGGTGCGCCTTGCCGGCGAAGACGATCTGCATCGGCCGCCGGGAGGCGTTCAGGATTCCGAGGAGGCGGTCGGGGTCGTGGAAAATCAGTTCGGGCCGTTTGTACCCGGTGAAGCGTCGCGCGAAGCCGATCGTGAGCGCATTCGGGTCGAGCAGCGTGCCGGCGGCCACGACCCGCGGCGCGCTGACGTGCTCTTCCTTCCAGCGCGAGCGCGCCCGTTCGCGGATGAACGCGAACAGGTAGTTGCGGAGCGCCTGCCGCGCCGCCCAGAGCTCCTCGTCAGGGATGTCGAGGACGCCCGCCCACACCGCCGGGTCGTCGTGCCGGTCGCGCCATCCGGGTTCGAGATACTCGTCGAGCAGCCGCGCCATCTCCGACGACAACCACGTCGGTACGTGCACGCCGTTGGTGATCGCGCGGACGGGGCGCTGATCATCGGGGACGCCTGGCCAGATCGGGCCCCACATCTGGCGTGTGACTTCGCCGTGCAGCTGGCTGACCGCGTTGGTCGAACCCGCCGTCCGCAACGCCAGGGCGGTCATGTTGAACAGGGGACCGCTCCCGTTGTCGTAGTGTCCCAGCGCCATGAACGCGTCGCGGTACTCGCCGAGCGTCCCCCACGCGTTCGCGAGGTGGGTCTCGACGAGATTGAACGGGAACGCGTCATGACCCGCCGCGACCGGGGTGTGCGTCGTGAAGAGCGTGGTCCGCCGCACCTCCTGCAGCG
>JBBWZJ010000333.1:0-12240 GCA_039648985.1 Acidobacteriota bacterium | reverse complement strand
TCGTCGCGCCGACGATGTTCAGCGGCATCGTCGAGTACCCGCTCGTGCTGGTGCTGGCGTGCCTGTTCCTGCCGAAGAAGACGCAAGCTGGAGCCTCCCGTCCGATGCTGGACTTCGCCGTTCCGCTTGCTATCGGCCTGCTGACCGCGGCGGCCGTGCTCTCCTTCCAGGCGCACAGGGCGAATGGCGGGGTGGTCTTTGCCGCGCTTGGGGTCCCCGGGCTGGCGCTGTTCACCCAGCGGAGACATTCGCTCCGCTTTGCGCTGAGCCTGGCGGCCATGTTGATCGGCGCGTCCGTCTTCGGCCACCCCGGCGAGCGCCAGCTGCACGCGGAGCGCACGTTTTTTGGCGTCTACCGCGTGAGCGTGGATCCGGCGGAGCGGTACCACGCCCTTACCCAGGGGGTGACTCTGCACGGAATGCAGTCACTGGACCTGCTGCGCCGCCGTGAGGCGCTGACCTACTATCACGCGACCGGGCCATTCGGCCAGGCGGTTGCCGCAGTCACCCCACCGCTTGACGCGCGGATCGCGGTCGTTGGACTCGGTGTCGGTACGCTGGCGACGTATGCGCAGCCCGGACAGCAATGGACCTTTTACGAGATCGATCCGGCCGCCGAGCGGATTGCCCGGACGTCCTCGTATTTCACCTATCTCACAGACTGCGGGAGCCGCTGCCGTGTCGTGCTCGGGGATGCGCGCGTGTCGCTCGCAGCCGACCCGGCGGTGCGCTACGACCTCATCGTCCTCGACGCGTTCACATCCGATGCGATTCCGGTGCATCTCATGACGCAGCAGGCGATGTCCATGTACCTGACGCGCCTGGCGCCACATGGTGTCATCGCGTTCCACATCTCGAGCCAGCATCTGAAGCTCGCCGCGGTGGTGGCACGGCTGGCGGGGAGTCTCAATCTCGTCGCGATCGAGAATGTGGACCGACAGATCGCCGGCCCCTGGGCGGAAGGGAAGAGCGAGTCCGACTGGGTCGTCCTGGCGCGCAGCCGCGACGATCTCGGGTCTCTGAAAGACGACGGGCGGTGGATTCCTCTCATCCCCTCCGCGTCGACGCCGCTCTGGACGGACGACTTCTCGAACATCCTCGGCGTGATTCGGTTTCGGTGAATTCCACTCTTTGCAGTCGCTCAGCTGGTTGACGGTCCAGCAGGGTTCTTTCGGATCCCGACAAGGCGCTGACCTTCGGGCTGGCGACCGTCACGCGGGCATGGAACCGGGCGTTCGGATCCGGCACGGGTCTGACCGGCTTCGTCACTGCTCCGGGCGCTCCGCTCGCAGCTTCGGCGAGTCCCGCGGACTCGCTCTCTTACCGTTGCGCGGACGCCGCCGACGCTACTGCGCGGTGACGGCGAGCTGGACGACGGTGTAGGACCGCGGCGGGAGCTTGAAGGTCATCCGCCTCGCGGGCGCCGGCGGCTCGAGTCGTTGCGGCACAACGCGGCCGGATTGCTCGATCGTGTTGAACGCCTTCAGATCGGGCCCGGTGAGCGTCTCGCACGCCAGCACTCGCGACGGCGCGAGATCGTCCCACTGCAGTGCGACCTCGCGCTCCGCCTCCAGGTCGCGGTTCAGCATCAGCACGGACGCGCGACCGTTCGCCTCGTCGAACGTGGCCACCACGTCGACGAACGGGACGTCGGCGTTGCGGGCGAAGTCGGCCTGCAGGCCGGCGGCCTTGACGGGATACGTCTCCGACTCGACCTGGAGGTCGAGCACGCGGCCACGCGCGTAGCGCAGCGCCCAGGCATACGGATAGTACGTGCTCTGTCGCAGCACGCCGTGCTCGTGCGTCACGAGCGGAGCGATCACATTGACAAGCTGTGCCAGGCAGGCGACGTGCACGCGATCGGAGTTCCGCAGCAGCGTGTTGAGAATGCCGCCGACCAGCAGCGCGTCCTCGAGGTTGTAGACCTCCTCGAGCAGCTTCGGCGCGACGGCGCGGTGGCCGTCGGTCGCCTGCGCGTCACGCGCCCGATACCAGACGTTCCACTCGTCGAACGAGAGCCACAGACGCTTGCTCGATTTCTGCAGGCCTTGCACGTAATCGCAGACCGCCGCGATTTCGTGAATGTGGCGATCCATGTCGAGGTTCACCGCCAGGTAACGCGCGGCGCTGTTCCCGGTGATTGCCGGCGTGTTGCCGTAATAGCCGTGGAGCGAGATGCCGTCCACCTGGTCGTAGCATTCCTCGAGCACTTCACGATCCCAGGCCAGATACGTCGGCATGAACGTCCCGCTCGAGCCGCACGCGATGAGCCGGAGGTCCGGGGTGATGACCCGCATCTGTTTCGCGACGTCCCGCGCTTTGCGGCCGTACTCGCGGGCCTGGAGCTGGCCGATCTGCCAGGGACCGTCCATCTCGTTGCCCAGGCACCAGTACCGCACGTTGTGCGGCGACTCGTAGCCGTGCGCGCGGCGCAGGTCGCTCCACCTGGTGCCGCGATCGAGGTTGCAGTACTCGACGTAGGCCACCGCCATCTCGGCCGAGCCGGTGCCGAAATTGAGCCCGAGCAGGGGCTCCGCGCCAACCAGCCGGCACCACTCCATGAAGTCGTTGGTGCCGAACTGATTGGTCTCGGTCGAATCCCAGGCCCTGTCCAGGACCTTGGGACGCTGCGTCTTCGGGCCAACCCCGTCGAGCCAGTTGTATCCGGAGACGAAGTTGCCGCCGGGATAGCGGACGATGGGAACGCCCAGTTCCTTGATCTCGCGTACGACATCGGTCCGAAAGCCCTTGCCGTCGGCCAGAGACGACCCGGGCTCGTAGACGCCGGTGTAGATGGCGCGGCCGAGATGCTCGAGGAACGAGCCAAGGAGGCGCCGGTCAAACTCGGCTCGACTGGGGGATCGGCGGATGGCGACCCGCGCCGGCCCACGAGTGCCCTGGGCGTAGCCAATCGCGCGCAGCCAGGGGCCGGCCGCGAGCAGCGCGCCCGTCTTGCCCAGGCCGGACAGAAAATCGCGCCGGTCTTTTTTCATAAGACACCGTGGCCCGTCGTCATCGCTTTCCTCGCCTTTGCGGGCCGAAGTATAAACCGTTACATGGCCAATGGCCATCAGCCCAAACGGGAGTGCGTATCGCGCGGACACGGTCGATCCAGCGCCCTCTTTCGACCACCAGATAGCTGCGGTGTCTGCCGCGGAAATGTGAATGGAAGCAAACCGCCTGGAGCGAAGATTTCGATGACGAAGATGTACACGTACGTGAACATATCTGTCGTTGATCGTCGACAGCGACGCCGAGGCCGAGGGCATCTTTGCGGCGCTCGCGGGCGGCGGGCAGATCTTGATGCCCATCGCAGAAACGTTCTTCGCCACGCGATTCGGGCAGGTGCGGGATCGGTTCGGCGTCAACTGGATGATCCTGCACGAACGGCCGATGCCGTCCCGCGCCCAGTCATCGAAGGCAAGAACGCGGTTTTGAACCGGGCCCGCGAACACGGGCACAAAACGTGTCCGCAGGTGTCTAAGCCGTATGTCTTCGATGGTGGAGCGGAACTGGCCACCGCTCACAGCCTCGACGCCGTCCTGGCCGCGGCAGGCCAGCTGTGTCCGCATGAAAGTGAGCGCCATGACTCACCCACTTCTCGAAGCACGTCATCTGACGAAGCGCTTCCACGGCATCACGGTGGTGGACGACGTGAGCTTCGTCGTGAACCGGGGAGAAGTCGTCGGCTATCTCGGCCCGAATGGGTCGGGGAAGACGACAACCGGCCGCATCCTGACCGGCCTCGTGGAGCCGTCGAGCGGATCCGTCTTCTTCGACGGCCGGAATGTCTCGGACGACCCGATCGGCTACCGGCGGAGGCTCGGCTACGTCCCGGAGGAGCCGACGCTCTATCCGTTCCTCTCCGCCCGCGAGCAACTGCGGCTGCTCGGCCAGCTTCGCGAGCTGCCGGCGGCGCCGACGGAGAGAAAGATGACCGCGCTCCTCGAGCTGTTCGGCATGGCCGACGCGGCGGAGCAATCGATCAGCGCGTACTCGAAGGGCATGCGACAGAAGGTGCTGATTATCGCGGCACTCCTGCACGATCCGGATCTCCTGATTTTCGACGAGCCTGATTCCGGCCTCGACGTCACCACCTCGCTCGTGCTCCGCCACCTCGTGCACACGCTCGCGGCGCGCGGCAAGGCCGTGCTCTACAGCTCGCACGTTCTCGAAGCCGTTGAAAAACTCTGCACGCGCGTCATCGTGCTGCACCGCGGACGTATCGTCGCGCAGGACACGGTCCAGCAGTTGCGCACGTTGATGTCGCACGAATCGCTCGAAGACGTATTCGCGGAGCTCGTCCTCGAGACGAACCCGGAACAAACAGCGCGCGACATTGCGGACGTGGTGGCGAGCCGTGGGTGATCGGCTGCTCACACGTCACTTCCTGCAACGGTTCCTCGAGAACGACCTTCTCTCGCCCGAGGCCGATGGCCACGACGCGATCGCGATGGTCTGGGGTGGCCTGCTGACGCTCGGCTTGTTCCTGAGCGTCGTGATGTCGCTGAAATTCGTCTTCATGCCGTTCCAGTCGCCCGGCCGGACCGCCCTGCTGGCGATCGATGACCGTTTGACGTTCATCGCGATTGGGATGATCGTGATGGCACTCGTGGCCGTCATCACGTGGGACGGGCTGTCACTCGATCCGCGCGACACCGCCATATTGGGACCGCTGCCGATCGAACGTGGCGTCATCGTCCGGGCCAAGCTGCGCGCCGTTGGCCTGCTCGCGAGCGGATTCGCACTCGCGATCAGCAGCCTGTCCAGCCTGTTCCATCCTGTCTTGATGGTGGCAAAGCTGCCCATCGGGCTGCTCCCCGCATTCGCACTGATCCTCATTCACCTGACCGTGACGCTCGCGGCGGCCCTTTTCGCCTTCGCGTCCGTTGTCGCGATCCGAGAAGTGTTGCGCGCACTCCTCGGGGTGCGCTTCATCAGAATTTCGGCAGGCGTCCAGGCGCTCCTCATCGTGGCGCTCGTGACGAGCTTCTTACTACTCCCTGTGATTCTGAGTCGCGCCGGACGGTTCGAGCGGCGGGACGCGTCGATGCTGCCGCCGGTCTGGTTCGTAGGCCTGCACGAGGCGCTCGCTGGAGGAATCGTCGCCGGGCTGCCGAGGGGAGCGCTCCCGGTGAGCATTGCACGGCAGGAGGATCGCGATGCAAAGCGTTACCGGGACATCGCTGTCAGTATCCGGCCGCTCGCGTCGTGGGCGGTCACGGCGCTGACGGCCTCGCTGGCGATCGCCAGCCTCGCGTTTTTCTGGAACTCCCGCCGGCTGCCGCTGCCCCTCGCTGGCAATCGCGCAGCACGGTACCGCGGGCCGGGCCTCTTTACGCGGGTTGTGACGCTGACCGTCGCGCGGCGTCCTGCGACGCGGGCTGGGTTCTTTTTCACTCTTCAGTGCATGTTTCGCAGCGGTCCCCATCGTGTCGTGATGGCCGGCTGCATTGCCGCGTCTATCGCGGTATCAACGGTGTTCCTCATGACAGGCAGCGGTTCGCCGCCGGGCGACGTGTGGAGCGTGCCCGTTTACGTGTTCTCGACACAGACGATCGCCCTGGTCCTGCTGCTGGCGGGGTTCTCGCACGTGATGCGCCTACCCGCCGACCTTCGTGCGAGCCGCCTGTTCCGGCTTGCCTGCGTCGGTGACCCCAGCCGCTTCCTGGCGGGGGTGCGCCGCGGCGCGTTCGTCGGCATCGTGCTGCCGACGATCCTGCTGCTGCTGCTGCCACACGTTTATCTGGTTGGCACGCGCCTCGCGCTGATGCATGCGCTTTCCGGATGCCTCCTGGGGTCCGCGCTCATATCGCTGAGGACGTTGAGGATGAGACAGCTGCCGTTTGTCGCGAGCTACGCTCCCGCCGGCGACCTGAACACTGTCGGGCCCGCCGTGCTGATAGGAGGCCTAATCGCCGTCTCGATCTTTTCGCGGATTGAGCGGTTCGCGATGGCCGACGTCGGATCAGCCGCCGTCTTCTGGGCCATTCTGGCGGCGGTTATCGTCTCCCCGCTGGCCGCCCGCCGTAACATGCTGCTCGATCTGCCCACGGCGTTCGATGTACCGGCAACCGGAGCAACCCGGCTGGACTTGGGGTGAGATCGAACCTGGTCAAACCTGTTCATGGCGCTTCCCAACGCGAGCCTTGAATAGCTCCGGGCCGGAACGCGCTCGAACAACTCCAGGCGGGACTGACCGCGAGATCCCTGCTCGTCTGCACGATGGTTCGTGTGCCCGAGCCACGCTCGGATCTGCCCGATCAGCACGGCCCTGTACCCCGTCCCTGCACGGCTCTCAAGTCGTTGCGTACATACGTCGAATCGATTGCGCCAGGTATGCCCCGGCGATGCCCGGCAGGGACTCGAGAAGATACAGGAACCACTCGATCGGCAACAGGCTGTGCGAGGCCGGGTCGATGACGATCTCGACGATAGAGATCAGCGGGAACGCCGCCATCGTGCACATGCCGATGAGGAGCGGCGACGCGCGGCGAAACGACCCGACGGCGAGCCCGGGCAATGAACAACAAAACGAGGCTCACTCTGTCGAACTCCTCCACTCCCGTGTCGACAACGGGAAAGACGGATGCGTGATGGCGTGGGGCGCCGGTAAGTACCGCAGCACCCACAACGGCCACAAGCCCGAGAAGCGCCGCGGCGCTTCCCGTGACAATGGCCCTCGAGGAAGCGCGCTGAACCGGCTCGAGCGTTTTTTGCGTGGAGGTCAGGGGGGCCTCTGTCCGGTTGAACGTTGAACGACAGCGTGACGGTCGGCACGGGAGAAGTCCGATCGCAGCCCGATGGGTCGATGGAGCTCATCGTCGAATGGGCCGAGCTCGTATGAGTCATCGGCCTACCCGATTCCAGCGGCTCTTTGATGATGGCCACGGGGTGTCCGCGCGAACGGCTCGAAAACACGCAAGGCCGCCGGACGCCCGGCGGCCTTGCCCCGCTCATCGTGCGCGCACGCACGTCAGCCCGCCAGGGGCGACATCCGACAGTGGTGCGCCGCGCTACTTCGCGGCCTGCGAGCTGTGGCTGGCGATCTCCTTCCAGGCGCCATTCTGCCGCAGGAACGTGTCCGTCGTGAGGACCGTCCGCGCGTAGTGCTCCCCCTTGATCGTTCCGTCGTACGTACTCCGGTACGTGGCAATCGCCACATCTCCGTAGGTGCGGACCTTCAGGTCGGCGATGCTTTCGCTGGCCATCTTGTTGTTCTTCGAGTCCTTCATGTCGGCGAGGAGCGCCATCTTGGAGTCCGATGTGCCCCGGCTCGTGCCCCCGGTCCAGTCCTCGGCCAGGTTCTTCTGATAGAACGAGGCGTCACCGGCGAGATCCGCCTTCACGGCGTCGTTTTCCAACTTGGTGATGGCAGCCACAGTCGACGGATCGGCAGGCGCCGAACCCTGGCCGAACGCGAAGGATGGCAGCAACCCCGCCACGACAACCGCCACTAACGAGAACGCGCCAACTGACTTCTTCATTCCAACTCCACATCTGCCGGCCGAGGGCCGGGCTGCCGTTCAATCACCAGGCTGGATCCGCTTCAAGCACCTGATCTCCGGAAAGCAGCGTTTCCCGAACTCTGCGACAGTACTGGGCCGCACCCCGCCTGTCCATCGAATACTGCACAGCCGCGTGAGTGACCTCTGGTCGCAAAAGCCGATGGGCCTCACCCGCCGCATCGACTCGCCGGGAATCTGAAATGAGAGCGGTCCACGCGAGCGCCGCTGCACACCTGGCGGCCGGTCACGGGAGCAGCTGGCCGCGCGGTTGACGCGGAATTTAGTCCATGGATGCCTGTCGCAAGTGTAAGAATGCGAGGCTCACGGTCCACTGTGAATGCCGACGTGCCCCCTGGTGCCGGACGGCGGTCACCCCCGCGGATCACGTCCAGGATTCAGCATGCCCAATCGCCGCGTCGAAACATCACCGCAGCTCTTCGCCCGCGTCGGGGGCGCGCTGTACCTGGTGCTCATTGCGCTGGGCGTCTTCCTGCAGGCGATGATGGGCAGGGTCATCGTGTCCGGCGATTCAGCCTCCACGTCCGCCAATCTCCGGTCCATGGAGCCGATGTGGCGGCTTGCGGCCGCCGCCGAATTCGTCGCCCTGATCTGCGTCACGGCTCTGGCGATGATCTACTTCGTTCTGCTGCGGCCCGTCAGCCGGGAGCTGAATCTGCTGGCCACATTCCTCCGAATGGTGGGCATCGCGGTCGAAGCCACGGCGACGTTGAATCTCGTCGCGGCATTGTTTCCACTGGGCAGTGCCGGCTATCTCGCAGCGTTCACTCCGGAGCAGCTGCACGCGTTGACGTACCTCGCGATCAAGTCACACGGGCACGGCTACGCCCTTGCCCTCCTCTTTTTCGGCGCCTGCTTCGTGGTCCATGGATATCTGATTTTCCGCTCGGGCTACCTTCCGAAGCTGCTCGGCATTCTGATTCAGGTCGCCGGCGCGGGCTATCTGACGAACAGCTTCGCTCTCTTCGTAGCACCGACCTTCCAGGCCCGGATCTTCCCGGCGGTTCTCGTACCCGCCTTCATCGCCGAATTCTCCTTGTGCCTCTGGCTTCTCGTGAAGGGCGTCGACGTGGTCAGGTGGCGAGAGGCCATCATGAAGGCCGCCTGACCCCGCCTCGAATGTCCGCTGGGAGAGTCGACGTTCACACACATGCGCCGTGGATGCCTTCGTCCGGGATCCAGGGACGTGACTCAGCGAGCGAGGAGGCGTGTCAGGGTCGGCTCCATCGCGGCGGTCCAGACCTCATAGCCCTTCGCCGTGGGATGCAGGAAGTCGTACATGATCTCGTTAGAGATGGACCGATCGGCGCCGAGAAACCTGTCGCCGATGTCCAGATAGGTCAGGACGCCGCCGCGTCCGTCGAATGCGGCTATGCGCTGGTTCACGGCCGCGATCGTGGCGCGGTTGGCATCGGGCTTCTCACCGCGCGGAAAGATGCCGAGCAGCAGGATGCGGGTCAAGGGTGATCGCTGGTGGATCTCGTCGCAGATGGCCGAAACCCCGGCTGCGATCTCGTCCGGCGTGTTCAGCGTGACGTTGTTCGTGCCGATCATCAGCACGACGACCCTGGGCGAGACGTTCTCGAACTCGCCGTGACGCAGCCTCCAGAGGACGTTCTCCGTGCGGTCCCAGCCGTAGCCGAGATTCACGACGCGGCGGCCGGTGAAGAACCGATCCCAGACCTCGGGCGCCGTCCTGCGACCGCCGACGTGCTCGCCGCTGGGATCGCCACCCCAGAAGTGCACGATGGAGTCTCCCAGCATGACGATCTCGGGCTGACGCGCTCTCATCAGCTCGACCGCGGCTGCGTGCCTCATGGGCCAGTCGTACACGCGCCAGTCCCGTCCTTGCGTCACGGGCACGACTGTCGACGGGAGGCGCGGGCCCGTTGCGCGTGACGCCCATTCGACCTGGGTCCCGACAGCCGTGTTGTCGGGGGTGAACGCGCGGGCTTTGACCGTGTAGCCCGCGGGGACGTCAACGGGCGCGAGCCACACGCCGGCATCGCGCGTCGGATCCGTGCCGTCGAGGGTGTATCGAATGACGGTCCCCGCCGGCGCGTCGGTAATTTCGAGCAGACCATTGGCGCCTTGCCGAATCGTCTGCGCACCGACATGCGCGACGGGCGCGACCGCGAGGATGAATGCGCAGACCGTCGCATTCATCGCGACGACAAGCGCGCGCCGGCTCTGGACGGGACGTGGCATGTTGGGTTCAGAATCGGCGATATGGCTGCTGGCGCCGCGGACCAGTCTACGACAGCGCGGCTTCACCGACGAGCGTCGACTTACGCCTAGACGCGCACCCGTCACCCTGACCTCGACTACCTGAGTTCGTTCCGCTCCCGCTCGTCACGGCGTGTCGGCTGTCGACTGGGCAATCATCAGCGTGTAACCGTCTGGATCCGTCAGGCAGCACTCGCCTGCCGGCAGGTAATCTGGATACGTGATCTCCCCGGGCGTCAAGCCGCGCGCGAGCAGCCGGCTGTGTAGCGCCTTCAGGTCCGTGACATACAGATAGAGGACCATGTCGCGGGGGCGGGCGTCGGTCTCCGACGTGGTCCGGACGATCATCAGATTCGGGCCGCGCTTCCAGTCGGGTGCGTCCGGAGCGTAGAGCCAGGCCCATGCCTTCTGTCCCGTCCGCGGCACGTAGTTGCCAATCGCGAAACCCAGCTGCGCGTAGAACGCGGCGGACCGCTCCACGTCCGCAACGTGCATCATCGGCACCAGGGCGGTGCCGCGTCCCTCGTCCAGCGTGCTGCCCATCTCGCCTCCCGGTTGCGAACCGTGGAGCGCAGTCCGTGCGCGGCTCTCGACGCTTCCGGTTTACAGAATAGTGTAGTCAGAATGGCAGCCCGCCGACGCGGGGCGCCATCACGGCCCGGCCGATCTGCAGCGTTACCGTGATCACAATTGGCACAGCCAGCCCTGGGGGCGTCGAGCGACGCAGTCTCGCGGGTTCGAACAGCCACTGACGAATCGCCGCGATCGCCCTATCGTCGACGTCCTCGCGTACCCCGCGCAGCAGGCATGCGTTCCCAACAGACCCGCGAACATCAATGAGGATCTCGATGATTTCGACTCCGTTGAGGCCGGTGGTGTCGAGGCCGGACAGATCGGGCGCCACCTTGATGAGTGGCTTTGGCACAACAGCATCGCAGCCGACACGGCAAGCGGAGGGCGCGTCGATGTGACACGCGGGCGGGACGCGTCCGGTGACGGGCGGCGTCGCCAGATCCTGCTGCGCTGATTTCGATCCTTGCTCGCAACTGCCGGCCGCGACTGCGACCGCGAGCCTCAGAACACGCACCAGTTTGTCAGACACCCAACCGTTGGACACCGGGCGCGTCTGGTTGGCGCATCAGGTGTGACGGCGGCTTCGCTCGCCCGCACGTGCCGAGCGGCTCCCTGTCGCCGAGAGGCCTAGAACATTGTCCACAGCAGCCTCACCAGCTTCCATCCACCCCACAGGACGAGCAGCAGGATCGGCACCGCAACCCACACGGGGATCGTGACGAGGACTCCCCCCAGGCCGCCGCTTCCCACCTCGTTCATCGTCCTCAGCTCCTGAGGTCCTGCGTCCAGCGCGCACCGGCCAGGCAGGCGCTGCCCTCGAGTTGCGGACTCCCAGCACTCCGCGGAGCACGCCGAACGCGACGTCAGTCCGTCCGCTCAGAACCCGAGCGTCTCGTCAGCCGATGGCCCGTACGTCGAGGGCACAGGCGTGTCGTTCAGCCGCAGGTAGACGCCCAGCTGGGCGCGGTGATGGATAATGTGGTTGAGGAACATCTGCCGGTAGGCCAGGAAGCGCGACCCCTCGAAAATGGTGCGCCCGCCCGCGGACAGCTTCCAGGGCTCGTCCCACTTCTCGTCTCGGATCTCCTGCAGGGCCTTCCGCACGTTCGCGGCCCCCTCGTCGAACGCGCGCACGAGCTGATCGCCTGATTCGAACGGCAGCGGCGTGAACTTCCGCGCGGCAAAATCCAGACCCGGCTCGGTCAGGATGGTCACCCCGAATCCGCCGAGCTGCGCGATATGCGGCGCGAGCTTGCCGAGCGGCATCGACTTGCCGTGTGGCGCGAAATCTCCTTTTCCCGCCGGGACGCGCTGCAGCGTCGTCCGCGTCTTCTGCACTTCCGCCTCGAATTCTTCCAGGAGCCGATCGGTCAGCCGCATCATGAACCTCGCTTGAGAAAACTGTTTCCCATAGTGTACGCGCAGTCAGAACCGCGGGTGCTCGACGAGTGCCGACACGATGCGGTGGGTCGCCCCTCTTTGCTCGCGTCGTGACCGCCGGGTCACCTGGCGCGCCTGACGACCTTCTGAATGGCCGCCCGTGCGGGCTTGTAGGGCCTTGACGGCTTGCCGTTTCTGCTACACTGCGCACCTCGCCCCTTCCCCCACGCTGAGTGCACAAGATGCAGGAGACCTGTTCATGAGCACGAACTCACCCGCCGGCTCTGCGGAACCCATATACGCCTACGCCGCGCGGGCCGCAAAACAGCCGCTTCAACCTTACCAGTACACCCCCGCCCTGCTCGGCCCGCACGATGTGGAGGTCACGATCAGCCATTGCGGTGTCTGCCATACGGACCTCCATCTGATTGACGACCAGTGGGGCATGACCACGTTTCCGCTTGTGCCAGCCAACGAGATCATCGGGTAAGTCACAGCGGACTCACACGACGTCACGAATCTGAGACTGGGTCAG
>JBBWZJ010000312.1:0-28567 GCA_039648985.1 Acidobacteriota bacterium | reverse complement strand
ACGGAGGACGCGGAACGGCACTGCCTGCACACTGGATCCGACGATCTCGATCACCAGTTCTGATCCGGGCCGCAGCCGGACATCGGTCTGCAGCGCGGCGCCGCCCTGCGAGAGATCAACGAGTGAGACGCGCGGCCCATACTTGAGCCGGACCTCGCGGATCCACGAGAGCTCGTGCGGCGGTACCCTCGGGTGGGAGCGGCGGTCACTCGGCCGGACGCAAGCGTCGGAGTACGGAGCAAAGGCAGGGATCATGGGGTGCTATTCGCCCTGAAGAGCAAGCTCCGGGCCGCACGAGCGCGTAGGGAAACCGCTCGATACTCGAAAGTTCTGCAGGTATTCAGACCGAGTGGCGAACTCGATGCGTGTTCCAAAGCGCGACAGATCCGGAATTTTCGTAATCGGGAGGTGTGCCGGGGGCGGGAATCGAACCCGCACGACCCTTGTGGGATCTTCGGATTTTAAGTCCGATGCGTCTGCCAGTTCCGCCACCCCGGCCCGCCCCATTCTACGCGGTCAGACGCGGCGAAGGCAGGAGCGCACCCGGAAACGACACGCGAGGAGAGCCTTATTCGGGCTTGGGGGCCTTGGCGCGTTTGTCGAGGCGCTTGCGCGCGCGATCCGTACGGGCCGCAGATTTCATGATCGCTCGGCGGGCGGCGGCCTGCACCTGCTTCGACGCAGCGATCATCTGCCGCGAATCCGATTTGTCAGTGCCAGACGGCGCGCGGACGATGTCGCGGTACCGGCACTGCGGCGCGTCGCAGATCCACGCCGGGACGATGCTGCCTTCGAACCGGTAGCGGTCGTTGAATTCGCACGTCGCCTTGCCGCACTTCGGGCACGGCTTCGTGTCGCCGTTCCGGGGACGGCCGACACCGCGCCGGTCATGAGACCTCAGTGCTCCCACTCGTAAGCCTGATTGTGCCGAGAAAATGAAGCTCCAGTGTAAATCGCGCCGAGCTGACCCGCAAGCTCGTCCGACGCACGATCTCGGGCCCGCAGCATAGGATGGTACCGGATGATCACAGACGACGATCTGGTCGCGGGCTTCGAACGAGCATCGCTGACGGAGTTCCACCATGCCGAGCACGTGCGAGTCTCGATCGTGTACCTGGTGCGGCATGGCCGGGAGGAGGCGCTGCGACGGCTCACGAGTGGAATCCAGCGAATCGCCGCAGCCGGCGGACAGCCGGACAAATTCCACGTGACGCTCACGCGCGCGTGGCTCGATCTGATTGATGCGGCGCGCGCCAGCGTCCCCGGCGCGACCGACGCCGCGGCGCTCCTGCGTGCCTGCCCCGAGCTGCTGGACCGGACGGTCCTCTACCGTTGCTACTCCCGCGAGGTACTCGATAGCGAACGCGCGCGGACGGAATGGATCCCCCCGGACCTGCGCCCGCTCGAAGCGGCCCTTCGTCCGGCACCCGAATACAAAGCGCCTGTCTGACTGCATAATGAACGGATGCCATGCGCCGATCCCATCGCGATATTCCTCGAGGCGGCCGGGCGCGCGCAGGCGCGGCAGGTCGATACGGCGCCTGTCACGCTCGCCACGGCCGACGCACGCGGGCGGCCGTCGGCCCGCATGGTGCTCCTTCGCGGCGCCGATGCGCGCGGCTTCGCGTTCTTCACCAACTACACGAGCCGCAAGGCGCGGGACCTGACCGACAATCCCTACGCGGCCCTGTGCTTCCACTGGCCCACGCTGGAGGAACAGATCAGAATCGAAGGAGCAGTCGAGCGGCTGCCTGACGCGGAGTCGGACGAGTATTTTTCCAGCCGCCCGCGCGGCAGCCAGATTGGGGCATGGGCCTCGGATCAGAGCCAGGTCCTGCCGTCGCCGGATGCACTCGACGCACGGTATCGCGAAGCGGAACGCCGCTTCGACGGCATGCCCGTGACACGCCCGCCGTTCTGGGGCGGATTTCGCCTCGTGCCGGAGCGCGTCGAATTCTGGTACGGGCGCGCGGATCGGCTCCACGAACGCCTCGTGTACGTGAAGGACAACGGCGGATGGCGCACCGAACGTCTGTATCCGTGAGCCGCCGCGACCGCCTCGGGGCTCGCGCACTCCCTCTGTGCAGCATCGCCTAGTCGTACCATGACGATCCGCTTCGACGCGCCGTACCTCAAATGGGCTACACTGCGCGCCCCCGCGCGCCTGGATCTCGCCGGCAGCGCGGTGTCGGCCTGCACCATTGACGATCTCGAGGGTGCGAGGGACGCAATCGAGCTCACGGGTGACAACACGGGGGCGTTCCCGCCGCTCGTCGCCGCCCTCAGCACTCGGTACGGGTGGCCGGAAGCGGGGATCACCACGACCCACGGCACCTCGGGGGCGAACTTCCTCGTCTGCGCCGCGCTGCTCGCGCCTGGTGACGAGGTCATCGTGGAGCGCCCCGGCTACGACGCACTGCTCGGAGCCGCTCAGATTTTCGGCGCCCGAACCATCCGCTTCGACAGAGCGTTCGAGAATGGCTTCGCGCTGGATCCGGATCGCGTGCGGCGCGCCGTCACGGCGCGCACGCGGCTCGTGGTGGTCACCAGCCCGCAGAATCCCACAGGTGTCGTCGCCGCGCCGGACGCGCTCGAAGAGGTCGGGAGGATCGCCGCGACCAACGGCGTGCACGTGCTGGTGGACGAGGTGTATCTCGATGCTGTCGCGTCCCGCGCGACCGAGGGCGCATCCGTGATTCGGACGGCTGCGGCTGGCGGCGACGTGTTCATCAGTACGAGCAGCCTGACAAAGTCGTACGGGCTGACCGGCTTGAGGTGCGGCTGGATTCTCTCGTCCCCGGCCCTCGCCGAGCGGCTGCAGACGGTCCGCCGCATCGTGGATGTCGCCGGCTCGATCGTGACCGACCGCCTCGCCGCCCTCGCCTTCAGCCAGATCGATCGGCTCACCGCGCGGGGACGGGCCCTGCTCGACGCCAACCATGCGCTCGCGCGGGCGTTCCTCCGGACACGCCCCGAGCTGGAGTGGATTGCACCGGGCCCCGGCACACTCGTGTTCCCGCGGATTCGGGGCGTGGACGACGCCGATACCTTCGCACGCCGGCTGCTGGAGGAACGGGAGACAGCTGTCGTCCCCGGGCGCTTTTTCGACGCGCCGGCGCATTTCCGTATCGGGCTCGGCGGGCCGAGCCAAGTCGTCCGCCTCGGGCTCGAAGCTATTGGCGCCGCACTCGATGCCGCCGCCTGGTAATCCCCGCCCCTTTTTTCCGCACGCAAGCGCTGACGAATCAGTCCGGGATCAGGACGGGTGGCGACGTGGTGGTACGATGCGCGGCGTGATCATCGATACGCTCCTTCAGACGTCGCGCTACGCACGCCTGCACCCGCTCTTTGGACGGGCCTTCGATTTCGTCATGTCGACCGCACTGCCCTCCCTGCCGCCGGGCCGCATTCCACTCGACGGCGACCGCCTGTTCGTCTCGATCGATCACGTCGACGGCCGCGGGCGCGAGCGCGCCCGCCTCGAAGCACATCGGCGGTACATCGACATCCAGGTCACGATCGCCGGCACCGAACACGTCGGCTGGCGCCCCCTCGCACGCTGCAGCACGCCCGCCGGACCGTTCGATGAGGCGCGGGACATCGGGTTCTTCGCCGATGCGCCAGAGACCTGGGTGGTCGTCCCGGCAGAACACTTCGTCATCTTCTTTCCCGAGGATGCGCATGCGCCGCTTGGCGGAGACGGCGCGCTCGAGAAAGCCATCATCAAGGTGCAGGTCTGACGGCTCATCGTCCGGGCGCCGGCGGGGTGGGCGCGGGTGCGCTGCCGAGCGGCGCCGTCGGCAGAAATTGAGGCGGCTTGCGGTGATGCGTCGCCTGTTCGTAGGCGTACGCGTACTGCACGAGCCTGGCTTCGCTCCAGGCCGCGCCGATGAACGACATGCCGACGGGGAGCCCGTGCGTGAAACCTGCCGGGACTGTAACGCTGGGATATCCGGCGACCGCCGCAGGCGTCGAGCTCGCGCCGAGAAAATGGTCGCCGTTCAGCAGGTCCGTCATCCAGGCGGGACTTCCCGTTGGCGCGACGATCGCGTCCAGTTGAAGCCGTTTCAGCACGGCGTCGATGCCGCCGACGCGCGAACGTGTGCGGCATGTCGCAAGTGCTTTCTTGTATGCCGGGGACGTGAGCGGACCCTTCTTCTGCGAGGCTAGCAGCGTCTCCTGCCCGAAAAACGGCATTTCACGGTCGGCCTCGCGGGTGTTGAACGCGATGAGGTCCGCGAGCGAATGGACCTTCGCGGCAGGCGCAAGTGCGCCAAGGTAAGCGTTGAGGTCCGCCTTGAACTCGTAGAGCAGCACTTCGAACTCGCAGCCGTCGAGCCCGCCGGCCCCGGGGATCTCGGCCGGATCGACGATCGCCGCCCCTTGCCGCTTCATCTCGGCAATCGCGCTCTCGATCAGCCGGTCCGCCGCGGGGCTGTAGCCGAAGTACTTCTTGCGGGCGACGCCGATTCGAGCGCCCTTGAGACCATCCGCCTTCAGTGAGGTCCTGTAGTCGATTGTCTTTCGCGCCGTCCCAGCCGTCGCGGCATCGCGCGGATCGACGCCGGCGAGCGCGCCCAGCAGAATCGCCGCATCCGCCACCGTGCGAGCCATCGGACCCGCGGTGTCCTGCGTGTGCGAGATGGGGATGATCCCGGCACGGCTGATCAGCCCGACCGTCGGCTTGATGCCGACGAGACCGTTCGCGCCGGACGGACACACGATCGAACCGTCTGTCTCAGTCCCGACCGCGATCGTTGCGAGGTTTGCGGCGGCGGCCGCCCCGCTGCCGGAGCTCGAGCCGCAAGGATTTCGATCGAGGACGTACGGGCTTTTCACCTGCCCTCCTCGGCCGCTCCACCCGCTCGTCGATTTCGACGATCGGAAGTTCGCCCACTCGCTGAGGTTCGTCTTCCCGAGAATCACGGCGCCCGCCTCGCGCAGCCGCGTGACGACGAATGCGTCCCGCGCCGCAATCGAGCCCTCGAGCGCCAGCGATCCGGCGGTCGTCGTCATTGCATCCGCCGTGTCGACGTTGTCCTTGATGAGGACGGGGATCCCGTGCAGCGGGCCGCGCACGTGACCGCCGCGCCGCTCGGCGTCGAGCCGGTCCGCGATGGCCGCGGCATCAGGATTCATCTCGATGACGGCGTGCAGCGCGGGCCCGGCGCGATCGATCGCCTGGATGCGTTCCGTATACAGCTCCACGAGCCGACGCGACGTATAGCGCCCGGCCGCCATCGCATCCTGGAGGCTGGCGATCGTCGCCTCCTCGAGCTCGAACGCGGTTCCCGCGCGGCCCTGCTGCGCACGCGGAGCGCCCGGTGACGTCGCAATTACGGCAACGATGACGGCCACGCGCACGGTTCGTCGGATCATCCGTGCATTCTATGCGCTCGCGCGCGGTTCGGGGTTCGGGGTTCGGGGTTCCGGGTTCCGGGTTCCGGGTTCGGGGACTGCGACGGCGACGGGGACTGGCGAGCGGGGACTGGCGACCGGCAGCGCTTGCGCGTTCAGGCCGACAGGCGATCGACGATGTTGCGCCAGGTTTCGGCCGCCGGGGAAGAGTCGGAGGCGAGCGCCGCGCCGCACAACACGGCGGCGCCGTCCGCGGCTGGATGGCACCACACCGAATCGACGTCCAGGTGGAGGTCGAGTGCGGCAATGTCCACGCCGAATCGCGACGGCAGTTCTCCCCCCTCGGGCACTTGCAGGCGGAGTCCGCCGTACGACACATCGAGGACCGCCGCCGGGCGGCCGTTTGCCGTCACGCGAAAGCCCCCCAGGATCGGCTTCCGCTGCCAGCGTCGCTCCCGCTTGATCTCGGCGAGCGACTTCGCGATTGTCTCGAGGAATGCGGCGGGGTCGATCGGCTTGCGAATGAACGCCGCGCCGTACCGGCCCGACTCGAGCTCCATCATCCGATCGTCGTACGCGGTCATGATCATCGTCGCCATCTCCGGGCGATCGCTGCGAATCTGCCGCACGAGGTGCAAGCCGTTGAAGCCCCGCAGGCGCACGTCGGCGATCAGCAGCTGGAACGGCTCGGACGCGAGCATCTCCCGCGCCGCCTCGAAGGTGGACGCGCCGACGACGTCGTAACCCGCGTCGCGCAGCAGTTCCACAATGCCTTCGAGGGCATTTTCGTCGTCGTCCAGGACCAGGATGCGGTACCGCAGTTTCATGACGGGGGTGGCGGAGCTGAAGCTCCGCCATCACCGACACGGGCAAACCCGGTGCCGGCGCGGCCGGTCGGCAAACGGTGAGAATTCGCGAATTCCGCGGGTGGGTCAGGCTGACGGCACCCGGATGTGTCGCCGAAGCGACAAGTCTGCAACCGTCAGTGAACGACGGGGCGGTTCGCGGCCGACGCGGCGAGGACGCGCGTGATCAGGGCGTCGAGGCGTGCCTGTGGAATGTCGAATGGGCCGGCCACGACGGCGCCCGTGGGGATTTCGATCGCAATCACGACCCCGCCGCTCGCGGGCTCGACGATCCAGCTGAATCCCCGGAGAGTTACCACGCGGTGCTCCGACGCGGGATTCTTTGCGCGGTCGACCGCGAGCAGCATTGTCTTGAGGATCTCCTGCACGTCGAGCTCCGTCCACCCGGGTGCGTCGTTGCCGGCGTGCACTGATCTTTCGGCAATCGGGGAATCGCGGTCGCGCAGCACTATCTCGAGATCGAAAACCATGATGAATTGTACTTTGTCCGGTGCATCAAAGCTCGCGGGCCAGGTCCTCGACCGTCGTGACCGGCTGCCGGCACGTGAAGTTGCGGCACACGTACGCCGCCGCGCCGCCGCGATCGCTCATCCCGGCTGCAAATGGGAGAAGGCGCCCGACGCTGGTCCCGTTGCCGTTCGGCGCGATCGGAATCACGATTGCGAACGGCAGGTAGCGGCGGGACACTTCCTCCAGGAGCGGGCGTGTGCGATCCGGCGATCCGACGACAACGACCTGTGAATATCCGGCGTGCCAGGCGGACAGTGCGCAGAGCAGC
This sequence comes from Acidobacteriota bacterium, assembly GCA_039648985.1. Taxonomy (GTDB): domain Bacteria; phylum Acidobacteriota; class Vicinamibacteria; order Vicinamibacterales; family 2-12-FULL-66-21; genus JALZOC01. The sequence goes on along the minus strand of JBBWZJ010000312.1, from coordinate 21,565 downwards.
ATCGGAACCGCGCGGCCCGCGGCACCGATGCGTGGACCGTACCGGGCGAGCGTCCGCTCAGCTTTCGAGCGGACGTTCGCATCGCCGGTCAGGTGGGCGATCGTGAGCGCGTTCGACGCGGACACCGAGCTCGCCGCCGGCTCAGCCCCGTCGTAGTCTTCCTTGAGCCGCAACAGCACGCTCGGATCCTCCCCGGTGGTGCTGAACCAGCCGCCGTCCTTGGGGTCCCAGAACTTCTCGTCCTGTCGTGCCTGCAGCGCGAGCGCCCATCGGAGCCACTGCGGATCGCCGCCAGCCTGGAAGAGCTCCAGCAGCCCCCAGATCAGATACGCGTAGTCCTCCGCGTAGGCGTCTATCGCCGCCTCGCCCGCTCGATACCTGCGCAGCAGGTGTCCGTCGCCCCACAGCGCGCTCTGTATGAACGTGGCCGCGCGCGTCGCCGCATCCAGATATGTCGCGGCGTCGGGCCGGTCCACGAGCACGCGTGCGGCCCGCGCGAACGCGCCAATCATGAGCCCGTTCCATGCCGTCAGGACCTTGTCGTCGAGGTGCGGCCGCGGACGGCCTTCGCGATGGGCCAGGAGGGTGTCGCGAATGCGTCCGAGTGCGGCGGTGACGTCTTCCCGAGTGTGCCCCGTCTTCGCGGCGACCTCCTCGATGGAGTGCGCCGTGTACAGCAGGTTCTTCCCCGCGAACTCCCCTTGCGGATCGTGCGGCGCGTTGCCGCCGGGTCTGATTCCAAACCGCTCGCGCGCGACCTCGGCGTCCGGCCCGAGCAGCGTTCCGATTTCGTCATCCGACCAGATGTAAAAAGCGCCTTCCATCTTGCGGGCGCCGGCGACGCCGCTCTGGTCCGGGGGGACACTGTCGGCGTCTTCGGCGGAGTAGAAGCCGCCACGCGGATCGGTCATGTCCCGCCGCACGTACATGAGCGTGTCTTCGGCCACGGCCGCGTAGAAAGCATCGCCTGTGGCCTGGGCGGCCTCGAGGAACGCGATGACGAGCTGCGCCTGGTCGTAGAGCATCTTCTCGAAGTGCGGCACGCGCCAGTCGCCGTCGACCGAATATCGATGAAAGCCCCCGCCGACGTGGTCGCGCATGCCGCCGAGCGCCATCGCCCTCAGCGTGTCGGCGGCCATTCGCAACGCAGGTTGCGAATCGGCGGACGACGCGGTGCGCCGTGCATGTTCGCGCAGCAGGAACAGCAGCTCTGAAGGGCGCGGAAATTTCGCCGCATCACCGAAACCGCCGCGCCGTTCGTCGAACGCGGCGCGGAACTGTTCGACAGCGGCATCGAGGGCTGTGGCAGGGGCAATCTCCGACTCTGCCCGGCTGCCCCCGTCCGTGCCTGTGACTCCCCGAAGCCGCTGCAGCAGCTCCGCGGCGGCACCCTCCACCCGTGTGCGATCCCCTTTCCAGACGCGCGCGAGCTCGCCGAGGAGATCGGCAAAGCCCGGCCTCCCCCACCGCGAGGTCGGGGGGAAATACGTCCCGCCGAAGAACGGCTTCAGATCCGGAGTGAGGAAGACCGTCATCGGCCAGCCGCCGGATCCGGTTGTGGCCTGGACGAAGGACATGTACACGCGGTCGACATCCGGCCGCTCTTCCCTGTCCACCTTGATCGACACGAACTCGCGGTTCAACAGGTCAGCAATGGCGGGATTCTCGAAAGACTCGTGTTCCATGACGTGGCACCAGTGGCACGTCGAATAGCCGATCGAGAGAAAGATCGGCCTGTCTTCCCGGCGCGCGCGATCGAAGGCTTCCGGACCCCAGGGATACCAGTCGACCGGATTGCCCGCGTGCTGCAGAAGGTAGGGGCTCCGCTCCTGACCAAGACGATTCATGGGGATCACGCCCCCGTCATGAACGCCATCACCAGCCGATCCTGATCGCGCGGCCACTGGAACACCTGCTCGTCGCCCAGTCCGCGGACGTGACCCGCGCCGTCAGGTGTGACGAACACGATGGCTTCGGCACCCTCGCGCCTCCCGGCTGAGGCGCAGCGGGCCGCAAGCGCGCGCGTCGGCTCGTCGCCTGCCGACCAGAACACGATCCGATCGGCCTCCGCCAGCGATGTCGATACGTCGACGTCGGCGACGCTCCGCTCCTCGACAGACGTGCTGCCGCGGACGATGACGTCACGCACCGGGGCTGGAAGCGGCGCTTCACCACCGCTGACGATCAGCGTTTTCACGTCACAATCGTACCACGGCGCCGCTGGCCCGGAGCTCAGGTGTCGCGCCGGCACGCGGCCGTGTTCGACGGAATATACAATCCGCGTGTGACCACCACCACGGGCCGGCATGCCGTCGCGCTGCTCGTCGAGGACGGGTTCGACGATCGCCAGGTCACGGGACTCATCGAGTCGCTCACGGCGCACGTCGAGGTGGTCCCGATCGGGCCTGTCGCGCCGCGCACATACACAGGCCACCACGGACTCGGCACTGTCGTCTCGCAGTTGACCCCGGCGTCCGCCCGATCACAGACCTTCGCTGTCCTGGTCATCCCGGGCGGGTCCGCCCCGGACCGGTTGCGGATGCGCCACGCGGTGCTCGACATGGTGCGCGACGCGGTGGCGGCCGGCTGTCCCGTGGCAGCGATCGGGCACGGCGCGCAGGTGCTGATTTCCGCGCTCGTGCTCGCCGGACGGACGGTCACGTCCTGGCCGTCGATTGCGATCGACGTGAAGAACGCCGGCGGGCTGTACGTCGATCGCCCCGTGGTGGAGGACGGCGGCCTCATCACGTCCAGGAAGGCCGACGACCTGCCCCAGTTCGTGGACGCGATCCTTCGTGCGGTGGTGCGCAGGAACTGACAGCCAGAGGATACAATCCGCCGCATGGTCCTGGATTTCGCCGTTCAGACGCACGGACTCACGCGCGACTTCGGAGAGTTTCGCGCCGTGAACGGAATCGACCTGGCCGTCCCCAGCGGGAGCCTTTATGGCTTCCTCGGCCCGAACGGCGCCGGCAAGTCGACGACCATCAAATGCCTGACAGGGCTGCTCCGTCCGACCGCGGGGACGATGGCGATTCTCGGGATGGATCCACTCGTCGATCCGGTCGCGGTCAAGCGCCGGATCGGCGTCGTGCCCGAAGACCTCGCGCTTTTCGATCGGCTCACTGCGCAGGAGACGCTGACGTTCGTCGCCCAGGTCCACGGGCTCGACAAGGCCACAACCCGGCATCGTACGACGGACCTCCTCGAGCTGATGGATCTCAGTGATGCGGGCACGACCCTGGTGACCGACTTTTCGCACGGGATGCGCAAGAAGCTCTCGCTCGCGGCCGCGCTGCTGCCCGCGCCGAAGCTGCTCTTTCTGGACGAGCCGTTCGAGGGGATCGACGCCGTTGCCTCGCGCCAGATGAAGGATCTGCTGCTCTCGTTCGTCGCCCGGGGCGGGACGATCTTCCTCACGTCCCACATCCTCGAGATCGTCGAGCGGCTTTCGACGCACATCGGCGTGATCGCGCATGGGCGGATGGTGGCGCAGGGCACGATTGCAGAACTTCGGCAGGGTGGCGGCAGCGGGCGCACTCTCGAGGAGCTGTTCATCGGCCTCGTCGGGGGCGATGCGCGTCCGCACGCGGCGCTCGACTGGATGTGATGATCGACACCCTGCGCGCGTTCGCCTGGCTCCGCTGGCGCGTCTTCATCAATTCGCTGGAGCGCACCGGCTCGCGCGACATGCTCGAGCGGTTCTCGCTCGCCATCGAAAAGCTCGGTCCGGTGCTTGCGGCGCTCATGCTGGTCCCCTCGGCAATCATGCTCGCGTCGCTCGGCGCGGCGAGCGGGTACGCGCTGGGGCGCGGGGATCTCGCCTCGCTCCTCGCGCGGGCGCCCCGCTACGCGCTCGCGGCCGTGCCGCTTCTCTGCCTGCTCGGTCCACTGATTCTCCCCGCCGGCGACCGCACCAATCCCGTGCGCATGCTGCTGCTGCCAATCAGCCGCAGCACGCTGTGGGTGGCGGAATCGGCGGCTGCCGTCGCCGATCCATGGGTCCTCCTGATGATCCCGCTCGTCGGGGCGATCCCGCTCGGGATGGCGGCCGCGGGAGCACCCGCCGCGGCGGCGCTCGCGGCGCTCGCCGGCGTGCTCCTGCTGCTCATCGTCGTGGCGATTTCCGCGACGACCACCAGCCTGCTGCACCTCGCCGTGCGCGATCGCAGGCGCGGTGAAGTGCTCGCGCTCGTGTTCCTGCTGATCGTCCCCGTCATCGGGATGCTCCCGAGCCTCGTGGCGAGCGGCCCCCGCCGCTCGCGGGAACACAGCACCGCCACCGAGGTCCACCGGCCGATCGCGCCGGCATGGGCATCGGCGGCCGCCCTGGCGGCGTTGTCTGTCTATCCGACTGAGTTATACACGCGCGCGATCCGCAGCAGTGTCGTGCACGACGTGTCCGGCGCGGCGCCGGCGCTGGCCGGACTCACAGCGACCGCACTTCTCCTGACAGCGGCCGGCGCGTATGCGTTCGGCAAGGTTCTGGAATCTCCGGGAAGCACGTCGGCCCGACGAGGGACGCCAATGCGGACGGCGTGGACGTTGCGGCTGCCCTCCCTCTCGACGGGCGCTTCGGCGGTTGCGTTCGCACAGGTGCGGCTTGCGCTCCGCACTCCACGCGGCCGCGCCATCCTGTTGTCGCCGCTGGTGCTGGTGTTCGTCTACTTCGTCATAAACCGTCAGAATACCGCCGGGTTTCATCTTCCTGGCGGGCTGATCGTCGACACCGGCGTCGCGATTGCCTGCTTCGGATCGTTCGTCTGCAGCCTTTCGATCCTGCCGATCGCGCTGAATCAGTTCGCGATCGACAAGGCGGGTCTCACGCGGGTGCTGCTCTCACCGCTCAGCGATCGCGACTACCTCGCCGGGAAGGCGGCCGGCAACGCCTTGATCGCCGCGGCCCCTTCCTCGTTCTGTCTCGTTGCCGCATTCATCGTGCTCCCCGGAGACCGCAGCGTCGCATCCTGGATCGCGATTCCCGTCGCGCTGGTATCGGTCTATTGTCTCGTGGCTCCGGCGGCCGCCATGCTTTCGGCGCTCTTCCCGCGCGTCGTGGACCTGAACAGCATCGGACGTGCGAGCAACGCGCATGGGCTCGCGGCCCTGCTTGGAATGGTCACGTTCGTCGCGGCCGCGGCGCTCACGGCGGCCATTGCGGCGGGCGCGACGTACTGGTTCGGGCGGGCGGCCGTGACGCTCACGATTCTTGCCCTCTGGTGCGCGGTCTGTTTCGTCGTCGGGCGGATCCTCTTCATACCGGCCCTGCGTGTATTCGCGAATCGCCGCGACAATCTGTCGATGTTGTAAGTCTCCACCGGCCGCCGATGCCGGGCGCGACGCACGCGCTCGAGACGAGGATGGATGCCGCTCGAGCTGCATGGTCGCGTGTCCGGTACGTCACTTGCTGTATCGGGAGAGTGGCCCGCACAGTCGCACCCCTCAAGCGCCTCATGCGAGGCACGTTTGGCCTGGAAGAGTTCCGACCCGGGCAGGAAGCCGTCATCAAGTCCATTGTCGAGGGGCACGATACGGTCGCGGTGATGCCGACCGGCGCGGGGAAGTCGCTCTGTTATCAGCTGCCTGCGCTTCACCTCCCGGGCACCACGATTGTCGTGTCGCCGCTCATCGCCCTGATGAAAGATCAATGCGACAAGCTGAATGAGCTCGGCGTGTCCGCCCGTCAGGTCAACTCGACGGTCCCCGCTCGCGACGTCGACGCGGCCATCGAAGAGATCAAGGCCGGCGACGTGGACTTCGTATTCGCGACGCCCGAGCGGCTCGAAGATCCCACGTTTCTCCAGACGCTTCGTTCGACCACCCTCGACCTGTTCGTCGTCGACGAAGCCCACTGCGTTTCACAGTGGGGGCACGATTTCCGCCCGGCGTTCCTGAGCCTCGGAAGCGCCATTCAGTCTCTCGGCCGTCCGCCGGTCCTGGCCCTTACTGCCACCGCGACTCCGCAGGTGCTCGAAGACATCGGGCGGCTGCTGGGACTGCGAGCGCCGCACACGTTCAACCTTGGAATGTACCGGCCGAACCTGCACTACCAGGTCGCCCACACCCCGACCGACATCGCCAAACAGCAGCGCCTCGTCAGCCTGCTGCGCAGCACCCACGGGACGGGCCTGGTCTACGTCGCGACGGTGAAACAGTGCGAGGCTGTGGCACGTGTGCTCGAGGGGGAAGGCCTGACGATCGGCCGATACCATGGCCGGCTCGGGGCACGGCCGCGCCGCGAGACTCAGGATCGCTTCATGTCCGGCGGCCTGAAGGCGATTGTCGCGACGAACGCCTTCGGGATGGGTATCGACAAGCCGGACATCCGGTTCGTCGTCCACTACGACATGCCCGGATCGCTCGAATCGTACTATCAGGAATCCGGTCGTGCGGGGCGCGACGGCGAACCGGCCGACTGCGTGCTCCTCTACCGCGTAGAGGATCGCCGGACGCACCAGTTCTTCATGGGCGGCAAGTATCCCGGCGCGGACGATATCCTTGGCGTGCGGCAGGCGCTCGCCGAGCTCGGCGCCGCGGACGCCGGCGTCCCGTTTGCGGCGATTCAGGCACACGCAACGGGGGTCCCGCGGACACGCGTCCGATCCGTGCTCGCGATGATGAAGGATCTCGGCCTCGTGCGCGAGCTCAGGGCGTCGCGATTCCGCCTGAATCAGAAGGACCTGGACGCGCGGAGCATCGAAGACGTCGCGCGCGAATATGCTGCACGCATGGACGGCGATCGGGCGAAGCTCCAGCGGATGGCGCTCTACGCACAAAGCGCGCAGTGCCGCTGGAAAGAGCTGTTGACCTATTTTGGGGAGGCCGACGGGTTCGAGGTCTGCGGCACGTGCGACAACTGCACGAACCCGCCCGACCGGCAGTATGCGCCTCCAGTCGATCGCGAGCGGCAGGACATGCTGGCGCGAGTCGCGGGAACGGCGAACGCGGACGTGGATGCCTCCGCGAGCAGCCCCGTCCCGGCGGTTGATCGCATCTGAGCCGCAGTGCGCGCCCGCGCGTGTTGATGTCCTACAGCGACAGGGTTCGTTCCGCCCACCACCACATGCCGAGCGCGGTCATCAGCAGGCACACGGCGGCGACGTACGTATTCAGGCTCGGCGCCGCGCTCCGCGCGAACTGCTCGCCGAGCGAGGCGACCGCGGTCCACGTTCCGGCCGCCGCCGCCATGACGCCGCTCAGATTCATCAACGCCAGAATCCCCCCGACTATGAGCAGCAGCGCCACGGCGATGGCCGCGTTGAACAGACGATCCACCTGCTGTTCCGAGCGCCAGCGCTCGCGCCGCAGACGCTGCATCAGCGTGGGGGTGAACCGCGCAGGCGCGGTGAGCGCCTCGCGCCCCGCGAGCAGCGCCTCGATCCGTCTCGCCGACGCGAGCGCCGCAGCGCAGCGCGGGCACGTCTCGAAATGCGCCCGCGCCGCCGGATCGACGATGACGTCGCCGGCGGCGATGGGTTCGACGAGCTCCAGTGCGTCTTTGCAGGTCATCGCGCCATGAGCCGAGCGTGAGATCCCGGCAACGCCGTCACGAGACGTGCTCCATCAGTTCCCGCAGTCGTCGCCTGGCGCGATAAAGGTGTGTCTTGATGGTGCCGATCGGGAGGTCGAGTGCCTCCGCGAGCGCGTCGTACTGAACACCCTCCAGGTAGTGCGCCGCCACGAGGAATCGATATTTCTCCGGCAGCTGCGCCAGCGCCTTGTCCAGCCGATCGCGCAGCTCCATTCCCGCGAATGCCGCGTCCACCGTGCCCCGCCGGACCCGGACGGCGTCCCCGTCGAGCGCCGTCTCGTGCGGGTGGCGGGTCCGGGCCTCGCTGCAGACGTTCGCGACGATCCGGTAGATCCAGGTCGAGAGCCGCGCATCCCCGCGGAAGTACGGCAGGCCCCGGTGCACTTTCAGGAAGACCTCCTGCGCAAGATCGTCCGCCTGCGAGCGGTCCGCGATCATCCGGCCGACAACCGCAAACACAAGGTTCTTGTACCGATCGACGAGCTCGGTGAATGCGATGTCGTCGCCAGCCCGACACCGCTCGATCAGCGCGCGCTCGTCGAAGTCGTCCATCCGCCACGGAAATTAGACAGCAGGCGGCCGTACATTGTTTCAGGCCCGCGCTGAAACAATTCCCGGCGGGGCCGAGTCTAATGCAGCTGACACGAGGAGGAGAAGACGTGAACAGCGGAGAAGTGGCGGTCACGATGGTGGCGATGGTAATCCTCGCAGGCGTGGGCCTGATGGTGGCGGCGATGATGAACCGCCGCAGGTTCCGCGAAATGGAACATCAGGAACGGCTCGCGATGATCGAGCGGGGCCTTCTGCCCTCCCCGGAATCGGACCCGGCGGGGTTCAATGCTGGTGCCAGATTCCCGGCGGCGTCCGACCCTGGTGTCAGGTACCGCACCGCCGGGGTGTTGATGATCGGCTTCGGGCTCGGGTTGGTCGTCCTGCTGACGTTCACGGCCGGGGAGCCCGGCGTCGGACTCGGCGTGGGCGGCGGATGGGCCATTCTTGGCGCCGCATCTCTCCTCAACTACTCTCTGATTTCCAGGCGGGAGCAGGGGCGTCAGCCCGCACCCCGCTGGACCCCGAGATCCACGACGGTCCCGCGTGAGCCTCCCGTCAACGGTTCCCTGTAGGGGTCTCGCTCCCTGCTGAGGAGCGGGATCCCGCGTCCTGTCCGTTTCGCTGCCACTTGCGCACGCGGTTACCCACCGACCTGGCCACGGCAGTTGCGCGTAGCCCCTGCGCCACCGAATCGCATTCAATTTCCCGGCGTTTTCCGGTGTGGCGGGTGGCATTTGCTTTGCTCTGTGGACGTGCGTCGGGCGGCCAGAGCGGCCCGGCCCGCCGCTCCGGTGTTCCGCTGGAGCACACCGCCCTACCAACATCGCCTGCCATACGGCTGCAGGGAGCGTTGAAAGACACTCCCTGCCCCGCCATGTACGGCTGGTAGGTATCCGGGTTCATCGCGCGCCCGCTGGCGTGCTGCATGTCGCAGTTGCTGCACCCCGCGCCTTGTCGCACTTTGCGCCAGCTTCGATCTCGCCGGGTTCAAACGGTCAAGCTGGTCGCGCGGAAGGACCGATCGTACGGAGACGTAACGCATTGCGTGCTGGCACCAGCATTGCTCTTTGTCACAACGTCGGGCGGCCCGAGCGGCCCGGCGCGCCGCTCTGGTGTTCCGCTGGAGCAACCGCCCTACCGACCTTTCACCTGCCACCGGCTGCAGGGAGCGTTGAACAAACACTCCCTGCCCCGCCATGTACCCCGCGATCGCAAGTTGTCGAAGCTCGCCGAGGGCACTGGCATCGCTATGGAGATCAACGACTGACGAATAAGTTGAGTCTCTCCATTTAACGAGCGCGATATGATGGCGCCGTGAGCAAGGAGGCCGCCTCGGGCGTGCAGATCATGCCGCCGGGGCCGTTTTTGAATCGTGCACGCGCGCGATCCATAGCGGAAATACGGCTGCTCGGCCTCGCTCTCGCGCGAGGCGGCAAAGGCTTCTACCGCAGCGACGACCTCACGTTCGCCTCGTCGATTGCCTACTATTCACTGCTGTCGCTCTTTCCGTTCTTCCTGCTGGCGCTCTCGATCCTGGCGAGCGTCACGAGCGCGGACACCGACCGGGACTCGGTGCTCGCCTTCGTCCTCCGGTACTTTCCCCAGCAGTTCGAGTTCGTCCGCACGCAGCTGGAAGCCATGCAGCAGGCTGGCGTCCGCCGCGGGATCGTCAGCAGCATCGTGACGGTCTGGGCGGCGATGGGCGTCTTCGGCGCCGTCACATCCGCGGTCAATCACGCGTGGGGGGTCGAGAAGCAGCCGAGCTATCTCCGCCACAAGCTGATTTCGTTCATCATGTTGGTGACCGCGAGTCTCCTCCTGCTCGTCGCGCTCCTCCTCGTGAGCGCGATCAACGTCGCGGAGGCCGGGTGGTTCGCCGCCGTGATTGCGCGCGCGCCGGGGCTCCTCGTGCTCCAGGGATTCGCGTTGAAGTCGGCGAGCACCGTCATCTTCATCGTGCTCGTCGGGCTCGTGTTCTACTTCGTCCCGAATGCTGCCGTGCGGTTCCGGGACGTCTGGGTCGGAGCGGTGCTGACGGGGCTGCTGTGGCGAGGCGCGCTGGCGGGGTTCTCGTGGTACGTCCGCGACATGTCCCGCTTCAGCATTCACGGGTCGATCGCGGCTGTCGTCGTCTTTCTCGTCTGGGTCTACATCTGCGCGGTCATCCTGCTGTTCGGTGCGCAGGTCACGGCGGCCTATGCCCGGCTGCGGCGCCGGCGACCTGACGAAATTCCCGCGGCACCGACGCCGCGCGTCTGAGTCGAAGCGTGGTTCAGAGTCGAGGGGCCGCGACAGGGCCGTCGAAGGGAGCCGGTTGGACGGCAGGCAAGCGGCCGGCCGCGGACCGCTCGCCAATCGAGCGGCCGCTCTCGTGCCACGCCAGGAGAATCTCCTGGCCCAGCCACGCGGGGATCGTACGAGTGACACCGGTCACAGCGATCCGCCACGCGGCACGGCGCAATGACGGTGTCCGCAGCACGTAATACAACCCGCCGGCAACGGCAGCGCCGAACGCGAGGTTGGTGAGCTTTTCGGCGGTGGCGTCGGTCATGAGTCCAGGTCCCAGGGCAGACTGACGAAACGGTGCGGCGTTATCGGCAACGCCGCACCCCCGGTGAAACGCGCGGCACTCGCGGTCTCCCGCGGTGCCAGTGCTAGAGCCGGTTTCCGCCCTGCCCGCCGCTGCGTGCGCCGGACATGCTGCCGCTGTCTGACCCCGCGCCGCCACCCGCCGGATTCGCCGCGCCTGGCATGCTTCCGGTCGCGGCGTCCGCCATGCTGCCCGCCGTCGAGCGCGCCCTGTCGTACGCTTCGCGGCCACGGTCGACGATCTGCGTGACCTTCCCGCTCGCCTGCTGATAGCCGTCGGCGGCCGTCGAGCGCAGCTTTCCGGCCTGCTCGGTCAGCTTCGTGCGCAGCTCCGCGCCCGGCTTCGGGGCGAACAGCATGCCCAGACCTGCCCCGAGTACCGTGCCCGCGAGAAGCCCCATCAGGAACGACCCGCCACCATCTTCACGCTCGAACCGATCGTATTCGTAAGCCATGCTGCCTCCTCTGAAGTTACGTTTGAACCCGGTATCCTGGCGCGCCAGCCTCAGTACCGGCCGGCCGCCTGCGCCGGCGGCTCGTGACCATCGCTTCGCAGCAGCGACGCGAAGATCGCACGGACGCCGCGGACGACGCCAACCGCCTGGTTGACCTTGTCGCGAACCGACCCCTTGACGCGCTCGGCCGTTTCGTCAACGCGCCCCATCGTGCCCGAGATCGCGTGATCCACGCGCTCGGTCTGCTGGCTGACGCGCGCCGTCACCGACTTGACGTCGGCAAGGATCGCGTCCACCCTCTCGCGCAGCGGCGCGATCTGTCGCGCCTCCAGGTCCGAAATCAACGTCGTCACGCGGCTGTAAACCAGGTACCCGCCGACACCCATGCCAATGAGCAGCAGCGCCTCGAGGACGCTCACCGCCGCCATGATGCCGAGCAGCACGTTGGTCGTGTGGAGATCAACCATCGGCGGAACTCCTATGCGGACCAGCGGCCCTGAGCGCCGCCCGTCACGTCGTTGAGGGAGCGGAGCCCTTCGCTCGCCGCCGTGCGCGCCTTCTCGACCGTGCCCCGAATCCGGCCGATCTCGTTGACGAAATCATCCAGCTTCGGCTCGATCTGGTCGCGGACACGGCGGCCGTTCTCCGTCATGTAGAGCCAGCCCCAGACGCCGCCGGCCACCGCGCCGATTACCGACGCGGCCAGAACTCGCGATCGCTCGTCCACAGTCCCCTCCTTTAACCGCAAAACGCCTGCGAAGTCGCCGCGTGCGCCTTCCGATCCAACCTCTACGTATCAATCGGCGTGCCAGCAGGTCCATCCGATTTCTCCGGCAATCCGGCCCACACCCCCGCGCCGACGAGTAAAACCTACCTCTATAGCGCCGACGTCGAGACGAAGACGGCGAGCGCCACGCCGTCCCAGTTGTTGCCGTCCGGGCTGTCGGGCGCCTCGGCGCCGAGCGGCATCGTTGCGACGTAGTTTGTATCGAGGCCGTATCTGGCCACGAGATAGTCGCGCACGAGCGTCGCGCGCGTGCGGCTGAGCAGGAAACGCTCATCGAGGGTCGCCGGCTGCCGCGCGTAGCCCTCGACGACGAGCGGACTGTTCCGCGGATACTTCAGGAACTCCGACATCGCCGAGTCGAGGCGCGCCTTGCCGGTATCCGTCAGGCGCTCCCGCCCCTCCGGCGTGCCCTCGAAGAGCACGGGACTCCCGACCCAGATCCGAAGCACCCGGCGGTCGCGCGTCTCGAGCGCGCCCTGGCGGTACTGCTGCACGGTGATGTCCTGCAGGTCGAAGTAGCCGCGCTTGTTGAAGAAGCCCCTGAAGAAGAAGCTCCGCTTCAACGCCTCGGTGTTTTCGGCCAGATCCGCCATTGCGTCCTTTGCGGACCGCAATGTCTGCTGCAAATCACCGGTGATGCCCTTCATCGGCCCGTTGTCACCGCGGAAATCCGCCACCGCGCCTTTCGCCTGGACGCTCGCTTCGCGCAGGTTGGCCACGGTCTCTTCCGCTTCGGCGGCGATCTTCTTTGCGCTGACGTAAAACGCATCGTCGGTGAGCAGCTTGCCGACGGTGCCGCGGCCCTCCTTCACCCCCGTCACGATGGCGTTGAGGTCTGAGGCCGCCTTTTGCGCCGAGGCCATGATCGAGCGCGCATCGGTCCCCACGTCGACCATGAGATCCTGCGCGACGTTCGCCGTTGTCGTGACGGATGTCAGCGCCTCCTCCACGCCCCCCTTCACTTCGACGATCGTGCTTGTCACCAGATCGATCGTCTTGCTCATCCGGTCCAGCATCTCGGCCAGATCGAACGGCTCACGGCTCTGCATCGTCCCGCCGGGCATCACGGCCGCGGCCTGATCGGTGCCGGCATCGACTTGGACGAACTTGTTCCCGACAAGCCCGTCGGTTTGAATCGTCGCCACGGAATCGACCCTGATGAGGGGGTGGAGATCCTCGCGGAGCCGGAGACGCACGCGAAACTTGCCGGACGGTTTTGGCGGCACGGCAATCTGATCGACTTCCCCCGCGTCCATGCCGGCGACGCGGACGATCGCGCCATTCTGGAGCCCGTTGATGTTGGCGAACTCGGCGTACGCCGCGAATGTGTGATCGAACAACATCCGGCGGCTGCCGATCAGGAACAGCCCGACCGCGAACAGCAGGACGCCGCCGATGACGAAGGCGCCGACATATACGAGCCGATTGCGAGCCATGGCTATCGGTTCACCCCGAATGCTGCGAGGCCATGAAGGCCCGGACGATCTCGTTGTCGCTGCCGTCCATCTCGGCGGGCGTGCCCTCTGCGAGGATCCGCCCCTCGTGAAGCATCAGCAGTCGATCGCCGAGCTTGCGGGCGCTCGGCATGTTGTGGGTGACGACGACGAGCGTCACGCCGCCGCGGCGCTTCAGGCCGAGCAGCAGGTCGTCGATTTCGTCGGCGGTGATCGGATCGAGCCCGGCGCTCGGCTCGTCGACGAGCAGAATCCGGGGATCGAGCGCGAGCGCACGCGCGAGCCCCGCGCGCTTCCGCATCCCGCCCGACAGATCACCCGGCATCTTGTCGAACTCGCGCTCCAGGCCCACGGACGCCAGCTTGGCCTGCGCACTGGCGATGATGTCCGCTTCCTTCAGGTCCGTATGGCGACGCATGGGAAACGCGACGTTCTCACCGACCGAGATCGAGTCGAAGAGCGCGGCGCTCTGAAAGAGGAACCCCACCTTGCGCCGCACACGCGAGAGATCCGGACCCGACAGTGCGCTGATCTCGTCCTCTTCGACGAACACCCGGCCCGCATCGGGCCTGACCAGGCCGATGATGTGCCGCAGCGTGACGCTCTTGCCGGTGCCGCTCCGCCCCAGGATCACGAACCCGGAGCCCTCCGCGACCGCGAACGACACGTCCTCCAGCACGCGGCGGCCGCCGAACGCCTTCGACACGGACTCGAGGCGGACTGCCGCCGCCGTGGCGTCGCGGGGCGCCGCTGAGTCAGTACGTTCGAGCTCGGCTGTCGCAGCCATCAGGCACCGGCCCGCGGGAACATGAAAAAGATGAGCCTGACGAGAATGACGTTCGACACGATGATGAGCATCGACGAGAGCACGACGGCGCGGGTGGATGCGCGCCCCACTCCCTCGGTGCCCGATTGGGTCGTGAACCCGAGGTAGGACGACATCGTCGCGATGATGAACCCGAAGACCATCGTCTTCATTGTCGCCGGCACGTAGTCGGCGAACTCGATGAGCGAGAACGCCCGCGTGAAGTACAGCCGCAACGACATGCCCGTCGCGGCGCGCTCCGCGATGAAGCCGCCGAGCATTCCGGTGAAGTTCATGAGCGTTGTGAGGAGCGGGAGCGCGATCATGCAGGCGATCACGCGCGTGACGACAAGATACCGGAAGGCATCCACAGCCGACGCCTCGAGCGCGTCGATCTGCTCGGTGACGCGCATGGCGCCGAGTTCCGCCCCGATCCCCGCGCCGATGCGGCCGGAGAGCAGGAGGGCGGCGGTGAGGGGCCCCGTTTCGCGCACGAGCGCAATGGCAAGGCCGGACGGTATCAGGGACTCGGCGCCGAACTTTTCGAGCGAGGCGCGGGTGTGCATCGAGAGTACGACGCCGACGGCGAGTCCGGAGACGGCAATGAGAGGAGCCGAGCGGAAGCCGAGCTCGTAGACCTGCCGCACCGTCTCGCGCAGCTCGAACGGCGGGACGAACATTTCCCGAACGGCTTTGAGCGCGAACGCGGAGACCTCGCCGACGGTCGCAAGCCCGGATTGTGTGCGCTCGAGCATCCCTCCGTCAGCTCTGCAAGGGCCTTGCCCGCGGCCGAGGCGGCCCGGTTGAGCCGGCTGCGCACGCGGCGCTACTGGACGACGGGGAGCGCGCGGCGCGCCGCTCCCTTGCCCCCGTCCTGGATTTCGTGTTTCTTCATCTTGCTGTACAGGGTCGGCCGATAGAGACCGAGAATCTGCGCGGCTTCCTGCTTGTTCCAGTTGGTCCGCTGCAGGGTCTGCAGGATCGCCATCTTCTCGATCTCGGCCAGGGTGCGGTGGGGCGGAATCACGAACTCGGTGGTCGTCGCGCTCTCGGTCCGCAGCGACTCCGGAAGGTCGTTGACGGTGATTTCGTTCCCCTTCGCCACGAGCACCCCGCGCTCAATGACGTTCTCCAGCTCCCGGACATTCCCCGGCCAACGGTGGCGAATCAGCACGTGGTAGGCCGCCGGCGCGATCGACTTCATCGTCGGGCGCTGGTGCCGCTGACGGTACTTCTCGAGGAAGTGCTCGCAGAGGAGGGGGATGTCTTCCGTCCGCTCCCGCAGCGGCGGCACGCGCAGGGTGATGGTGTTGATCCGGAAATACAGGTCTTCGCGGAGCTTGCCGTCGCGCAGGGCGGCGTCGAGATCGATGTTGGTCGCACAGATGAGCCGGAAGTCGACCCGGACAATCCGGTCGCTGCCAATCGGCCGGTATTCGCGTTCCTGAAGGACGCGGAGCAGCTTGGTCTGCAAATACGGCGGCATCTCGCCGATCTCGTCGAGCAGGAGCGACCCCCCCTCCGACATCTCGAACAGGCCTTCCTTGTCGGTGGCGGCGCCCGTGAACGCCCCCTTCTTGTAACCGAAGAGCTCCGACTCGATCAGATCCTTGGGGATGGCGGCGCAGTTGATCTTGATGAAAGGGCCCTTCGCACGCTTGCTGTTGTAGTGCAGTGCGTTCGAAATCAGCTCCTTCCCGGTACCGTTCTCCCCCTGTATCAGAATGTTGGCGTCGCTGCCCGCCACGCTCTCGACGAGCTCGAGCACTTCGTGCATCTTCTTGCTCTTGCCGATGATGTTGCCGAAGCGGAACTGCCCCTCCAGCTTCTGCTTCAGCAGCAGGTTCTCACCGACGAGATCGCGGCGCTCGATGGCGCGCTCGAGCATTGCGAGCAGGGTGTCGGGCTCGATGGGCTTCTCGACGAAGCTGTGCGCCCCGGCCTTCATCGCCTCGACCGCTTTCGGCACGCTCCCATGGCCCGTCACGACAATCACTTCGGTGTCGGCGTGGATCTGCTTGAATTTGCGGAGCAGCTCGAGGCCGTCCGCGTCCGGCAGCAGCATGTCGGTCACGACGACGTCGGGCTTCCAGGTCCTGAAGATTTCTTCACCGCGCGTGCCGATCATGGCGGTGCGGACCTCGTACCCCTCATGCTCGAGCAGGATCTTGAGCCACTCGATCATCGACGGTTCGTCGTCAATGGCGAGAACGCGGTTCCTCTTCTTTGTGGTCATAAGCGCTTTCGTGTCGCAATCGCTCGGCTAGGTCCTTGATGCGCCTGTATACACCAAAACCGGCCGTTCACCCGGTAAAGTATACACAAATGCAGCGCCGTGTCCATTGGCGGACACGTGTACCGATTGACTACAGGTCTTCCCTACTCGGCCGAGGGCCAGCCCTCGCGACCGACGAGCGGGACGAACACGCAAGGGATGGATTCGCGGCGCTCGAACACGTCTCCCTCACGTCGCTCGAGAATCGTCAGGTGCTGAAAGCCAAGGGGGCCGACCGGGATGACGAGCCTGCCTCCGGGACCCAGCTGTGCCTTCAGGGACTCGGGAATCGCAGGCGCGCCGGCTGTGACAAGGATCCGATCGAAGGGCGCGTATGCCGGGAGACCGCAGCTGCCGTCGCCCACCTCGATCACGACGTTGACGACGCCCATCGAGGCGAGCGTCCGCCTGGCGACATCGGCCAGCCCGGAATGACGCTCGACAGAGAACACAGCCGCCGAGAGCCGCGAGAGGATCACGGTCTGGTATCCGGAGCCCGTGCCAATCTCGAGCACGCGGTGGTGCGGCTCCGGTCCGAGCGTTTCCGTCATCACTGCCACCATGTAGGGCTGCGAAATAGTCTGCCCTTCAGGGATCGCGAGCGCGCGATCCTCGTACGCATGCGGCCGAAGCGGCTCCGGGACGAACAGATGCCTGGGCACGGCGCGCATCGCCTCGAGGACGCGCACATCGCGAACGCCGCGGGCGGCGATCTGCCGTTCCACCATTGCGGCCCCGGCCTCGGAAAAGTCCACGTCCAAGTGTAAGCTCCGAAGACTCGATATAATTCGCGCGGCGCGAGCCGCACGAACATGGATGTCCTCGAATCCCACGTCAATCCGCAGTCTGAGCTCTTTCAGACCAACGCCGCACGGATGCAGGAGCTCGTCACCGAGCTGCGCGAGCGGACGGACCTGGTCAGGCAGGGCGGGGGCGCGAGATACATCGAGCGGCATCGCGCTCAAGGGAAGCTGCCGGCGCGCGATCGGATCCAGAAACTGCTGGACGGGGATTCCCCTTTCCTCGAGCTCTCGGCCCTGGCGGCCTGGGACCTGTACGACGGCGATGCGCCGTCGGCCGGCATCATCACCGGCATCGGACGGGTGTCGGGTCGCGACGTGATGATCGTCGCCAACGATGCCACGGTCAAAGGCGGCACTTACTATCCCATGACCGTGAAGAAGCACGTGCGCGCGCAGCAGGTGGCGCTCGACAACCGGCTGCCGTGCGTGTACCTGGTCGACTCGGGTGGCGCTTTCCTTCCCCTCCAGGCCGACGTCTTTCCCGATCGGGAGCATTTCGGGCGAATCTTCTACAACCAGGCACGGCTCTCCGCCGAACGCATCCCGCAGATCGCGGTGGTCATGGGATCGTGCACTGCCGGGGGCGCCTATGTGCCGGCGATGTCCGACGAGACGGTCATCGTCCGCGGGACGGGCACCATCTTTCTCGGCGGACCACCTCTCGTGAAAGCGGCGACAGGCGAGGAGGTCACGGCCGAGGAGCTCGGCGGAGCCGACGTGCACACCCGGTTATCCGGCGTGGCCGACTACCTGGCGGAAGACGACGCGCATGCGCTGCAGATCGCGCGGACGATCGTGAGCACGCTCAATTCCGTGAAGACGCTGCCAGGCGACTTCGAAACGCCCGAAGAGCCCCTCCACGATGCGAAGGACATCTACGGCATCGTGAACGCGGACACGCGAAAGCCGTACGAAGTCCGGGAGATCATCGCGAGGCTCGTGGACGGTTCGCGATTCGACGAATTCAAGGAGCGCTATGGCGCGACACTCGTCACCGGATTCGCCCGGCTGCATGGGTTCCTCGTCGGCATCATCGCCAACAACGGTGTGCTCTTCTCCGAGTCGGCGCTGAAAGCGACCCATTTCATCGAGCTCTGTAGCCTGCGGCGGATTCCGCTCGTCTTCCTCCAGAACATCACCGGCTTCATGGTCGGCCGCGAATACGAGCGCGGCGGGATCGCGAAGGACGGGGCCAAGCTGGTGCACGCAGTGGCGAATTCCGCGGTCCCCAAGCTGACGGTCGTCATCGGCGGCTCCTTCGGCGCCGGAAACTACGGCATGTGCGGCCGCGCCTTCGAGCCGCGATTCCTGTGGATGTGGCCGAACGCGCGCATCTCCGTCATGGGCGGAGAACAGGCGGCTGGCGTGCTGACGACAGTCAAGCGGGATCAGCTCGCACGCGACGGCCGCACGCTGACTGCCGAGGACGAAGCCGCGATCCGGAGTCCCATCCTCGAGAAGTACGAGCGTGAAGGATCTCCGTACTACTCGACCGCACGTCTGTGGGACGACGGGATCCTCGATCCGGCCGATACGCGCAACGCGCTCGCGCTTGGCCTGGGCGCCGCTTTCAACCGGCCCATCGGCGCGTCCACCTTTGGCGTGCTGAGGATGTAGGCGCCCGCCCCAACAGATGCCTTCCATCCTGATCGACCAACACGAGTCCGTGCTGCGGCTGACGCTCAATCGCCCCGACGTCCGCAATGCATTCGACGAAGAGGTGATTGCCGCTCTGACCGCGGCTGCTGTCGCCGCAGCCGCCCACTCCGAGCTCCGTGCCGTCGTCCTCGCGGGCGCCGGCAGCGTCTTCTGCGCCGGGGCGGATCTCGCCTGGATGTCCAAGGCGATTGCCTATTCGAAACGGGAGAACCTCAGCGACGCGGAGGACCTCGCCCGGATGCTCGAACGGCTCGACACGCTGCCCGTGCCGGTCATCGGCCGCGTCCAAGGGGCGGCGCTTGGCGGCGGCGTCGGTCTCGCGGCCGTCTGCGACATCGTCATTGCGGCCGACGATGCGGTGTTTGCCTTGAGCGAGGTGAAGCTGGGGATTCTGCCCGCCGTCATCGCGCCCTACGTCATCCGGAAGATCGGCGTATCGGCGGCACGCGAACTGTTTCTGACAGGCGTACGATTCAGCGCAGCGCGGGCGCTCGCGATCGGACTCGTGCACGAAGTCGTACCCGCGTCCGGGCTCGACGAGGCCGTCGCTCGGCGGATTCGTGACGTCGCGAGCTCCGGGCCACGCGCAATCGCCGTCGCGAAGGCGTTGATTCGCGAAATCGCGGGCGCGAAACCCGAGGACGTGCTTGGGCTGACGACGAATACGATTGCCGCGCAGCGGGTCTCCGACGAAGGCCAGGAGGGGATGCGCGCATTCCTTCAAAAGCGCAAGCCAGGCTGGAGCGCATGACGTTCCGTCGGGTGCTCGTCGCCAATCGCGGCGAGATCGCGGTTCGCATCATCCGCGCGTGCCGGGAGAGCGGGATCGAGAGCGTCGCCGTCTTTTCCGACGCGGACGCCGACGCGCCGCACGTGTACGCCGCCGACCGCAGCGTGCGGATCGGTCCCGCGTCGCCCGCGGAGAGTTACCTGTCCATCTCCGCCGTCATCGGCGCCGCGCGCTCGGCCGGCGCGGACGCCGTGCATCCTGGGTACGGATTCCTGTCCGAGAACCCGGCGTTCGCGCGGGCCTGCGAGGCCGCGGGCTGCACGTTCATCGGACCTCCGGGTGACGTGATCGAGCGGATGGGATCCAAGATCGCGGCGCGCGAGCTGATGGTGAGCGCCGGTGTCCCGGTCGTGCCCGGTGTGACCCCCGGCGATCAGTCGGACACAGGGATAGCGGCGGCGGTCGTACAGGTCGGGTATCCGGCTCTCGTGAAGGCATCCGCCGGCGGGGGCGGCAAGGGCATGCGCGTGCTCCGCGACGAGCAGGCCGGCCGCGAACTGATTCCGGCGGCACGCCGGGAGGCGGTGACGGCCTTCGGCGACGGGACGCTGTACGTCGAGCGCCTCGTCGATCAGCCGCGCCACGTGGAAATTCAGGTGTTCTGTGACAACCACGGCGATGCGGTGCATCTCTTCGAGCGCGAGTGCTCGATCCAGCGGCGGCATCAGAAGGTCATCGAGGAAAGTCCGTCACCAGGGCTGACGCCGAAGCTGCGCCAGGCCATGGGCGCGGCGGCCGTTGCGGCGGCGCAGGTGGCCGGGTATCGGAATGCCGGGACGATTGAGTTCCTGCTCGAGGGCACGGGGGACGCCGCGTCGTTCTACTTTCTCGAGATGAATACGCGGCTCCAGGTCGAGCACCCGGTCACGGAGGCGGTGACCGGGGTGGACCTCGTGCAGGCGCAGCTCGTCGTGGCGGCCGGCGGCGCCCTGCCCTGGTCGCAGGAACACCTGACACAGCGCGGACATGCCATCGAACTGCGCGTGTATGCGGAAGACCCGGCCACCGGCTTTCTTCCGCAGGCCGGCCCCCTGCTGGTGTATCGCGAGCCACAGGGACCCGGCATCCGGATCGATTCCGGCGTTCGCGAGGGCGGGGTCATCCCTGTCGACTACGATCCCCTGCTCGCCAAGCTCACCGTCACGGCGGAAAGCCGGCCTGCGGCGATCAACCGCGCGATTGCCGCCCTGCGCGCGTTTGTGGTCCTTGGTATCCGGACCAACATCCCGTTCCTCGGCCACGTGCTGGACCATCCCGATTTTCGCGCGGGTCGCCTGCACACCGGCTTCATCGATCAGCACCTCGCGCGGCTGCTCGCCACACCAGACCCGCCGGATGAGGCGCTGGCCGCAGCGGCGACAGGACGCCCGTCGGTGAGGGCCCCATCCGTGGCAGGCTCCCCGGCCGCGGGGGATCCATGGGCGACGCTGCGACGTTGGGGACGCTGAGCGTGGGACAGCAGACCTTCGTGCTCCGGCGCGGAGACCGCGAATATCGTGTCGATGTCGGCGACGATGGAACCGTGACCGTTGACGGCGGGTCCACACTCACCGTACGAAGCATGGGCGACGGAGAAGTACGCGTCAGGGGTGGCGCTGAGGTCAGCGCCTGGAGCGCGGCGGCCGGGGATACGCGCTGGGTCTATGTCGGTGGAGAGGTGTTCGAGTTCGAGGTGGCGCGTGAGGGCCGCAGCCGCGCGCCCGGAGCGGCGCGCGGCTCGCTCTCGGCGCCCATGCCGGCGAGCGTCGTCCGCGTCGAGGTCGCGCCGGGCGACCGGGTCCGCAAGGGGGATGCGCTCGTCGTCCTCGAGGCGATGAAGATGGAGCTGCCGGTGCGCGCACCCGCCGATGGCATCGTCGCCGCGG
>JBBWZJ010000237.1:0-23660 GCA_039648985.1 Acidobacteriota bacterium | reverse complement strand
TTGATACCGCGCTCAGGATCATCAGAACAACAATGAACATGATGATGTGAAAAGCGATCCGCCGTGGCGTCCACTCCATAGCCCCTCCGTTCTACTCGAGCAGGCCGAGCGTGACGGTATCCTGATTTCAAACCGACCCACGACGCTCCTCAGCGCAGCTCTCAGTCCGGATGCGCGTGCAGCTGGATCAGCGTCGAACGTCGCGGAGCGCGGCCATCCCGCCGCCGACGTCGACGGCCAGGCCGAAACCGGCGCGCGCGAGGATGCTGGCGGCGATCGCGGATCGGTTGCCACTCTCGCAAATGGTGGCCACGGCGTGATCCCGCGGAACCTCGGCAATACGCTCCACTAGATGGGCGAGCGGCACGTTCACCGAGCCGTCGACGTGGCCGTCCCGCCACTCTGCGTCCGTCCTCACGTCCACGATCGTCAACGCCGCGCCGCTCCTGAGTCGCTCGGCGAAATCGCGCGCCTTCAGTCGCGTGATCCGCGCGACCGGGAGCTGCGCGGCCTGCCAGGCCTCGGCACCGCCGTTGACGTATCCCAGCACGGCGTCAAGTCCCACCCGCAGCAGCTGGCGGCCCGCGTCCGCCGCGGCGCTGAGATCCGAGGCGAGCAGGACGATTCGCGCCCCGGCGGGAATCACCCAGCCGGCCCAGTACCCGATCTTCGGCCCGAACGGGATGTTGAGCGCGCCAGCCGGGTGCGACGCGGCGAATGCCTCGGCGTCGCGCAGGTCCATCAGGATGGCTCCGTCCTCCAGCGCCTGCTGCGCTGTCGCTGGCTCGATCGCCCCCGCCCCACTCCACCCATGCGCAAGACCGAGCAGCGTCGGGCCCTCGCGGTTGATCTTCTTCATCCGGCTGAAATACGGGGGCGTCTCGGGAAGGTCCGCCAGGACAGCGGCCACGAACGTATCCCGCGGCATCTCACGCAGCATCGGGTTCGTCGCACGCTCCCGGCCGATGGTGGATGCGGGTTCCGCGCCGATGTGTGCGCCGCAGAGCGATCCCGCGCCGTGACCCGGATGCACTTCGAGCGAATCATCGAGACTCAGAATCGTTGCGGTGAGCGAGTCGTACAGCTGTCCCGCAAGCGTCTGCATCTGTGCCGGGCCGAGCAGGTCCGGACGGCCGACGGCCCCCACGAACAACGTGTCGCCCGTAAAAAGGCGAACCGGCTCGCCCTCCTGGGACGCGAGCACACAGACGTGTTCGGGCGTATGTCCAGGCGTGTGGAGGAACTCGAGCGTCAGATCGCCCAGAGAGAGTCGCTCGCCGTGCCTGACCTCGTGAGCTGCGAATGCGAGAGCGGACCCGGGCCCTGCGAAGATCTCCGCCCCGATCGCGGCGAGCTCGCGTGCGCCCGATACGAAATCGGCATGGATGTGCGTCTCGATCGCGGCGACGATTTCGACTCCGAGCTGCCGCGCGGCCGTGACGTAGACGTCACCGTCACGTCTGGGATCGACGATCGCGCCTTTCCCCGTGCGCGCGCACGCGACGAGATAGGACGCCTGGGCGAGCCCTTCATCGTAGAAACGGCGGAACATCACTGGACCAGAGGAATGATAGCGCGTCTTCCCCGCGGAGACGCTGAGGGACATCGGGTAGAATGCCCGCTCGGACATTTCCGTTCCGCTTCCAGTGCCCGCAGTCACTCCGGCGCTCGTCGCCATCGTCATGGCCGCCGGAGCCGTTGCCGGGGGCCTGGGCTCCGTCCTCGGAATCGGGGGCGGCGTCTTCCTCGTTCCGTTTCTGAATGCGGTGCTCGGGCTGGACTTCAAGGTCGCCGCGGCGATCAGCCTCATTACCGTGATTGCGACATCGAGCGCGGTCTCGGCGGGCACGGTCGGGCGGAACCTGATCAACCTCCGTCTCGGCATGATCCTCGAAGTGGCATCGGCGGCGGGCGGCATCGCTGCCGCAACGACGATGGCGTACGTGTCGGACGTGGCACTCGAGCGCGGATTCGCGGCCGTCGCGGCGCTGATCGCGCTTCTCATGCTGACTCGACTCGAACGCCGGAACGTCATCCTCGACCCCCGGCTGGATCCCGGCACGCTCGGAGGGCGGTATTACGATGATGAGAGCGGCGGCGAGGTGATCTACCGCGTCACGCGGCTTCCCGCCGCGCTTGCCGTTTCGTTCGCGGCCGGCAACGTCTCCGCGGCATTCGGGATCGGCGGCGGGATCCTGAAAGTGCCCGCGCTGAATGCCTGGTGCGGCGTCCCCCTGCGCGCCGCGGCCGCCACGAGCTCGCTGATGATTGGAGTCACGGCTGCGGCTTCGGTCCCCATCCAGTACGCGCACGGTTACGTCAATCCGCCGCTCGCCGCGGGAGCCGTGCTCGGAGTCCTGGCGGGGTCGAGGGCGGGATTGTGGTTCGGAGGACGTGCACGCGCCAAGTGGCTGAAGCTGATGCTGGCGGCGGTTCTCGCGTCGGTGGCGATTATCTACTTGCGGAGAACGATGTGACGGCCGCGGCCCGATCGCTCGGTGAGCTCGAACGACAGCTCGGGCGCCTGCTCGTCGGCGGCGTGATCGTCAGCGCGGTGTTGCTGTCGGGAGGCCTCGTCCTGTGGCTGGTGGCGCCGCAGGGTGCCCTCGGCCTCGCGCTCCTGAACGCCGGGCTGATTGCACTCATGGCCACGCCGATCCTGCGCGTGGTCGTCTCGTTCGCCGAATACGTCCGCATGCGCGACTGGTTCTTCGCGGCCATGACGATCGCGGTGCTCGCCGAGCTGATGTTGACGCTTTTCGTTGCCCTTCGGCGGCGATGAGCTAAATCACTTCCTTTTCGCCGAACGCTTCGGGGCTCGTCGGGATGCCACCCTGGTTCACGGTTTCCGCGACTTCGTGCAGGCGGGCCTGGGCGGCAGCCCGCATCCTGTCGAGCAGCCCGGAAATCCGCTGCGCCTGGTGGACCACGGTGGCGAGGTCCTGCTGCAGATGCGGATCCGGGTATCCCCGCTCCAACAGATCGCAGTGGCCGATGATCGTCTGCAGCGCGCTGTTCATCTCGGCGGCTATCGACAAGGTCAGCTCCGACATCACTTCCATCGAATGGTACTTGCCCACGGCGATCTGCAGCTGCTGGGCGACGTGCGCGACGGCGAAGATCTCCGCGACCGGCTGCAGGATTTCTATGTGCTGCGAATCGAACGCCGACAGTTGTCGCGAGACGAGGTTGAGCGTCCCGACCGCCCGCCCCTTGGTGAGGAGCGGCAGCAGCAGCGCCGAACGGAGCCCGGCGCTGTGCAGCACGTTGACGTCGAGGAAGTCCGCGGCGCCAACGCTCGTGTCCGGAATCGTGAGCGGCTCGCGCGACTTCACGACCGAGCCGATCGCGGTCCGTTCCGTCTTGAAGATCATGTCAGGCCGCGGCCGCGAGCGGCGCTCTTCCTCGTTGACGCGCGCGGTGTAAGTCTGGAACTCCTCGCCGTTTTCGGAGAGCAGCGCGAGGCCGACGCGGTCGCACGCGACGAGCCGGACGATGCGCTCGGCAAGCGCCTGGAATGCGAGCGGCACATCCACCGACCGGGCGACGACCTGCAGAACCGCATTCGACAGCTCCAGCTGCACCACCTGGTCCATCGTGCGGATGTGCGCCTGCTCGTGCTGTTCGATGGCGCGCGTGAAGCGCCGGATGCGGCGGGTCGCCATCGTCGCGAGCGTGAGAATCACCGCCCACGCGGCAACCGCCTGCACGATCGAGCCGCGTGAGTACGGGATCCGGCCGAGCACTCCGTTCGGCGTCCAGGCCATGACCTGGATCACCGCAAACGCGCCGACCACACCCCACGTGGTCCAGATCGCTCCGCGCGGCCGGTTGAAGTTCATGCCTGGGACCACTCTATTACGATTACGTCCTCCTCGATGACGTCCTCCTCGGCTCCATGCCGCAACGTCTGGGCGGGCAGCCCCGGACGTCGGAAGTCCGTGCGCCGCGCGAACTGGCCCCCGCGCTCGGTGGAGAGCGGGAGTCCCCGCAATATACCGTATCCATTGCAGCCCATGCCCGTCACTCTGCCGCGTCGAAGGCCGCCATCGCGGATACGCGCGCCTCGCTCGGGATCAGAGGAAACGTTCCCAGGATGTGCGCGAAGTCGCTTCGGCTGATCCCATAGAGCCGCGCCACATGGGCCTGGAGCATCGCGGCACTGTGCAGATCCGCCGGCGCGGCCGCAAGCCGGCGCGAAAGCGCGACGATCTCGTCGAAGGCCGCGCCCCCGGGTGATTCGACAGGGACCGGAAGGCGTTCTACGATTGAGACCGTCACGTGCGTGCCGACCCGCAGCCGCACCAGATAATTCGCCACGAAGCTGTTGAAGACCCCGCAGAGGAACTGCTGGACCTCCTCGGCCACATTCCCTTTCAAGCAGAACAGCGTGTGCGTCGTCACCACGTGCGCGGGGACGATCGCCGCAATCAACGTGAGCCGGTTGGTGGACGATGCCACGTCGCGGTAGGCGAGCCGCGCGCGCGAATACGTGCGCTCCTCGTCGAGGAGCGTGCGGGCCACGGCCGCCGGTACCTGAAAGCGTGCCGCGGCGACATCGACGGTGAACGGTCCGATCTGCTTGCCTTCGATCACCGGGTAGTCACTCGGGCGGGAACGGCGGGCGGCGCTCGCACCCGTTCGTCGCTCGATGAAGTGGCGACGATCGTCCGTCGCATTCAGCTCGCGGCCGAACGACACGCCCCAGCCGGACGGGTCGGCGAGCGCAGGGATCGAAAAGGCGATGGCCGACGCGATCGCCACATCGACCCGCGTCCGCAGCTCGGGGACCGCATATTGCTGCCCGGAGAGCTGCGCCATCAGCGACTGGGAGACGGGCACGGCTTTCGGGTCCTCTCCCAGGTCCGGCAGTTCGTCCAGAACGTCGGGCGAGCGCACGCCGAACCGGCACGGCACGACCGAGGTCGATGCTCCGGTGGTCGCAGCGATCAGCAGGAATCGGAGCGCCCGGTGGATCGGGAACAGGCCGTCGCGGTTCTCGATCGAAACGAACGTGTCCACGTGCGTGCGCTGGAGCAGGTGCCTGCGAAGCGCGGCGCAGCCATGGTCGGATGCAAAGCCTGACGGAAGTACGACACCTACACGACCTCCCGTCCGGACGAGCGTGAGTCCGCGCTCGAGAAACAGCTGGAACAGGTTCGTGTGGCCCTCTCCCTGCAGCGCGTATGTGCCGGAGGCGCGCGCGAAATCAGAGAGGCCGGCCCCCTCGTCTGCGGGGCGGCGCCCTCGCAGCATCTCCCAGGGCGGATTTCCGATGACGGCGTCGAAACCGGGAGTGAGGCGCGGAGGACCGTCCGGTTGCTGGAAGACTTCGGGAAACTCGAGGGTCCAGTGGAAGAACCGTTCCCGGGCTGCTATCGCCCGTGCGTGATCGAGGAGAGGCGCCGAGACGTGGGTCGGCAGCGCGGCGCCGCGCCCGAGCACCTCGTCGAGCAGCGCTCCGAATATCGCATTCCGGCGCCCGGGACCGGCCGGTCGCGTCTCGTCGAACCAGCCGGCGCACCACAGGTCTGCCGCCCGCCGGAATCTCGCGAGCGGCGCGTCGTCGCGCACGAGCGACGCCATGAGCCGCTCCTTTCCGCGCACCTGATCCAGCGTATCGCCGGGATCCGACGCCAGCGATTCACGCGCCAGGATCGCCGCCCCAAGCGCATCGGCGGCCGCGTCGGTGTCGAAGAGCGGGAGCCGCCCGGCGCGCGTTCGCGCGTGCCGTCCGGACGGAGGCTGGCGGGCCACATCGGCGAGCGAGGCCCCCGACAGGCTGTTGCCGGTGCGCAGATGATGGTCGAGAAAGGTGAGCGGACGATCTGCCGACAGCGTCGCGAGCCAGAGTGACAGCTTTCCGAGCTGCACCGCCATCGGGTTGATGTCCACGCCGAACAGGCAGCGCTGTGCAATGGCGCGACGGAACCCCGCGCGTTCCGACTCGGACACGTCGCCAGGCGCCACGACGCCGTCACGGATGAGCGCGGCTTCGTACGCACCTGCAAGGTACCGGCAGGCGGCGACGAGGAACGCGCCGCTCCCCATCGCGGGATCCAATACCCGCAGCGACAGAATGTCGTCGGGCGACGCGGCACGGACCAGGGGCGCGAGCGCGCGCCTGACGATGTACTCGGTGAGGGATCGGGGGGTGTAGAAGGCGCCCGACGCCTTTCGCCGCCCCGCCCGAACGAGCGTCACAACGGCGCGCTTACCGTCCGCCCACGCGGGCTCGAAGTCGAGGATCCGCTCGTAGACGCCGCCCAGCTGTTCGACGCCGAGCTCCCCGTACGAAATGCGCTTCCGGCCGTCTCGATCGGCCCGCGTCGTGAGCGATAGCAGCACGTCCCTGACGGCCCCTTCGTCCAGTGCCAGAGAGGAGGCCAGGGGCGCATCGGCGGGCGAGAACAGGCGGCCGTTGAACGGCGCCACGCGAAGTGCTCCAGCACGGCAGCCGCGGTGCGCGAGCCGCGAGATCGCCTGGAGCGTCTCCCACACGCCTTTCGGCCGCGCCTGGAGCTCGATCGGAGTCCTGAGGGACTCGACCGTGTAACTGCCACGGTAGGTCGGGTGCCACTTGGGGACGAGGCCACGAGCTTCCGCGAACAGGAGGAACAGGACACGGTACAAGACGATCAGGGACTCGTCCAGGAGCGCGGCGGCTGGCGGGAGCGGACCGCGGCGGCGGGCTTGCGCGAAGGCGGCGACCAGGCGGCCGAGCGCCTCGTGCACTCCGAGCTGAAGGGACGATCTGACGGCTGTTCTATGTGCTTCCGAGATCGTGACGGCTCTGCCCAGCAGGGAAGGCGCGGAGCCCGGAAACGCCGACGCCTGCAGCAAACGCCAGAACACGGCGAAGGCGACCGGATGACCGATCGTGGAGTCGAGGTCGAATTGTGCGAACCGCCGAGAGTAGGTCCGCCGCGCGTCGAAGACGCGCACCGCTGGTCCGTTGACGCAGAGACACCAGCGGACGCTCCTGCCGATCCCGAGCAGTACCGATCCGCGCCATGAAGTGGCCGGATCCTGGCCCCAGGCCGTCACCAGAACAGCTGCCGCCGGCGCATCGCCTGCGTGAAGCACCGCCGCCAGAGCGCCTGCGGTGTCGCTCAGTGTGAGGCTCAGACGGAATCCGAGCTCCGAGAACAGCGGTACCGCAACGCGATCGTAGACCGCCCGTGCACTCGAGGCGGGGCCCATCTCGCGAGCCACGGCCGCATGCCACGCCTGCAGCCGGCGGCGCGCCGGGGCGCTGTCGCTTTCGACCGCACCGAGCTCACGGGGATCAGCCAGCGCTTCGTGTGAAAGCAAAGAGCCGGAGAGGCCCGGGATCATCGGCCGCGGTCCCGCGCGAGGAGCACCGCCTTCAACTCGACACTCGTCTCGAGCGCCGCTTCGTCCCCACTAGCGGCCAGCCGATGACGGGATTCCTCGAGCAGGCTCCCGGCCGCCCGGCGGCGGGTTTCGAGAGCCTTGAGCGCACGGCCATCGAACAGCCCCACCTGGACCAGTTCTCTCGCTGTCGATGCGGCCGGCGCTTCGATGGTCGTGTCCCGTCGGGCGAGTTGCCCGACGGCTTCGCGGTGTGACGTCGTCGCGGCCTCGAGCGCGCGAGCCTGCCCCGCCAGGACAGCCGCACGCACAGAAGGCTCCTCGTCCGTCATGAAAGCACGGACGGTGCGCCGTACATGTTCTGCGGATTGTGCCGACAGGTTCGCGGACCTGCCGATCCTGACGCACACCACGTCCTGGTAAATCGTCCTTCCCGAGCGAGTCGCGAGCGTCAGTGTGTAGACGCACACGAGTCCGGGCGTCAGGGCCGCGTTCTCGAGACGGGCGACTGTCGCAGCGATCCCGCGGGCTCGCGGCGGTGCTCGCGACAGAGCGCGCCAGGCGCGCTGCTGAACGAGTCGTGACGCTTCTGCCTCCGCTTCGAGGTGAAGTCCAGGCGGTGGGGTCACCACGCGGTCCACTGGGCGCGCGGGGGTCCGCGGCGCGTCCGCGAGGTCGAGCGGTTGCGCGTCCATCACGGCTGCCGCGACGCGTGACTCGGTGATGAGGTCGAGCAGCGGAGACCGGAACGGTGCTGCCGCCGCCGCGTGCGCAATCCGGCGCGCCAGGGGCGCGAGCACGAGGCGTTCGGCGGTGTCGCGTGCGACAAGCAGGATCTCGTGGACTCTGCGCCGCTGCCCAAGCCGATCGACTCTGCCTGTACGCTGTTCGAGCCGCGCCGGGCTCCACGGCAACTCGTAGTGGATGACGGCGCGGCAGCCCGGGTGGCCCTGGCCATGATGAAGATTCAGGCCTTCGGATGCGGCATCGGTCGCGAGGAGCAGACCGCCAGCCTTGATAAAGCCCTGGACCGCGGATGACCGCTCGGCCGGAGAAAGGGCTCCGTGCAGGCACCGCACGTCGTGACCCGTACCGGCCGTCGCCCGGTACAGATCCTCGAGCGTGTCCCGAAACTCGGTGAACACCAGCACGGGCTCCCGCACGCGCCGCAGAAATCGCAGCAGCAGACGGATCTTCGACTCGCTCCGTGATGCCTTGTCGGCAACGGCGACGATCGCCGACAGCCACTTGCGCTCGCGCGCCGGATCGTCGAGTCCCTGGAGCGCGAGCACCCCGTCCGGCGTCGCGTCCTCGGCACCGTCGTCTCCCTCCCTGAAAAGGGGAAGCGTCAGCTGGTACTCGGCCGTCCTGGCCGAACCTTCAGCGAGCAGCGCGAGCCGCCGCCGGGCGGATGCCGCCAGCGATCCGGCGCTCGAGAGCGCGCGTTTTTTCAGCACGATCAGGGCAAGCCGTGCGTGGGCATCCCGGCGCCCGGCCGCCTCGCGGCTGACCGCGGACGAGTAGTCGTCCAGCATCCGGTGCAGGCGCCGCTCTGCGTGGGTCGGCGTGACGGGAAGCAGGACCGTCCGCCGCCCGGTCGGGAGCCCTGCGGCCGCCCGGGACCGCTGGAAAAGGAGCAGCGGGGCACTGGCGGCTGCGACCTCCCCGATTCGACAGAGCGCGTCGAACTGCTCGTCGTCGCCAGCATGCGGTGTGGCGGTCAGCAGCAGGACCCGCCGGGCCCGGGAGGCGAGCGCGTGGGCGGCCGCGCGCCGGGCCGTCCCGACTGACGCGCCATGCGCCTCGTCCACGACGACAACATCCCAGCCGACGTGCTCGATGGCGTGGAGGATCTCGGGCCGCTTGAGGAAGTCGTATGAAGAAAGATAAAGCCCCGGCAGCATCCACGGATTGATCTCCGCCGGCAGATCGCGCGTCGCGCCTTCCAGCCAGGCCGCGTCGGCCAGCACGGGTTCCAGCTCGAAGCGCGCCGCCAGTTCCCTGGCCCACTGCTCGCGCAGGCCCGCGGGGACGATCACCAGGCCGCGGAAGCTGTCGTGGCGGGCCAGTTCAGCGAGGACGAGCCCCGCCTGGATCGTCTTGCCGAGGCCGACCGCGTCCGCAATCATCACGCGCGTGGCTCCGCGACGAACCATCGCGAGCGCCGGCTCCAGTTGGTACGGCAGAAGATCGATAGCACTGGTCGCGGCAGCCTGCAACGCACCCACCGGGTGTGCCTGCCTCGCCAGCTCACGAACGAGGTGCAGCCATCGTCGCGGGCGAAGCACGGCTATCGCGTGTGACCGGCGGATGCGCTGCGGACGATCGAACGGCGTCAGGAGCGTCTGGCATGGGCGAGGCGGGCCGACGTCACACGCCTGCAGCCGCAGGGCCTCGCAGTCCGCGTACGCGGTCCACTCGAGGAGTGTCCAGCGCTGCCCGCGAACGAGCACCTGATCGCCCGGCCGCCACGGTTCTCCCGCAACAAGCATGAGGGATGGTGTGGCAAACCCGTTGCCCGATCGGCCGCGGCGTTGACACGACCCGCTCGCGCGACGGTAAGTCGATGGCCGCGAGCGCGATCACGCCACGGTCTTGGTGCCGGGTCACTCAGACGCGCAGCGCGCCGTTGGCAGAAATGGATGCGTCAGTGACGGTTGCGGGGTAGTGGAAAATGCAACGGGAGGTTCCGGGTTCGGGGTTCCGGGTTCGGGGTTCGGGTTCGAGGTTCAGGGTTCGAGGTTCCGGGTTCGAGGTTCAGGGTTCGAGGTTCAGGGTTCAGGGTTCAGGTTCGCGGTTCTGGGTTCGGTGCACTCCCGATCCCGAATCCCGAGCCCCGAATCCCGAGCCGGCTATCCCTCCGCCCGCATCTGATCGAGCGCGCGTTTCGACAGGATGAGTGGGGTCGCGCCGCCGGTGCGAGGAGCGGTCGATGCGGGGACGCGGACACGGCGGATTCTGCACCCCTTGCCGTAGCTCACGCCGGCGACCTGGGGCGGGACTGACAGGCCTGCCATGAGCTCCCGGAGCTCGTCGGCCGGAGTCTCGGCGGGGCGTGTCGGCGAGCCGAGCCCCGTCGCGGGCAGGCGCGGGCTTGCGGGTGACGCCTGCTGGCGCGCCCAATAGGCCAGCGGCATCAGTCGCAGCAGGGAGGGGGCGTTCTGCGGGCCGATTCTGAAGTCGGCGAACGGGTCCGCCGCGCGCGCAGCCGCCGCAGCCTCAGCCGCGTGCTTCGCACGGGCCGCGCGCGCGCGTTCGCGTTCGGCCTCCGCCGCTTCCTGGCGGAGCCGCTCGCGCTCGGCCGCGAGGCGCTGTTCTTCGCGTGCCGCTGCCGCTTCGGCCTCGAGCCGCACGCGCTCGCGTTCCACCGCGGCCTCGGCTTCGAGCCGCACGCGTTCGCGCTCTGCGGCTTCGGCGGCTTCCTTGCGGAGGCGTTCCCGCTTCGCCGCCGCGGCGGCTTCGAGGCGGATCCGTTCGCGCTCGGCCGCGGCCTCGGCTTCGAGACGCTGGCGTTCGCGCTCGGCCGCGGCTTCCGCTTCGAGGCGCAGGCGTTCGCGCTTCGCGGCGGCTTCGGCCTCGCGTCGCAGATGCTCCTCGCGCGCGGCCGCCTCCGCGGCGAGACGCACGCGTTCCCGTTCCGCGGCCGCGGCCGCGAGTCGCGCCCGCTCGCGCTCTGCCGCGGCGACCGCTTCGAGCCGCAGGCGCTCCCGTTCGGCCGCGGCCTCGGCTTCGACGCGCAGCCGTTCGCGTTCCTTCGCGGCCGCCGCCTCGCGCCGGAGCTGCTCCTTGAGGGCCGCGGCTTCCGCGGCAAGTCGCGCGCGCTCTTCTTCGGCGATCCTCGCGCGCTCCCGCTCCGCCGCCGCGATGGCTTCGAGCCTCACGCGCTCGCGCTCGGCTGCCGCCTTGGCTTCGGCGCGCACGCGCTCGCGCTCGGCGGCGGCGATGGCCTCGAGGCGCAGGCGCTCCTTCTCTGCGGCCGCGACTGCCTCGAGTCTCGCCCGCTCCCGCTGCGCCGCCGCCTCGGCCTCAATCCGCTTTTTTGCTTCCGCTTCTGCGCGCTTCCGCTCCGCGGCGGCGCGGGCTTCGAGCTCCCGCTGCGCCTTCGCGGCGGCTTCGGCCTCGCGCTTGATCCGCTCCGCCTCGGCCGCGGCTGCAGCTTCCAGCCGGCGCCGCTCTTTCTCGGCCGCCGCGGCTTCGGCGCGCAGGCGTTCTTTTTCCGCCGCTGCGGCCTGCACGCGCAGGCGCTCCGCGTCGGCGGCGGCGGCGGCTTCGGCCCGGCGGCGCTCCTTCTGAGCAGCCTTGGTGTCCGCGCGGCCGCGGTCTGCTTCCTCGGTCGCTGCGGCGGCGCGCGCCAGCTCCTGCGCGCGGGCTGCCGCGCGCAGTTCTTCTTCGCGGCGCAGTTCTTCCTGTTCGGCCGCCACGGCAATCGGCGTCGCCGTCACGAGCGGCGGTTCGTTGCTTGCCGGCGGCGCGACAGGCGCCTCCATCGTCTCGGCTGGCGCGTCGCTGCGGCGCCACTCGAACGGCGACGACCAGGCGGATCCGGCGGGAGCCGGATCATCTGAAAGCGCCGCCTGCGGCGCCTCGGCCGCCACAGGCTCCTGGTGGTGGAAGGCGCGCGACACGAGCGCGGGGCCGGCCTGCGCCTTGAGCTCCGCGGCGCGCGCGAGGAACGTGCTCACTTCGTCAGCGAACAGCGCCGGATCGCACCCGGGGATCGGTTCCGATTCCTTCTTGCGCCGGAACTTCGACAGGAGCCCGCCGGATCCGGACGCGGGCGCCGCTTCGGCCTCGCTCGAGGCCAGCTGCGGAATCGTGTGCGTCTGCACGTGGTCGGCGCCGGGCAGCGACCGCAGGTGCGCCACCATTTCGTCTTCGTCGCGCGGCGAGAGCAACGCGGTCAGCAGGATGACATCGGGCACACGCGCGCTCAGCGCCGCGATCGCGGCGTCGCGCGAGTCGACGACGATCAGTTCGGCGTGAACGCGCTGATGGATGACGCGCGCGAGCAAGGCGGCCTGACGCTGATCGGGTTCGACGGCGAGTACGAGTGCCACGTGTGTGTCTCTCAACGATGGAGTGCCCTGCTGGTTGCGCCCGTGCTGCTGCGGAGCGTGAGTCTTGTGGTCGCCCTATGCCTTCACCATGAAGACAACGAGCACGGCGCCCCCGACGGCGAAGATGAGCAGCGGGGCGTTCTCGATGCTCTGCTGCCTGGCGGCGGTCATGAGCGCTCCCGTGAGATCACCCGCCCGATGGGAGATGGACGAACGGCCGCTCCCGGATGCGAGGTCGCTGAACCGGTCCCGCACCCGGTCGTCAACGGACACGAGCATCAGCAGGACCGCGACGAAGACGGCCAGCGAGGCGATGCTTTGCCGGACTGCGAGTTTCATAAGGCTGACTCTGTTGCGACGCCGGCGCCAGCGCCGGTACGTCAGATCCATGAATCGCAAACCATGTGCCGCCGCGAGGGGACGGGTGTAATGCCCCTAAATGCCGGCGAATACGGGCCGTGAGCGGTCCCGGGCTCGGGATCGCGGGGAACCGGCCCCCCGGACCGCACGAAAATCGCGGCGCCGCTTACGAAAGTGACGACCGGGTCCCGGCGGAGCGGCCCGCGGCCTCGCAGGTTTGACGGGGGCCCCCGTCCGTCTGAATTGTTGCGAATGAAGGACTTGACTCGTGATTCCGGCAGGTGGCATCGCGCCGTGGCACAGCCGTTGCGATTAGGCCTCCCGTGGCGCGGTAAGTCACCGCGCAATTGGACCAACATTGCGGCCGCGCCGCAAGATCGCACCGTAAACGCGGTGCACATCCCCGGGAGGATTCAATGTCTCAGCTTGTTGCTTTCGTCAACTCGTTCCGCCGCAACGAAGAAGGCCAGGACCTGCTCGAGTACGCGTTGCTCGTGGCGCTCATCGCGCTCATCGCGATCGGCGCAGTGGGCCTTGCCGGTGGTGCGGTCAACACGATCTTCTCGAACATCGCGACGAAGCTGTCCGCAGCGGCGTAACAGCGGGTGGGGTGCGACTCGCGTCGCGCCTGCCGGAGAAAATCACATGTTGATCAGTCAACTCAAGTCGTTCGGCAATCGGGAAGACGGGCAGGATCTGCTCGAGTACGCGCTCCTCGTCGCGCTCATCGCGCTCATCGCGATTGGCGCGGTGGGGCTTGCCGGCGGCGCGGTGAACACGATCTTCACCAATGTCGCGAACGCATTGAGCGCCGCGGCGTAGCCGTTGACAAGGGGGCGGTGGGCGGCCTGACCGCCGCGCACCGTCCCTGCTTATCTCGTCGCCAACTGAGGACCAGGGAGGAGCAGTCGCTCATGCAGTCGCAAGTAGCCGTGGCAATGCTGAAGAAAGTCGCCGGTGTGCGCCGGTCGGACGACGGTCAGGACCTGCTGGAATACGGGCTGCTCGCCGCGCTGATCGCCATCATCGCGCTCGGCGCCGTGACGGCCGTGGGCAACACGATCTCGGGCGTGTTCTGGAACGCGATTGCTGCCGCCAGTATCTAGCGCAGCGTTTGTCGCCCTCGCGGCCGGGGCGACCGTCGCAACGATTATCGACATTCGATCGCGGCGGATCCCCAACACCCTGACCGCCGCCATGGCGGGTGTGGGAGTCGGCCTGGCGGTCACGGGCATGAGCAGCGTCTCGGTCGCGGCATCGGTTGGCGGCCTGGTGGTCGGCCTGATGCTGATGATGCCGGGACACGTGATGGGCGCGACCGGCGCCGGTGACGTGAAGCTGATGGGCGGCGTCGGCGCGATCCTCGGCGTGAAGCTGGTCGTCACCGCCTTTCTCTTCACCGCGATCGCCGGGGGCGTGCTCGCGGTGGCCGTGGCGCTCCGGCGGCGCCGGCTCGGGGCCACCCTGGCGGGGACCGGGCGGCTCATCGCCGCACCGACGGAGCTGCGGGGCGAGCTGCGGAAGTCGTCGCCGGTCAGCCGCTTCGCATACGGCCCGGCCATCGCGATCGGCAGTGTTATCGCAGCCATTGTCGGCTGACGCCATCACGGCAGGGGAACAGGGAGCATCATGACCACAAGGCTTCGGAACCAACGCGGAGCGGCGCTGCTCGAGACCGCGATCACGCTCCCGCTCATCCTCCTGATCTCGGTCGGAATCTTCGAGTTCGGCCGCGCCTATCAGGTGCAGCAGGTGCTTACCAATGCTGCGCGTGAGGGGGCTCGCGTCGCGGTGCTCGAGCAATACACAGACGCCGACGTGATAGCAGTGGTTCGAACGTACATGACGTCCGGTGGGCTCACCGCCGTCGATCCGGTGCTCATCCGTACCGTACCGGTCGCGCCAGGAACGGGATCGCGCGTCACGATCAACTATCCGTTCAATTTCATGGTGCTCAATCCCGTGGCGCGCATGGTGGCGCCTGCCTCCACGCTCGGCAGCGGCGTGCTCAACATGCAGGCCTCCGCGCTGATGCGGAACGAACAGTAAAGGAACTCCAATGCGCAGCCGAATCTTTGCCGTCCTCGCCATCGCCGTCCTCGCCGGAGGAGGCCTGGCGTATGGCACCTACAACTTCATCTCAACGCAGCCGACAACCACGGTCACTGCACCCACGCAGCCGATCGTCGTGGCCGCGGCGAACCTTCAGCTCGGCGCCGAGCTGAAGAAAGAAGACCTGGCCGTGATTGCGTTCCCCGCCGGAAAAGTGCCGGAGGGCACCTTCTCGAAGGTCTCCGACGTGCTCGGCCGCGGGCTGATCGTGCCGATGGTGAAGAACGAACCGGTCCTGGCCGCCAAGCTGGCGTCGAAGGAAGCCGGTTCGGGCCTGCCCCCGGTCATCCCCGAAGGCATGCGCGCCGTCTCGGTCCGCGTGAACGAAGTCGTCGGCGTTGCCGGCTACGTGCTGCCCGGCAACCGCGTGGACGTCGTCGCCACGGCGAGCCCGAACGACACCCGCGCCGATACGACCTCGCGCGTGATCCTGTCGAACGTGCAGGTGCTGACCGCCGGCACGCGCATGGAACAGGACCAGGAAAAGGGCAAGCCGATGCAGGTGACGGTCGTGACGCTGCTCGTCAATCCCGAGCAGTCCGAGCGGCTGTCGCTCGCGAGCACCGAGGGCAAGATTCAGCTCGCGCTGCGCAACCCGATGGACCAGGGCGCGCCCGCGACGCCCGGGATCAAGACCGCCGGCCTCATGGGCGCCGTCGCGGCGGTGCGGCCGGCGACGTCGGGACCCGCGTCCACGCGGCCTCGGACGCCCGCGTCCGCGGGACAGCCCGTGACGCAGACCGCGCCCGCACCGGCGCCGCTGCCCACGGTCGAGATGATTCGCGGCGACAAGCGTACGTCGGAAGTGATTCGGTAGCTTTCAGCTCTCAGCTTTCAGCGTTCAGCTTCCGCATGGAGCCTGCGACGCCTGGAAGGTAAGCACTGAAGTCGTAGCTGACAGCCGACTGCTGGCAGCTGATAGCTGGTTGACAACTGACTTTTCGAAGGAGATCTCATGACCCCGCGGGCAACAACGTTCAGGCCGGCGCTGGCCGCCTTCATCATCGTGATACTCGTGGCTGCCCCGCAGGCCCGGCAGGCGCAACAGCCGGCGCAGTTCGCGCCGACCGCCGCGCCGGGCGCGGGGTCGCGGATGTCCGCCGCGGGGACGACGGACATCGACCTGCTCGTGGGTCGCTCCACGATCGTCAACGTGGGGTCCCCCATCGCGCGGGTGTCGCTGACCGTGCCGGACATCGCCGACGCGATGGTGACCGCGCCCGGGCAGCTGCTCATCCACGGCAAGGCGCCAGGCACCATTTCACTCTTCGTGTGGGATCGCGGCGGGGCCATCACCACTTACGAAGTGAAGGTGCGGCGCGACCTGAGCGCGCTCGTCGAACAGGTCAAGCAGCTGTTTCCCGGTGAGCCCATCACGATCATCGGCAGCGGCAAGGACGTCGTCATCTCCGGCACGGTCTCGAGCCAATACGTCGTCGACAAGGCGGCGAACGTCGCGGCCGGCTACGTCGACAAGGCCGAGAACGTCGTCAACCTGCTGAAGCAGCAGGAGGGCGTGGCCTCCAACCAGGTCATGCTGCGCGTGCGGTTCGCGGAAGTGAGCCGCAGCGCCGTGCAGGAGCTCGGGGCGAGCTTCTTCACCGGCCCGACGGGCTACAAGAACTGGATCGCGCGCGCGACGACGCAGCAGTTCACGGCGCCGGATTTCAGCGAGCTGTCGCGCACCGGCACGCTGACCGGGGACCTGACTGCCGCAAGCGGCAAGTATTCCCTCAGCGACTTCCTGAACCTGTTCGTGTTCAACAACAAGTACAACATCGGCACCGTCGTCAAGGCGCTCCAGGACAAGGGGCTGTTCCAGAGCCTCGCCGAGCCGAACCTGATTGCGACCAACGGTAAAGAAGCCAGCTTCCTGGCCGGCGGAGAATTTCCGATTCCAGTCGTGCAGGGTGGCAACGGCAGCAATTCGGTGACGGTCCAGTTCAAGGAATTCGGCATCCGCCTGCACTTCACCCCGACCGTGCTCGGGGGCGATCTCATCAACCTGAAGGTCACGCCGGAAGTGAGCGCGCTCGATTTCGCCAACGCGGTCATCGTCAACGGGTTCCGAATCCCGGCGTTGACGACCCGCCGCACCGACACCGAAGTGGAGCTGCGCGACGGGCAGACATTCGCGATTGCCGGTCTGTTGAACAACAGCGTGACCGACTCGATGCGGAAGATTCCCGGTATCGGCGACATCCCGATTCTCGG
This sequence comes from Acidobacteriota bacterium, assembly GCA_039648985.1. Lineage (GTDB taxonomy): Bacteria > Acidobacteriota > Vicinamibacteria > Vicinamibacterales > 2-12-FULL-66-21 > JALZOC01. The sequence goes on along the minus strand of JBBWZJ010000237.1, from coordinate 6,582 downwards.
ATGGCTGTTCAAGAGCAAGGCGATGCAGAAGAACCAGACCGAGCTGGTCGTCATGATCACGCCCACCATCATCCGCCGCGGGCAGATGGGCGTTTCCGAGGGCCTGCCGGCGCCCATCGTTCCTTTCATGGGAGCGCCGGAACATACCCAGCCCACGCCCGCCCCGTATGTCGGATCGCCCCGCTTCCCCTCGACGCAGCCTTCGCCCAAGGGCGCGGCTGCGACCCAGCCGTCCGAGAAGGCGCCTGTTGCCGCGGCGGCACCGAACGCTGCGCCCCTCCAGACGCCGAAGCCGGTGACGCGTCCGATCGAATCGTCGAAGCCGGTCGCGCTGGCTGCCGCACCCTCGAGCACCCGGGCAACGATTCCGGCGCCCGCGGCGAAAGCCGCGCCCGCGCCGGCGCCGAAGGTCGACGCCAGGGCCCTCGAGCAGAAGCGTGAGACCGACAAGAAGTTCGCAGAGGCCGCCGCAAAGCTGAAGGCCGCCGAAGACTTGCGCAAGGCCGAAGAGGATCGCGTCGGCAAGAAGAAGGCGGACGAGGACAAACGCGCCGCCGACAAGCTCGCCAAGGAGCGCGCGCTGCGCGACGCGGAAGTCGCGAAGCGGAACGCCGAAGTCGCGCGCCGGAAGGCCGAAGAAGACCAGCGCCGGGATCGCTCCCTTGCCGACGCGGCCGCGCGCCTGAAGGCGGCACAGGATGCCTACCAGGCCGAGGTCGACAAGACGAAGGGCTCGCAGAAATGAAGAAGCTGACCTGGGGCGGCTAAATTCGTTCACCCGAACCGGAGAGCGCAATGAAGAGACTCACACGGCTCCGCCGCGACCAATCCGGGATGACCTACGTCTTCGTGGGCCTGACCATGATGGCGCTCCTCAGCGCGAGCATGCTGGCCATCGATGTGGGCATGCTGATGTCCGCCCGCAGCCAGGCGCAGAACGCGGCCGATGCCGGCGCTCTGGCTGGAGCGACAGCGCTTATCTACGACAGCTTTACCGACCGTTCCGCCAGCGGCCCGGTCGTCACGAGTGCCATCCACGCGGCTGAGGCCAACCAGGTCATGAGCCGCGTTGTCGCCGTCGCCCCTACCGACGTGGAGTTTCCCCTCGATCCAGCAACCGGCGAAGCAAACCGCGTCAAGGTGACGGTGTATCGGACGGCCGCCAGGGGCAACTCGGTCGCCACGCTGATCGCACAGTACTTCGGCACGTCGGCGGTCGATATCGGGGCGACCGCCACCGCCGAAGCTGCGCCGGCGAACGGCATGACGTGTGTGAAGCCCTTCACGATTCCCGACAAGTGGATTGAGAAGCAGACACCCCCGTGGGACGGCGACGATACGTACGACGCGTTCGACAACAAGGGCAAGCCGCTCGCCAACCCCGACATTTACATCCCGGCCAACAAGCCGGGCTACACCGGCTACAACCAGGAGAGCAACCGCGGAGAGCGCCTTGGCATTCGTGCCGCAACCGGCGCGAACATCACGGTGAGCTTCTACTTCTCGCTCGCGCTCGGCAAGCCCTTCATCACGGGCGGCGCGCAGTACGACTGGAACATCGCGAACTGCAACACCACGATATACAACTGGGGCGACCCGCTGACGCAGGAACCCGGCGCGATGGCGGGCCCGACGATCTCCGGCGCCAACTTGTTGATTGCCAAGGATCCCGGAGCGCGCTGGGACGATGTCAATAAGAAGGTGGCGGGCAGCGCCTTTGCGCACAGCCCCCGCGTGTTCCCGATCCCGCTGTATGACCCCGTCTTCTACGACTCGGGCAAGCGCAACGGGCGAACGGCCGATCTGAAGACCGCGAACTGGATCGGATTCTTCCTCGAGGAAATCCAGGGCAACGGCCTGTGGGGCCGCATCATCCCGATCACCGGCATCCGCGACAGGAATGCCGGTCCGGCGCCGGAAGGCATTTTCCCGCGAGCCATCCGGCTCGTGCAGTGAGCGATTCGAATGGCACAGCTCGCGGCATCGATCATCAGTCACGACGACGAATTCAAGCGGCAGCTGGCGGCGATGCTGCGGGCCTGCGGGGTTCCAATCGGGATCGTCGAGGAACGGCGGAGCGGCGTCGAGGCCGCCGGGCCCGACCTCGTCGTTGTCGACATCCGCGGCGATGCCTCGTCGGGGATGGCGGCGATCGAACGGATGCGCGCCGGGCATCCCGGTGTCGCACTCTTCGCCGTCGCGGCCGCGTCGGAGCCGGATCTCATCCTGCAGGCCATGCGCGCAGGAGCCAACGAATTCTTCCCATGGACGGCAGGCGGCGCGACGCAGGCCTCCCGTGCGATGGAGGAATCGTTCCACAGCGCCGTGCGCCGGACGGCGGCACGGCGCGAAGCGGTCACCGCGGGCGCCCGTCAGCCTTGCGTGACGCACGTGTTTCTCGGAGCGAAAGGCGGATCGGGCACCACAACCGTCGCGGTGAACTGCGCGGTCGAGCTCGCGCGGCTGAGCAAGCGCCCGACCGCGATACTGGATTTGAAGCCCTGTCTTGGTGAAGTCGCCCTGTTCCTGGGCGTCCGACCGCGCTTCACGGTCCTCGATGCAATCGAGAACCTGCACCGCCTCGACCGCGAGTTCCTGAGCGAGCTCATGTCGCGGCACAAGTCGGGGCTCGACATCCTGGCCGCCTCCGAGCAGTTCGATCGGCCGAATGCGCAGGATGCCGGCGCGATTGAGGAGCTGCTCCGCGTCCTCGCGCGGCTCTACGACTACATCGTGATCGACGCCGGCAACATGATCAACTCGTGCGCCGTCGCGGCGCTGTATGCCGCAGACACGATTTTCCTGGTGACGAACCCCGACGTGCCGTCGATTCGGAACTCGCAGCGGCTTGTCGATCGCGTCCGCCAGCTCGGGGCCGGGAGCGAGCGCGTGAAGATCCTGCTCAACCGGGTGTCCGATCAGCACCTGATCGCGCCCAAGCAGATTGAGACCGCGCTCGGATACGGCATCCATCACACGTTCTCGAGCGACTACCGCACCGTCTCGACCGCGCTCAACTCCGGCGTCCCGCTCTCGCTGACGAACAACTCGGAAATCGCGATGCAGTTCGGCAGCTTCACGCGCCAACTCCTCGGACTCCAGGAAGACGTCAAGGCGGAGCCTGAGAAGCGCAAGGCATTCCTCGGGATCCTCTGATCGGAACCATACCCATGACCGTGTCGATTACGCCCATACAGACCCCCGGCGTCCCCGCCCGTCCCACGCGGGTCGAGGCGCCGCGCCCGCAGTACCTCGAGCTCAAGGCCAACGTCCACCGGAAACTGCTCAACCGGCTGAACCTCGAAGCGCTCGCCTCCGCGGAGCGGCCCAGGGCCGAAGCCGAAATCCGGACGCTGCTCTTCGAGCTGATCTCCGAAGAAGGCATGCCGCTCACGATGACCGAGCGCGAAGGCATCCTGAGCGACGTCATCGACGAGGTCTTCGGGCTCGGCCCGCTCGAACCGCTGCTCCGCGACCCGGGTGTCAGCGACATCCTCGTCAACACCTACAAACAGGTGTACGTCGAGCGCGCGGGCAAGCTGGAGCGGCTGCCGACGACGTTCCAGAGCGACAAGCACCTGATGCGCGTCATCGACCGCATCGTCAGCGGCGTCGGGCGCCGCGTGGACGACAGCTCGCCGATGGTCGACGCGCGTCTGCCCGATGGCTCGCGCGTCAACGCCATCATCCCGCCGCTCGCGGTTGACGGTCCCCTGCTCTCCATCCGCCGGTTTCCGGCGGAACGGCTCAAGGCGGAGGACCTCGTCACGATCAAGTCGATGACGCGCCCGATGCTCGAGTTCCTGGAGCACTGCGTCCGCGCGCGGTTGAACATGCTCATCAGCGGCGGCACCGGCGCGGGCAAGACGACGCTCCTGAACGTGCTCTCGAGCTTCATCTCCGAACGCGAGCGCATCGTCACCATCGAGGACGCGGCCGAACTGCAGCTGCACCAGGAGCACGTGGCGCGGCTCGAGACCCGTCCGCCGAACGTCGAAGGCAAGGGCGCCGTGCGGCAGCGGCAGCTGCTCATCAACGCCCTCCGTATGCGCCCCGATCGCATCGTCGTCGGTGAAACGCGAGGCGAAGAGGCGCTGGACATGCTCCAGGCCATGAACACCGGCCACGACGGCTCGCTGACGACGACCCACGCGAACACGCCCCGCGACGCCCTGACGCGTATCGAGACGATGATCGCGATGGGCGCGACGAACTTGCCGGAGCGCGCGATGCGCCAGCAGATCGCCGCCGCGATTCAGATCGTCATCCAGCAGTCGCGCATGAGCGACGGCACGAGAAAGGTCACGAGCATCTCCGAGATCACCGGCATGGAAGGCGACGTCATCACCATGCAGGAAATCTTCTGCTTCGAGAAGCTCGGGATCACGCAGGACGGCAAGGTGATTGGCCGCTTCCGGGCGACGGGCGTCCGGCCCAAGGTCTGCGAGCGGCTGAAGGCCTCGGGGATCCATCTGCCCCCCGACATGTTCGAAGGCGTGACGGAGGTTCGGTAAATGGGCGCCGCCATTCTGGTCCTCCTCGTTTTCGGCTTCGGCGTCGCGGTCGTGATGGGGCTGTACTTCGGCGCCACCAAGCTGCCCGGCATGCTCGAGCAGCGCAAGGTTGACGCGCGTCTGCTCGAGGTCTCGCAGCCGCTCGTCGACGAGCCGGCCGCCGGCAGTAACAAGCTGCTGCTCAAGGCGACTCACGTGGGGCCGGTCCCCGCGCTCGACCGTATGATTGCCGAGTCGGCAAGGCTCTCCGGCGTCGGCGGCTGGCTCGAACAGTCCGGCCTGAAGGTGAGCGTCAGCGGCGTGCTGCTCATCGCGCTTGCGAGCGGCGGGCTGTTGGGCCTCATCGCTGCGCTGGTGACGCGCGCCCCGCTTGCGCTGCCGCTTGGCGCGGCGGTCGGGTTCGCAGTGCCGTTCCTCTTCCTCAAGGTGAAGCGCTCGCGCCGACTGCGGGTGTTCGAGGAGCAGTTCCCCGAAGCGCTCGACATGATCGCGCGCGCCCTCAAGGCCGGACACGCCTTCGCGACCGGGCTGAAGATGGCCGCGGACGAGCTGCCCGATCCCGTGGGCCCGGAGTTCCGCAAGACCTTCGACGAGCAGAACTTCGGTCTCCCGCTGAAGGACTCGCTCGACAACCTGGCCAAGCGGATTCCCATCCTCGACGTGCGCTTCTTCGCGACCGCCGTGCTGATCCAGCGCGAGACCGGCGGCAACCTCGCCGAGATCCTGGAGAACCTCGGCCACGTCGTGCGGGAACGGTTCAAGATTCTGCGGCAGGTGCGCGTCTATACCGCGCACGGCCGATTCACCGGGTACGTCCTGCTGGCGCTGCCGGCATTCCTGGGCGTGGCCCTCTCGTTCATCAACCCGGACCACATGAACATGCTGTTCCGCGAGCGCATGGGGCAGATGATGCTGCTCGGCGCGCTCGTGATGCAGGCCATCGGGTTCCTGTGGATCAAGCACGTCATCAAGATCGAGGTGTAGCGTGGCGATGCTTCTTCCGCTCCTGGCATTCGTATTCGGATCTCTCATCGTCGCCGCGGCGGCGATCGCCATGATGCCGAAGCCGGCGACGAGCATCGATCGGCGGATCGAGGAGCTCACCGCGGCGCGGGCCAGTGACGCCGACGCCCGGCCACGGTTCGACTCGATGATCGCGTTCTTCAAGCGCGTGGGCGAGAAGGCTCCCCGCCGCGCGAACGAGCTCGGGTCGCTGAAGCTGCGACTCGTCCAGGCGGGATACCGCCGGCACGAAGCCCTGACCATCTTCTTCGGGATCCGCGTGGTCTTCGCGCTCGCGCTGTTCTCGCTGTTCTCGACCTCCGTGCTCGCGCGCCCGAACATGACGCTCGCGCTCGGCGGCCTGGGTTTCGGCTACGTGCTGCCCGGGATGGTTCTCGCGCGCATGGCGAAGCGCCGGGCCCACCGGATCCGGCTGTCGCTCGCGGACGCCCTCGACCTGCTCGTCGTCAGCGTCGAGGCCGGCCTCGGGCTCGACCAGGCGCTGTCGCGCGTCGGCACGGAGCTCGAGTTCGCCTATCCCGAGCTGTCGGACGAACTGCGGCTGATCAACCTGGAGCTCCGGGCCGGCAAACCCCGCTCGGAGGCGCTGCGCAATCTCGCCGATCGCACCGGGGTGGACGACTTGAGCGCGCTCGTGACGATGCTGATCCAGACCGACAAGTTCGGAACGAGCGTCGCGCAGTCGCTCCGCGTCTATTCGGAGACGCTGCGGACCAAGCGGCGTCAGCGCGCGGAGGAAGCGGCGGCCAAGACCGGCGTGAAGATGGTGTTCCCGCTCGTGTTCTGCATCTTCCCGGCGATCTGGATCGTGACCATCGGCCCGGCGGCCATCCGGTTCGTCACGGTGCTGTTCCCGCTCGTCGAGAACTCGCGCAAGTAGCGGAGTCGATGCATTCCACAGGTGCCATTGCGATGCTGATTGCCAGGAACCTCAAGAACGGCGTGGTGGTCGCCGATCGCGTCGGCGTCGCGGACACGCGGGCGACCCGCGCTGTCGGCCTGCTCTCGCGCCAGAGCCTGGAGAGCGGCGAGGCGCTGTGGATCG
>JBBWZJ010000133.1:0-9094 GCA_039648985.1 Acidobacteriota bacterium | reverse complement strand
GCGCCCCGAATCCGACCTTGTAGCGGTGCTCCCCCGGCACGACCCCGGCGAGCCGGTACCCCCGTCTGCCGGGGTGCTCTACGAGGCCCTTGGCGCACAGCGTGTCGAGCAGCCGGAACGCGGTCGGTGTCGACAGCCCGACGCGCGCCGAGATGTCGGCGAGCTTCATCACGCGATCGGTGGTGCGCAGCACCTCGAGGATGTCGCAGGCGCGCGCGACCACCTGCACGAGGGGGCGGCGCGGTTCCGCCGGACCGGGGGCGGTGCTGATCGTCATCCGGGTTTCACCTGGTGAGAGCACTCTACACGCGGACCTCGTCCCGGTAAAGGAGATACCTTTCGTCCGCGAATGGTCCCTCCGCGAACGCCAGCATAAGGACTTCGCCCGCATGGCCGTCGCTGTTGCTCTCGCATCGTGAAAGCGCCGCGTCCGTGCAGATTGGACGTTGCGGACGCGCCGGCGCCGCGGCACACTCCGCCCCTCGCGGACGGCGTCCGGCCGATCGAGCGTCTCGATCGCCGCAACGCGGCCGCCGCGGGTCTTTTCAACAGGGAGACGCCACATGACAAGAGTCGCAGCCCTCGGTTTGGTGCTGGCAGCCGTGCTCTTCGGAACCGGGACGCTCTCGGCGCAAACTGCCACCGGCCAGATCACCGGATCCGTTCAGGACACGAGCGGCGCCGTGATGCGAAAAGTCAAGGTCCTCGTGACCAATCAGGACACGGGCCTCACGCGCGAAACCACCACCAACGAGCAGGGAGACTACGTGGTCCCCCTGCTGCCCGTCGGGCACTACGTCGTGACCGCCGAGCAGAGCGGCTTCAAAGTCGCGCTGCGGTCGGACGTGATCCTCACCGTCGACCAGATCCAGCGGGTGGACTTTCAGCTCGAAGCCGGAAACCTGAGCGAGACCGTCGAAGTCAAAGCCGAGGCCGTGGCGCTCGACACAGGCAGCGCCAGCGTCGGTCAGACCATCACCGAGAAACAGGTGACCGAGCTGCCGCTGAACGGCCGCAACTTCATCCAGCTCCTGTTCCTGGGGGCGGGCGCCGTCGAAGTCGGCGGCGAACAGGGCGCGATGCGGCAGGGGGCCGGGAACGCGATCAGCATCATGGGATCGCGGCCGACCTCGAACAACTTCATGATTGACGGCACGTCGAACGTGGACACGGCGCTCGGCACGCCCGCCGCCATCCTGTCCGTCGACGCCATCCAGGAGTTCAAGGAACAGACGACCACCTACTCCGCGGAGTACGGCTTCAGCGCGAACCAGATCAACCTGGTGAGCAAGTCGGGCACGAACACGTTCCACGGCACGCTGTTCGGCTTCATGCGCAACGAGGCGTTCGACGCGCGCAACTTCTTCGATTCGCCGAGCGCCGACAAACCGCAGCTCGATCAGAAGCAGTCTGGAGGTGTCATCGGCGGCCCCATCTGGCACAACAAGACGTTCTTCCTGTTCAATTACGAGGGCACACGGATCAAGCGCGGATTCACTCAGTTCGCGACAGTGCCGAGCCCGGACAACCTGGCGGGCCACTTCTCGAGCCCTATCATCGACCCGCTCACCGGCCAGCCCTTCCCGAACAACACGGTCCCGTCGTCCCGCTTCTCGCGGCTGGCGCAGCTCGCGCTGCGCAACAACTGGTTCCCCGCGCCGAACACCAACACGCCTCAGGGCAACTACCAGCTCGTTCGAACGCTGCCGCAGGATCAGGACCAGTACACGATCCGGATCGATCACACGCTGGGCAAAATGGGCCAGGTGTTCGGGCGGTTCACGAAGACCACCTACACCAACCGCGCGAACCGCAACGTGCTGGAGATTGGCGACCAGGTGTTCGAGCAGGACACGAAGAACTGGCAGGTCTCGCACAGCTGGGCCATCAAGTCGAATCTCGTGAATCAGTTCCGCGTCGGCCGCGTCGAGGCACGGGCGGACCAGCGCGGAATCGCCTGCCCCACGGCTGACGTGGACTTCCTCGGGGTCAAGGGCGTCTTCACCAACCTGCCCGACGTCCAGCGCGAGTGCCCGTCGATTGGCATCCAGGGCTACGCCGGCACGGGCGGCGCCGTGAATGCGTATTCCGCCAGCAACCAGCCGATGTGGGACATCGGGAATTCCACCACATACATCGCCGGCGCTCACAGCCTGAGCTTCGGCTTCAACTATCGCCGCTGGGAACTGCAGCGGGATCTGGCGACAGGGTTCCTGGGGAACTATGGCTTCAACGTGGGGTTCACGGGGAATCCGATTGCCGACATGCTGCTCGGGTACTACACGAACGTCGGCGTGTTCCAGCCCGCCGCATTCAGCGTGCCCGGACAGCCAGGCAATCCCCGCGAATACAACTTCCTCTACGTCGCGCCGTACGTGCAGGACGACTGGAAGGTCAACTCGAAACTGACTCTGAACCTCGGTCTCCGCTGGGACTACCGGAACACGCCGTACGAGACCAGGAACCGCATGGCGTGGCGCAACCTGAACTATGCACCGGGCGGTCTGCTCGTCGCGGACAAGACCCTGGTCGAGGGTGGGATCGTGGACGGCAAGTACTATCAGCTTGCCGACGTGCGCAGCCCTGTGAACCCGGATCGGTTCAAGGTCTTCGCGCCCCGGCTTGGCTTCGCGTACCGCCTCACGGACAATGCGAAGTCGGTCCTCCGCGGCGGGTACGGCGTCTTCTTCGACTCCGCCGAAGGGCGCGAGATCGACGGCGCCGCCGACGTTTACCCGTATGTCAGCCGCGGCAGCTACCAGCAGTCGATTAATCAGCTGACGCCGCTGAAGACCACGGACACACTGTTCCCGAGCTTCGAGGCGCCAGGCCTCGCAACGCCGGCCGCCAACACGTTCCTGGCCGTCAGCCAGTCACCCCAGCCCAGGAATCCGTACGTGCAGCAATGGTCGCTCGGCGTGCAGCGCGAGCTGTTCCCCAGCACCATCGTGGAATTCAACTACATCGGGAACAAGGGGACCAACCTCCTCATGCGGCGCAACATCGCACAGGCGCTCCCGTACACACCCGCCCGCCCGAGCGTCCAGGAACGGAAGCCCTACCCGAATTTCGGGGTCTACATCGACAGTGACTGGAGCGGGCGCTCGAACTTCAACGCGTTCAATACCAAGCTCGAACATCGAGGCCGGTCGGCGCTGCTGACCTTCGCGTACACGTGGGCGAAGAGCACCGACACGAAGTCGGCGGCGGCAGGAATCGGTGCGACGGCGTTCAACGGCTGGCAGGGGTTCCTCAACAACCAGGATCCCGAGCGGGATCACGGGTTGTCGGACTTCGACGTCGATCACCGCCTGGTCGGGAGCTTCGTGTACAACCTGCCCTTCGGGAACGGCGAACGCATCGCCGGGGACTCCACCGGAGTCAAGGAAGCCGTCGTCGGCGGCTGGCAGCTCAACGGCATCTACACCTGGCAGCGCGGGTTCCCGCTGACGGTCACGGCGGCGGATCTCGGCGGCCTGAACGACAGCTTCGGCGCCAACCGCGCCGATCTCGTCGGCGACCCGAATACGGGAGGCCACACCATCCTGAAATGGTTCAACACCGCAGCCTTCGCGCAGCCGGCCGCAGGCTCGTTCGGCACCTCGGGCCGGAACATCCTCCGGGGACCGAACGTGAACAATCTGGATTTGGCGCTCTTCAAGAACTTCGGCGTGTTCCGCCGGACCAAGCTGCAGTTCAGACTCGAGTCGTTCAACGCGCTGAACCACACGCAATTCAATTCGGTCGACACGAACCTGACGTCGCGTACCTTCGGCGTGGTCAACGGCGCCAGAGCAGGGCGCATCAATCAGCTCGGCTTGAAAGTTCTGTTCTGAGTTCGGTTTCGGACTCCGACGACGGCTCCGCACCAGGAGCGGCCATGAGTGACGTGCGCATCGGGCTCTTCGGTATAGGGCTCGATGCGTACTGGCCACAGTTTGCGGGGTTACAGGACCGCCTGCAAGCGCTCGTGCAGCGTGTCGCCAGCCGATTGGCCCGCCCAGGGGTGGAAGTCGTCAACCTGGGACTGATTGACAGCCCTCCGAAAGCGGTGCAGGCTGGCCACCGCTTCCGGCAGGAAGACGTCGACCTGATTTTTCTCTACGTCACCACCTATGCGCTCTCCGCCACGGTGCTGCCCGTCGTGCAGCGCGCGCGCGTACCGGTGATCGTCCTCAACCTGCAGCCAGCGCCCGCCATCGACTACGCCTCGTTCAACCGCATGGGCGACCGCACCGCCATGACAGCGGAGTGGCTCGCCTTCTGCGCCGCCTGTCCGGTGCCGGAAATCGCGAACGTCTTCAGACGCGCGCGGATCGACTTTCATCAGATCACCGGGATGCTCGACGACGATCCCGAGTGCTGGGCGGAGGTGGACGCCTGGATCCAGGCCGCCCGTGTCGCGCACGTCATGTCGCACAACCGGCTCGGCGTCATGGGCCACTACTACGGCGGCATGCTGGACATCTATTCGGACCTGACCCAGCACTGCGCGACGTTCGGCGGACACATCGAGATGCTCGAAGTCGACGAGCTCGCGTCGCGGCGGCGGGACGTGTCACCCGAGCAGGTGCGCTGCCGGGTTGCGATGTTCCACGATCGTTTCGACGTTCAGTCCGACTGCGAACCCGCCGAGCTCGAACGCGCGGCCCGCACCTCGGTGGCGCTCGATCGCCTCGTCGCGGATCACGATCTCGGATCGCTCGCCTACTACTACAAGGGCGTTGGCGTGCCCGAGAACGAGGACGCGGTGAGCTCGATCATCCTCGGCAACTCCCTGCTGACCGCAAGCGGCATTCCCGTCGCCGGCGAGTACGAGATCAAGAACGTGCAGGCGATGAAGATTCTCGACACCCTGGGTGCGGGCGGCTCGTTCACCGAGTTCTACGCCATCGATTACCCGGCGGACGTCGTTCTCATGGGTCACGACGGTCCCGGCCATCTGGCCATTGCCGAGGGCAAGACCAAAGTGCGTCCGCTGGCGGTGTATCACGGCAAAGTTGGACGCGGGTTGTCGGTCGAGATGAGCGTGAGGCACGGGCCGGTGACGCTGCTGTCGGTGGTCGAAACCGGCAGCGGTCCGCTGAGCCTGCTGGTTGCGGAGGGAGAATCCGTCGCCGGTCCAATCATGGAGATCGGCAATACGAACAGCCGCTACCGCTTCGCCACCGGCGCGCGACGGTTCGTGAGCGACTGGAGCAGCTACGGCCCCGCGCACCACTGCGCCGTCGGTGTCGGCCACCTTGCGGATCGGATTGAGCGACTCGGGGCGCTTCTCCGAATCCCCGTGAACCGTGTCTGCTGACTCCTGTCAGCCAGGCGGGAGGACGTGATGTCACGAACGTACTGGCGGTCGATGAACCGCTCGGGAGTTTCTGTTGCGAACGTGCTGCTGACGGCTGCCGGTCTGGCCGCACTCACGGCATCGATCGGCGCGTGGGGGCAGGGCCCGGCCGCGGCGGGCAAACCCGACCGGGCGACGGTGAAGGTGGATTGGACGAAAGTGGATCGGGTGTCGAAAACGACCCCGACCCTCCAGGTCGTCGTCAATCCTCCCCTGCGGCGTGGAACTCCCGTGCACGATCGGGCGTTCCAGGCGCTTCGTGATCTCGGGTGCGACTTCGTCCGCTACGTGCCCTGGCTGCCGTATCCGCGACTTGGTGTCGCCGAGCTCGAGCCGCCGACGGCAACGACGACGTCGTGGGACTTCTCGCTGATCGACCCGATGACGACGGATTTTCTCGAGGCCACAGCCGGCCACCCCGTGGTCCTGAATTTCAGCACCATTCCCGCGTGGATGTTCAAGACGGACAAGCCGGTGACGTATCCGTCCGATCCGGGGCTGGCGGTGTGGAACTACACGCAGGGAAGCGAACTGCGGGATCCGTCGGGCGAGGAAGTCGGGCAGTACTACGCGCGCGTTGTCAGCTGGTACACGAAGGGCGGATTCACCGACGAGCTCGGAAAGCGCCACGACTCTCCCCATCACTACCAGATCGCCCATTGGGAAGTCCTGAACGAACCGGATCTCGAACACCGGCCGACGCCCGAGCAATACACGACCGAATACGACGCAATCGCGGGTGCCATCCGCAAGGTCGATCCGGCCATGAAGTTCGTCGGCGTATCGGTCGCGTATCCTTCGAAATCCGCCGAGTTCTTCGAATACTTTCTCGATCCGAAGCACCATCGCGCCGGCACACCGCTCGACGCGATTTCGTATCATTTCTACGCCGTCCCCACGCTCGACCAGACGCCCGACGTACAGCAGTTCACGTTTTTCGAGCAGGCTGACAAGTTCCTCGACATCGTCCGCTACATCGAGCGGATTCGGCTGCGGCTGTCGCCGGGCACGAAGACGATGATCAACGAGATTGGATCGATCTCGGCCGAGGACCTGCGCCAGGGGGAGCCCGGATACAGATTCGCTCCCATACCGCAGGCCTACTGGAACCTGTCTGGCGCGCTCTACGCGTATCTGTTCTCGGAGTTGAGCCGCATCGGGATCGACGTCGCCGGCGAGTCGCAGCTGGTCGGGTTTCCGTCGCAGTTTCCGAGTGTGTCGATGGTCGACTGGAACGACGGCCGCCCCAATCCGAGGTACTGGGTGCTCAAGCTGCTGCACGACAACTTCGGCCCGGGGGACAGCCTCACGAAGACGGATGTCGAGCTCCCCGGCGGGCAGGGGTACGTGCACGCGCAGGCGTTCGTCACCCGCGAAGGCCAGCACAAGATGCTGCTCGTGAACAAGCGCAACCGATCCTTCGAGGTCGTGCTGCCCGGTGCGCCTTCACATGTGGACGTCGTGGATCAAGGCACCGGGTTCGGGCCGCCTGCCGCGAGATCCGCGTCCGGCGCCACCCTGAAGCTGGACGGCTTCGGTGTGGCGGTGGTCACGTGGCCATAGGATGACGCCCAACCCCTTCGTCGGGGTTCTGTATCACTGGGATGGAGGACTTGCCGACGCGAGATTCTAAATCCCGTACCGCGCCGTTCGCCGGTGGTCGTGGGAGACGTACTGGCTGGTCGGCGGCATCTTCAGCTGGATTGTCGCGCCGTGGACGATGGCGTTCCTGCTCGTGCCGGATGCGCGCGCGGCAATCGAGGCGACGCCGGCGCGCAGCCTGATGTGGGCGTATGGGTTCGGGGTGCTGTGTGGCCATGGCGGCCTGACGTTAGGACTCTCGGTCCGATATCTCGGGATCGCGCTGGGCGTCGCGGTTGCGTTGGGCTTGTGCAACGCGTTCGGCACTCTCATGCCGCCGCTGTTCAGTGGAGAGTTCGGGGACATCCTCAGAAGCCGGGCGGGCCAGATCATCCTCATCGGTGTCCTGGCCTCGCTCATCGGTATCGCGGTGTGCGGCGCCGCGGGTGTTTCGAAGGAGGGTGAGCTCTCCGCCACAGAGAAGCATGCCGCGATTCCAGAGTTCAACTTCCGCAAGGGCATGCTCGTCGCCACATTCTCGGGCGTGATGAGTGCGTGCTTCGCCTACGGTCTCGCTGCCGGTCAGCCGCTGGCTGACACGGCGCGGCGGCAGCTGCTTGCAGCGGGCGGGAGTGAGCTCTGGCAGAACCTCCCCGTGCTGATCATCGTCCTTGCCGGGGGCTTCACCACCAATCTTTTGTGGTGCGTGATCCTGAATGCCAGGAACGGCTCCGGGCGTGAGTACCTGCGGGTGAACGACGAGCGAGGCACCGATCTTCCTGCGAGTCGCGTGCTGGCGCGCAACTATGCATTCAGCGCGCTGGCCGGCGTCGTCTGGTATCTGCAGTTCTTCTTTTACAGCATGGGGTCCGCTCAGATGGGACGCTACGGGTTTTCGAGCTGGACCCTCCACATGGCGAGCATCATCATCTTCAGCACGTTGTGGGGTATCGCGCTGCGGGAATGGAAAGGCACCAGCCGGCGCACGCATGCCCTTGTCGGTGCCGGACTCGCCATCCTGATTGGATCGACAGTGATCGTCGGCTACGGAAACTTCATCAAAATCGCCACCGCCGCCCCTTAGCTGCTGCATCGAGCGCGGCCGTGCCCTCCGCTGCCTCACGTCTGGACGCGGCGCTTTCGGCGTACGCAGCCGCCGAAGGGGCGAGCAGGATCTGCCACCAGGCGGGTCCCTGGGGCGAAAGTCCACTGTCGCCCTAAGCCGTTGATACTGCGGAACGTAGAGGCCGCGCCTGCACAGATTTTCGCTTGACTTTCTCCCCGGCACAAATCTAGAATGCACCCGCTCCCATCGCCAGCCCGACGCACCGTGACCTCCCCTGTCACCGCAGTGCCGCACGATGGGATCGGAACGTCGACGAGAACAACGAACGAGTTTTGAGTAGGAGCGTTATGCCGCCAGTTGAAGACCGCAACGACCGTGAGCGCAGCAAGGCGATCGAGATGGCCGTCGGCCAGATCGAGAAGCAGTTCGGCAAGGGGTCGATCATGCGCCTCGGCCAGAAGGATGCGGGTTACACGATACCCGCCATATCGACAGGCTCGGTCAGCCTGGACTACGCGCTTGGCATCGGCGGCGTGCCGCGCGGCCGGGTGGTCGAGATCTTCGGGCCCGAGTCGTCGGGTAAGACGACGCTGGCCCTGCAGGTGATTGCGCAGGCGCAGAAACTTGGCGGGATGGCGGCGTTCGTCGATGCCGAACACGCGCTCGATTCCCAGTATGCGGTCAAGCTCGGCGTCGACCTCGAGAACCTGCTCGTGTCGCAGCCGGACAACGGCGAGCAGGCGCTCGAGATCGTCGAGGTGCTCGTCCGCTCCGGAGCGGTCGACGTCGTCGTGGTGGACTCGGTGGCGGCGCTCGTGCCGCGTGCGGAAATCGAAGGGGAAATGGGCGAGGCGCAGATGGGGCTGCAGGCGCGGCTGATGTCCCAGGCGCTCCGCAAGCTCACGGGCGTCGTGTCGAAGTCGAAGACCTGCCTGATCTTCATCAACCAGCTCCGCGAGAAGATCGGCGTCATGTTCGGCAATCCGGAAACGACGACAGGCGGGCGCGCGCTGAAGTTCTACGCGTCGGTGCGCATCGACATCCGGCGGATTGGCGCGATCAAGGATGGCGATCAGGTGGTCGGCGGGCGGACGCGCGTGAAG
>JBBWZJ010000185.1:0-17293 GCA_039648985.1 Acidobacteriota bacterium | reverse complement strand
ATCTGCCCCCCGCCCCGGCGGATCTCGACAGCGGGTCGGTCCGCTGGGGTCATGAAGTGTCGATCGGCTATTTCGCGCAGGATCAGACGGGCGTCATCGAGAAGGGCAAGACCGCGGTCGAATGGCTGCACCAGTTCGACCCGGATGCCTCACGGCAGGACATCCACGGGCTGCTGGGCCAGATGCTGTTCAGCGGCGAAGAGGGGCTCAAGATGACGGACGCGCTCTCGGGCGGCGAAACCGCGCGCCTGCTCTTCTGCCGCATCATGCTGCAGAAGCCGAACGTGCTCGTGCTGGACGAGCCGACGAACCATCTCGATCTCGAATCGATCAACGCGCTGAACGTGGCGCTCCAGAAGTTCGAGGGGACGGTGCTCCTCGTCACGCACGACCAGGACTTGATGGAAGAAGTCGGCAGCCGGGTCTGGCACTTCAACGATGGCGCGATCACCGATTTCAAGGGCACGTACGAAGAGTACGCCGCCACTCTCGCGTAGGAACACCGACGAAGCACCTGATGCCATCGACGAAAACTCACCCCACCCTCACACCCGGTTTCGCATCGCTCGGCCTCGCGGAGGACCTTGTCGCGGCGATCACCGCGCTCGGCTACGAAGAACCGACGCCCGTGCAGCGCGAGACGATTCCGCTCCTGCTGGAAGGACGCGACGTCCTCGGACAGGCGGCAACAGGCACGGGCAAGACCGCGGCCTTCGCGCTCCCGATGCTGCAACGGATCCGCGCGGTGGAATCGAAGAAGCGGCCGGCGCCGCTCGGCGGCCTCGTGCTCGTGCCGACGCGCGAGCTGGCCATGCAGGTCGCCGAAGCCATCCACAAATATGCGCGGGGCGCGGGGCTCGCGGTGTTGCCGCTGTACGGCGGGGCGCCGATGCACCAGCAGATCAAGGGGCTCGAGCGCGGCCCGGCGGTCGTGGTCGCGACACCGGGCCGAGCGCTCGACCACATCCGCCGCGGCACCCTGAAGCTGGAACAGCTCGCCGTGCTCATCCTGGACGAGGCGGACGAGATGCTCGACATGGGCTTCGCCGAGGATCTGGATGCGATTCTCGAGGCGACGCCCCGCACGCGTCAGACGGCGCTCTTCTCTGCGACCATGCCGTCGCGCATCCTCGCCATTGCGGGCCGGCATCTCCAGAATCCCGCGCGGGTGACGATCGAGCGCGAGAAGGCAACCGCCGGCAAGCTCCCCCGCGTCCGGCAGGTGGCCTACATTGTCGCGCGCGCGCACAAGCCTGCGGCGCTCGAGCGGGTGCTCGAGATGGAGAACCCGGCGTCGGCGCTCGTCTTCTGCCGGACCCGTCTCGAGGTGGACACCCTCGTCGAGATGCTGAACGCCCATGGCCACCAGGCCGAGGCGCTCCACGGCGGCATGGAGCAGCGGCTGCGCGACCGCGTGATGGGGCGTTTTCGCGACGGATCGGCAGATCTGCTCGTCGCGACCGACGTCGCCGCGCGCGGGCTCGACATCGAGCGCCTCTCGCACGTCGTCAATTACGACGTGCCGGCGGCGGCGGAGGCGTACGTCCACCGCATCGGGCGCACGGGGCGCGCGGGCCGGGGCGGCACGGCGATCACGCTCGCGGAGCCCCGGGAGCATCGGCTGCTGCGCACGATCGAGAACTTCACGAAGCAGAAGATCGAGGTCGCGACGGTTCCGACAGTGGCAGACCTCAGGGCGAAGCGCCTGGACATCACCCGCGCATCACTGCGCGAACGGCTGCTCGCCGGCGATCTGGACCACACCCGCGTCGTCGTCGCATCGCTCGCCGAAGAGTTCGACATCGTGGATATCGCGGCGGCGGCGGTGCACTTAGCGCACGCGGCGAGCGGTGGCGGCAGCGAGGAGCGCGAGATTCCGGCCGTGCAGCCGCCGCCGTCGGGTGCGGCGGCGCGGACCCGGCCGCTCAAACCCGCACGAGGGCGGCTCGTCCGTCCTGATGCAGGCGGAGGCCAGCAGGACGGCGGCGCGCCGGATGGCAACGTCGCGCGGCTCTTCATCGGCGCGGGCCGGCGGGCTGGCGTACGCCCCGGCGATCTGGTGGGTGCGATCACCGGCGAGGCGGGGGTCGAATCGCGGACGATCGGCGCCATCGAGATCGCTGACGGGTTCTCGCTCGTGGAAGTGCCGGAGGACCTCGCGGACGAGATCATCGTGGCGCTCAGAGCCACCAAGATCCGGGGGTTGCGGCCGACCGTCCGGCGCGATCGCGGATAGCGCGCCGCGATGTTCTGCTGCTTCCACCGTCGCCGATGACGCAGGTCGCAATCGTCGGTGCCGGTGCTGCCGGCCTTGCGACCGGCATCTTCATCCGTCGTCTCAATCCAGCACTCTCGGTCACGCTCTTCGACGGCGCTGCCAAGCCAGGCGCCAAGATCCTGGTCAGCGGCGGGTCGCGGTGCAACGTCACGAACGTCGCGGTCACCGAACGGGACTTCTGGGGCGGCAAGCCCACAATCATCCGCCGCGTCCTCCGCGGACTTCCGGTGACCGACACGGTCGCGTGGTTCGCGTCCCTTGGCGTGCCGCTCCACGAGGAGGCGCACGGCAAGCTGTTCCCGGACAGCAATCGCTCGCGGGATGTGCTCGATGCGCTCATGCGCGAGCTCGACGCCTCGGGCGCGACGCTGAGACCCTCCACCCGCATTACCGCGATCACCAGATCCCCGGCGGGATTCGTTCTGCAGACACCCGGCGAGTCCATTCACGCGGACGTCGTGGTCCTGGCAACGGGCGGGCAGTCTTTGCCGAAGACCGGGAGCGATGGTGCCGGGCTCGCGATGGCTCGTGATCTCGGCCACCGGATCGTGCCCACGACGCCGGCGCTGGCGCCCCTCATCGTCGAGCGGACGGCGCCCGGTGTGCAGGGTGTGGCGCATGACGTCGACCTGACAGTGTGGGTCGACGGCTCGGTCGGGGTCCGGCTCTCCGGCGCGCTCCTCTGGACCCATTTCGGTGTGAGCGGACCCGTCGTGCTGGATGCGTCCCGCCACTGGCTCAGGGCGGCGCTCGAGGATCGCGCGGTGCGCGTGACAGTCAACCTCTTCCCAGGCGAATCTTTCGAGCGCGTCGACGCGGACTGGACGGCGCGCGCCGTGGCGCGCCCTCGAACCTCGCTCCACACCACGCTAACCGATGCGCTGCCCGCCTCGCTCGCCTCACTCGTTCTGCAGCACCTTCAACTCGATGAGACGACGCCGCTCGCGCACCTCGCGCGCAGCGACAGGCGTCGCCTGGCGCACGCGCTCGTCGAGTGGCCGCTCGCCGTGACCGGCAGCCGCGGCTACAACTACGCCGAAGCGACAGCCGGCGGCGTCGCCCTCGACGAGCTCAACCCCGCGAGCATGGAGTCGCGCCGTTGCGCAGGTCTCTATCTCGTGGGCGAGATGCTGGATGTGGATGGGCGGATCGGTGGGTTCAATTTCCAATGGGCGTGGTCGAGCGCCCGCGTCGCCGCGCGCGCCATCATTACGTAGCGCGCAGCTTTAGCAGCGCGGACCTCAACTCCCCTCACGCTCGAGCCGCTTGTGCGTCTCGACGGCGTGGCGCCCGAGATACTTGCCGAGCCAGATGTCTTCGACCACGGGATACATGGCGGCGACAGGCAGTGCGAGCAGCGCACCGACGATGCCTCCGAGCTCCGCGCCGACGGCGAACGCCAGCAGCACGGCGAGGTTCGAGAGGCGGAGCTGGCCGCCGTAGACCCGGGGGCCGATCCAGTAGTTTTCCGCAAGGTGATAGGCCACGTAGACAACCGCCGTCGCGATTGCGGTGCCCGGGGAGACGGTGAGCGCCAGCAGGACGGCCGGTACGGAAGACACAGCGAACCCGAGCACGGGGACGAAGTCACACACACCCGCCAGCAGGCCGAGGAGCAGTGCGGCGGGCACGTGCAGCAGCGACAGGGCGACCAGCACGACAACCGCGGCGAACACGGACGTCGTGACGTTTCCGAGGACGTAACGCCGGACCGCGAGGCGTCCGGCCTCCGCGGTCGCCTGCGCGCGTGCGCGGTTGCGGGGTGGCACGTACGCGACGACCCACTCCCACGTCCTGCTGCCATCGATCAGGAGATACAAGGTCAGGATGGAGGCGATGGCCGTGACAAGGAGCGCATTCGCAAGCGCAGATCCCACGATCACGGCATAACCGGCAAGATCCGAAGCGTCGGGTGTGGTGCCGTTGCCCCGCGTGATGATCCGCCCCAGGTACGTCGGAAGGCGGCGGACCAGGTCCTTCTCAATCGCAAGCAGGCGCTCTCCGACGACGCGCCCCTGGGACGCGAGCGACGCACCGGAGATGAACAGGAACGCGACGACCGTGGCGAGGACGGTCAGCACGACCACCAGCGACGCCGCCCACCGCGGCAGCCGGATCCGTTCCAGCCACTCCACCAGCGGCTCGAACGCGATCGCGAGCACGATGGCGACGAGCAGCAGCGTGATGATGGTCGCCAGCTTGACGATGGCCCAGAGGACGAAGGCCACCAGCAGCAGCTTGCCGATCGTGCTGAACGGGATCTCGACTGCCCGCCGGGGCGCCTCGGGGTCCGCCGGGGTCTCGGCCGGCAACGCGGGATTGAGCTCTGCCGTCATGTTCTGCGCCCGTGCAAGCCCCGCGCCGTGACCCCGCCTCACGACCGGGACGTCCTCCCGGTCGCCTTTACTTGGCCCGACCTGCCGCCGGGGCCTTCCACTCGCGGCATCCAAGCGACGCACATTCGTGCCCGTCCGCCCGCAGCCGATCGTCAGCCGCGTCCTGGGCCTCGATTGCGGAGGCGAACATGACAAGCCCGCCCGTGCTGCCCTGATCCAGGCTGTAGGTGAACGTTCCCGAACTGCCAAGCTCGTACACTTTCACGACGAGTCCGCCGTTGTGCCGTCGTTCCGTGACGGTGCGCAGTTTGAGGCTCCTGCCAGGCCGGTCGGCCATCAGAGTCGTGCCCCCGCTGCCGTCCGGCCGTAAAGACCCGTATAAAGCGCGGGAATCAGGTACAGCGTGATGATGGTGGAGAGGGTCAGACCGCCGATGACGGCAAGCGCGAGCGGGCGCTGGAGCTCCGCGCCCGCGCCTATGCCGAGCGCCAGCGGAACGAGGCCGAAGAGGGTGCAGAGAGTCGTCATGAGAATCGGGCGCAGCCGGACGCGGGATGCATCGTACACGGCCTCTGCGGGCGCAACCCCACGCTCGCGCTCCCGCTCGGCATAGTCGAGCAGCACGATCCCGTTCTTGACGACGAGCCCGATGAGGAGCACGAGCCCCATCGCCGAGGACACGTTCAGTTCCGTGCCGGTCACGATGAGCGCGAGCAGCGCACCTGCCAGCGACAGCGGCGCGGCTCCGAGGATCAGCACGGCGGGCCCGAAGGAGCGGAAGTGCGTCACCAGGATCACGAAGACGAGCGCCGAGGCGATCGCCAGCACCTGGAGCAGCTCCCGGAACGCCTGGCGCTGCGCGAGATACTGGCCACCCACTTCAGACGTATACCCGACCGGCAGCTTGATGTCGCGAAGCTTCGACGTGACCTCGTCCACCGCGCTGCCAAGATCCCGGTCTTCCAGCCGTCCGCTGACGAGAACCATCTGCCGCAGGTTTTCGCGCGTCAGCAGCGTCGGTCCGGTCGCCGGGACGACCGCAGCCAGGGCGGAGACGGGCGCCGTCCGACCCTCGGTACCACGCACGGCCGTCTGGCCCAGCACTCCGCCGTTGAAGCGCACCGAATCCGGATACCGGACACGAACAGGGATCGTCCGGTCGAGCGCGAGGTAATCGGTCGCGACCTCGCCGAGCCAGGCCGCGGAAATCTGCTGGGACACGTCCGCGACGGTCAGACCGAGCCGTCCTGCCGCAGTCGGATCGATCTGCCAGGTCACTTCCGGGTTCCCGCTCTGGACGCCGACAATGTCCACGACACCCGAGACCTTCCCGAGCATCTCCTCCATCTTGCCGCCAAGCTCCTTCAGCACCGCCGCGTCGTCGCCGAACACTTTCACTTCGATCGGCGTCGGGTTGCCTTCGAGATCGCCGAGCATGTCCTGGAGCAGCTGGACGAACTCGATGTCGAGCCCGGGCACGGCCTCGTGGAGCTTGTCCCGCAGGTCGGTGATGATCTCCTCGGATGAACGGCTGCGCTCTCGCCGGCCTTTCAGGCGTACGAGGACATCTCCCGAGTTCGACTGGGTGGCAAAGAGACCCAGCTCCGAGCCGGTACGGCGCTGGATCGACGCAACCTCCGGCGTCTTCAGCAGCACCGCTTCGACCTTACGTAGCTGCCGATCGGTTTCTTCGAGCGCGGTGCCGGCCGGCGTCTGGTAATCGATGACGAATCCCCCCTCGTCGGCATGCGGCAGGAATCCGCTGCCGACGAACAAGTAGAGAGCCGCACTTCCGGCAGCGAGGATCAGCGCGAGCAGGAGCGCGAAAACGGGCCGGCCCAGCATCGGCCGGAGCGTTCGGACATACGTCGAGTCCAGGCGGCCTGCGTGCGTATCGACGGGTCGACCGCTCCTGCGGATTCCCCAGCGGGCGAGCAGCGGAATCAGCGTCAACGCGAGCAGCAGCGACGCAAGAACGGCCGCCGACAGCGTCAGCGACAGCGCGCGAAAAAACTGTCCGACGACGCCCGACAGGAGCCCGAGCGGCGCGAACACAACGACCGTGGTCAGCGTCGAGCTGACGACAGGAGCCGTCAAGTCGGTAATCGCATCCGCCACCGGCGCCGCCGAACCCTCCTGCACCCGGCGATGGATCCCCTCCACCACCACGACCGCGTCGTCTATGACGAGACCAATGGCGACCGCGAGACCGCCCATCGACATCAGGTTGATCGATTCACCGAAGAGGTGCATCACGGCGAACGTCATCAGCACGGCGAGAGGCAGCGTCACCGCTGCGACGAGCGTCAGCCGCCAGTCGCGGAGGAACAGCAGCAGGATGATGACGGCCAGGACGCCGCCGATGAGGATCGCGTCGCGGACATTCGCGATCGATGCGCGGACGAACTCGGCGAGGTCGTAGACCTTCGTGATGTGGAGTCCGGCCGGCAGTGCGCGCGCGAGTTCTGTGACCGCCTGGTCCACCCCGGCTTCAATCTCGAGAATGTTGGCACCCACTTGTTGCGACACGCTGACGCTTGCCACATCACGGCCGTTCCCCACGATGAGACCGGTGCGATCAGGCGATCCGGGGAACACCTGCCCGATGTCCCGCACACGGAGAACCCCGTCGGGGCGGATCGACACGGGCGTCTGGCTGATCGCGTCAATCGAGGGCCATAAACCGGACGCGAGCACGAGCTGCTGCACGCCGCCGGATGAGTAGCGGCCGACCGGCGCGAGCTGGTTTGCCGCCTTGAGCCGATCGGCGACGTCATGGACGGTGAGCCCGGACGCCAGCAAGCGGGACGGATCCGCGACAACCTCGATCTCCCGCGTGTCGCTCGAGGCAACCGCCACCTGGCCGGCTCCAGCCACGCGGGCAAGCCGCGGCCGCATGACGTAGAACGCGTAGTCGTACAAATCCGCACCGGGAACGGACCCGCTCAGATTCAGGATGTACATGGGAAACGCGGCAGGCGTCAGCCGCTCGACGACGAGATCCGTACCTGACGGGAGCGTCTGCCGGGCGTCGTCAATCTTGCCCTGCACCTGCTGCAGCGCGACGACCATGTCGGTGGACGGTTCGAACTGCGCGGAGATCTCGGCGGCCCCGCGGAACGTTGTGGAACGCACGCGGCGGATCCCTGGAACTTCCATCACAGCCTGTTCGATCGGCCGGGTGACGGTCAGCATCATCGTCTGGGCCGGCAGCGTGCCGCTGTGACCGATGATCACGACCCGCGGAAATTCGAGTCTGGGATAAATGCTGCTCGGGAGCCCGACTCCGGCGATGATCCCGGCCGCGGCCACGAGCGCGACGACGAGGACAATCGCGCGGGCGTAGCGTTCGACAAGCCCTGCGAGGCTCATGATCCGACGGTCACGGCCGCGCCATCAGGCAGCCCGTTCTGGCCGCGCACCAATACCTTGTCGCCGGACTTGATGCCCTTGCGAATCTCAATGGCGTCGGGGGCGACGACGCCGAGCTCCACCTCCTGCCGGTGGGCTTTTCCGTCTGCGCCGACGGTCATGACGATCGTGCTCGAGCCCTCGCGGACGAGGGCGGCGGGCGGGATGAGCACCGCGCTGGTGTGCTCAGGGCCCATGATCTCGACCTGCACGGACATACCGGCCGTCAGTTCCTTCGCGGACTTCGGACGGAGGCGAATCGAGGCGGTCACGCTGCCGGCCTCGACTGCGGCGGGCCGGGAAATAACTGCGGCGTCCAGAGGTTCGCCGCCAGCGGGATCGATGATCCGGGCCGGCGCACCGACATTCAGTCTTGCGAGGGCGCTGACGGGGACGGCCGCCGTCACCTCGAGATGTGACGGGTCGATCACTCGCAGAATCGGATCCGAAGGTCCGGGCTCGACGAGGTCCCCGGGGTTGTGCCAGCGCTTCGCCACGACGCCCGAAAAGCTGGCGCGCACGACGAGACGGCCGGCGAGGGTGTTGGCAGCGCCGCTGGCGCTCTGTGCCTGGGCGAGGGCCGCCTGCGATTCGCGCAGCTCGCGTTCGGCGTCCTCCACCTCTTTCCGCGCGGCGACTCCACGCTCGAAGAGGCCGGCCACGCGCGCCGATGCCGCCTTTGCATTTTCCACCCGTGCCGACGCCTGCTCGATGCCCGCACGGGTCGACGCGGCGCCCGCCGTGAGCGACGGAATCTCGAACCGCACCAGCAGGTCGCCGGCCCGGACACGATCGCCTTCCGCCTTCGGGAGTTCGACAATGCGCGCGGCTTCGGGAGCGGTGACCACGAGCTCCCCTCCGGGTGGCGCCGTAACGATGCCGGTTGCCGCTATCACCTCGCGGATGGTACCTGTCTTCGCCTGTTCGACCTCCACCGCGACAGCCGTCTCGGTGACCGTTTCGTCCGGAGCCGACTTGTGGCAGGCAGTGAGGGCCAATAGCGCAGCGAGCGCGAAGGGGCGCGACCCGTTCATCATTGGATCGGTCCTCCGAGCGCACGCTCGAGATCGGCAAGCGCGGTTTGGTACTCGAGCCCGGCGTCCGTCGCCCGGAGCCGCACCTCGCGGGCGGCCTGCAGCGCCTGCAGAAATGCCGCGAGGTTCGTCTGGCCGGATCGATAGGAGTCCTCGGCCATCGCTTCGATTGTCGCGAGCTGGGGGACGATCTCGTCCCGATAGCGGAGGTACTGGCGGCGTGCAGCCTCGGCGCGGGCGGCGGCAGCGATGGCATCCCCAGTCAGGGTGGCGACGCGCGCCTGGCGCTGGGCCCGCAGCTGCACCACACGGGCGGTCTCGACCTGCACCTCGGCGTTGTGACGCGTGAACACGGGAATCGCGACCGCGACACCCGCCCTCCACCCGAACGTGAAGTCGGGACGGGCGTCGAACAGCACGCCGCCGGAAAGTGTCGGGTCGGCGCGGCGCATCGCGACGGCCAGCCGTTCGCGCGCAACCGCTTCGTCGATCTCCCGATCGAGCGCGGCGACCTCGGGGCTCGCGGCGATGATGCCGGCGGGATCGGCCGGAACGGCGCCGGCCTCGAAGGGGTCGGCCGGATCCGCCGGCACGTCCGGAGCGCGGCCGAGCGCGGTATTCAGCGACGCGCGCGCGGCGGCGAGCCTCCCTCGAGCGGCCTCCTGTTCGTTGTCCGCCTGCGCCAGCGCCAGATCCGCCTGGAGCGCCTCCAGCCGCGGCGCGGCTCCGGATTCGAAACGATCGCGCGCGGCGGTGCGTGTCCGCTCCGCGAAGCCGCGGAGCTCTGTCGTGACCTGCACC
This sequence comes from Acidobacteriota bacterium, assembly GCA_039648985.1. Taxonomy (GTDB): domain Bacteria; phylum Acidobacteriota; class Vicinamibacteria; order Vicinamibacterales; family 2-12-FULL-66-21; genus JALZOC01. Next base: position 7,433 of record JBBWZJ010000185.1, on the reverse strand, counting down.
CGCTTGGCGGCGGCGACGAGCTCGTAGTACGCGAGACGGACCGTCCGCCTCACGTCGATCGACTGCACAGTGAGTTCGGCCATCGTGCGCGCCAGCGTCGCATTGGCCAGGTCCACGCGCCGGGCCCGCTTGCCGCCGAATTCAAGCGGGAACGCAAGGCTTGCCACCTCGTGAGGCGTGTCGCGGGCAGCCTCGAACGACGCCTCGGGGTTCGGCCGCTGCGCGGCCACCGCGATACCCGCGACGTCAACCGCGCGCCCGAGCCGCGCGGCCACGAGAACGCGGTTGTGCTCTTCTGCGAGGCTGAATGCGGACTGCAGCGTCAGGGGAACGGCCGCAGGCGCGGGCGTCGCCTGATCGGCGGAGAGCGCCGCCACCAGCAAGGCGGCGCCCAGCAAAGGTAACGGCACGGCAAGATTGTATCCCGGCTCGACGAACGCGAATCGCTACTCCGCGGCCGGCGCGTCTGCGACCGCCGGGTCCTCGCGGAGATCGGGCCGATCGTCGGCACGCTCGTCCCACACATCGGCTTCCGCAATCGCCCGCACGGCAGCACTCTGTCGTGCGTTCCGCACGAGCTCTTCCCGCGGACTGCTGAATCCCCACTCGCGCACATCGATCATGAAACTGAAGCGTGAGATGAGCGGCCCTCGCGTGAATTCCGGCTTGTCCTCGTCGTGGCCGATCTGGGCGCGCGCACGCTCGAGGAGGCGTTCCGGGACCCACGACGGCACGTTCGTCCGGTAACCCGGATACACGTAGTTGAACATGAGCAGCTGCGACAGCAGGAGCGGCCAGTTCTCGCCCACCCGATCCACCAGCCGCGGCCAGTCGAGACTCTCGCCATACCCGAGGATCAGGTGGACGATGTCGGACATGTCGTGCCGATGGCGTTCGCTGATGAAGAGCCGATGCCACATCAGCTCCTCGGCCGGCGCAATGCGCACGGGGCAGGCGGCGAGGATGCCGGGGCGGCTGTGGCGAATCCAGCCTTCGTCGATGAAGGCGACCCCGTTGCCCATCCCGTATATGAGGTCCACGAAGTACTCGCCGAAGGTGGCCTTCGCCAGCCAGTGCGGATCTTCGAGGCGTGTCACGAACCCTGCGCCACGCAAAGCACGCGCGGCATCGACGAGCCTGGCCGGCTCGAAGAAGAGATCGAGGTCTTTCGTCTTGCGGTAGATACCTGTGTGCTCGTAGATGGCGTAGGCGCCTGCGACCACGAAGGGCACAGCGGCCGCATTCAGCGCCTCGAGCGCGCGCTTGTAGACGGCCCGCTCGGCGTCCGGAATCCAGAAGTCTCCGTGCGTCAGAGACTTCCGCTCCTCTGGCGTCAGCGGCGTAGGCCGCCGGCTCCTCAGGTTCACTTGTCGCACTTCTGGCCGGTCGATTTCACGCTGCTCACGTCGAGGTGCTTGATGTCCAGTTCGGTCGTGGTCTCGACTCGCGGCGCGCCGCTCGTACCGGTCGGGGCATTGGCGGCCGGGCCACTGGTGTGGGATTCGGTCTGCTGCTGCGATCGCACGACCCCGCTGACCTCGACGCGATTGCCGATTTGCTCCCGCAGGTTCACGCCGCTCGCGCCGGCCAGCTGATACGTCGCCGGGGCCTCGCCGTCGGCCGTCGCGCTGGTCGTCAAAACGAAGGTGTCAGACGACTCGCCGGCCCGCATGCATCCGGTCAGCGTGATGGGTTTGTTCACGGCCTGCGCCGGCTGCTGAGTCTGGACCTCAGCCGTCGGGACGTTCTTGTTGTCGGAGCGGCTGCAGCCCGCCAGAGATGCGGCTACAAGCACAGCAGAGCTGAGGAATGCGGTGAACTTTCCAGGGTGGCGATACATGCGACCTCCTGACACTTGATCGGTGCGACTCCGGGCGGCTCGTCTCCCTCGAACCTGCACGATGCAAGCCAGTGAAGCTCGAGCGCCATGGCTGGCCCCCTTTTCGCAACCCGAGCAGATGATGGCAAAGGTGCGAGCGCGCGTCGCCACCGCCGACGTGGCGGCGTACACACCCCAGATTGCAACCCGCGCCCGCGAGGCGCCTGCGGGCGACGACTGGCTGCACGAGATCAACTACGCGGGATATCGGGTTGGCTGCCGTGTCAACGAGGGCGTCGTCTCGCTGACGGGCACGGACGGGACGGACTGGACCGGCAGGTTTCGGGAGATTTGCGACGCGGCCCTCGGGCTCGGCGTTCGTCAGGCCCTGCTCGACGGCACAGTTTCACTGCTCCTGCCCGATGGGACGACCAGTCTCGAGGCACTGGAGAATGCGTCCACAACCCGAAACCGGCGCGGCATCGTCTACTTTGCCTTCGATCTGCTGGCCGCCGGCGGAGAGTCCTTCATACACCTGCCGCTGGAAGAGCGGAAGCGCGAGCTGCTGCGGCTGGTCGGCGGACCGTACGCGAAAGGCCGGATCCGCTACTCGGAACACGTCGCCGGTCGCGGTCCGGAATTCCTGAACGAAGCATGCCGGCTCGGGGTCGGCGGGATTCTGTCGCGCCGCCGCGACTCGACCTATACGGGCGGGCGGAGCCGCGCCTGGCTGGAAATCCCGTGCGAGTTGCCGGCCGTCGAGAAACGATCGAGAACGCCGGACCGCCCGATGCCACTCGGCACGGCGACGCGGCCAGCGGCGACTTCCGGGGCGTCCTCGCGCGTCTCAGTTGCTGACGTGAGCATCAGCCATCCGGAGCGGGTGATGTTCGGCGAGCCGCGGGTCTCTAAGCTCGACGTGGCCAGGTTCTACGAGCGCATCGCGGACTGGATCCTGCCCCACCTCGCCGGACGGCCGCTGACGCTCGTGCGCTGCCCCGCGGGCTTCGGCAGTCCGTGCCATTACATGAAGCACACCAGGGTGTGGTCGCCTCCCGCGCTCCGCCGTTTAGCTATTCAGGAAAAGACAAAGGTTGGGGAGTACCTCATCGCGGACACGCTGCCGGCGCTCATCTCACTCGTGCAGATGGACATCCTCGAGATTCACACGTGGAATACGCGATTCGAGCGCGTCGAGCAGCCGGATCGCATCGTGTTCGACATCGACCCGGGCATTGAGGCCGGGTGGTCAGAGGTGATCGCGGCCGCACGGGCGGTCCGGCGACTTCTGCAGTCCGTCGATCTCGAGAGCTTCCCGAAAACGACGGGCGGGAAGGGGCTGCACGTCGTCGTTCCACTGCTGCCGCGCGCCGACTGGAGAGACTGTCTCGCGTTTTCGCGCGCACTCGCAGAGACACTGGAGCGGCACGATCCCGCACGCTTCACCACGGCATTCGCCAAGGCAGGGCGCGAGCGCAAAATCCTGATCGATTATCTGCGGAACAACAGGACGAACACGTCGGTCGCGGCGTTCTCGACGCGGGCGCGCGAAGGGGCGCCAGTGTCGACGCCCCTGACGTGGCAGGAAATCACGACTGGCGCCGAGCCGCCATCCTGGAACATCGTCACCATCGAGCGGCGCCTCGCGGCACTGCGGAAGGATCCGTGGAAGGACTACTGGACCTGCCGTCAGCACCTGTCGCCGAACGCGACGGCTGCGCTCGAAGCACTGGAATAGATGCGAGACCGCGCTACGCGGGCAGCTGACCGGGCGGCGGAAAGCCGTGTTCCGAACGGCCCTCCGGGCCGTCGAACTCCGCCGTCACCTTGTACGTCTCGAAGCGGCCGTCGCCGGCGAACTCCGCCACGCGGCGGCGAAACCGGGCCATCTCGGTCTGTGTCATGGGCGTGAACCCCTGCGCGATTTTCAGGTTCTGCTTCAGCACGCGCATCGAGTCGATGCCGCTGACCGTCGTCGCGACCGGCAGGCTCATGGCATACCGAAGCGCTTCGGCAACCGCCACGACCCGCTTCTTGACCGCCTTGCCGTCGCCCCCAAGGCTCTTCATCCCGATCGCGGCAATTCCCCGGCGGCCAAGCTCCGGCAGCACCTGCTGCTCGAAGCTGCGGAAGGTGGCATCGAACGCATTCAGCGGGAGCTGACAACTGTCGAATGGGAAGTCGTACTCGAGCATCGCCAGGTGGATCTCGGGATCCTTGTGACCCGTGAAGCCGACGTATCGCACCTTCCCCTGTTCCTGCGCGCGCGTGAGCGCCTCGATGACGCCGCCCCTGGCGAAATGCTGCGCCGGTTCGTTGTAGTACGCGCACTCGTGCACCTGCCACAGGTCCAGGTAATCCGTCCGGAGCCGCCGGAGCGACTGCTCGAGCTGCCGCATTGCGAGTCTCGCGTCCCTGCCGTGGGTGCAGACTTTTGTCATGAGGAACACGCGGTCGCGCCTGTCCCTGATGGCCTTCCCCATCCGGACTTCGCTCTTCCCGTCGTTGTACTCCCACGCGTTGTCCATGAAGGTAATCCCGCCGTCGATAGCCGCATGGACCAGTGCTGTTGCTTCGCGATCGGTCGCGGGTTTGCCGAGGTGGTAACCCCCCAGACCGAGAGCGGAGATCCTCTCGGCGTGCTTGCCGAACGGGCGGCGTGGAATTTCGGCAGAGCTCATGGATGTGTGCGGGGGACCCAAGATTTGTCTGGTGGCGCCGGCCGCGCCGCGGTCATACGCGGACCATGCGGCCGACGAAGAACGGACCGAGGCGATCGAGATAGAGCGACGTCTGCTGCGTCCGGCGCATTGCCTGCACGACGGCCGAGAGCGGGAAGAGGTCCTTCCCGATGAGACCGATGACGAAATCGTTGTCGTCGCGATCGAGTCCGTGGCACGCGAGGCGCACGTCGTGCACGTAGTCAGCCGCCCCGAAAGCCATGCCGATCTGCCCGTGCTCGGCAAGGATCGTGCGCTGCTCGTCGGCGGGCAACTGCGCGAATGCACCGTTCCGGCGGAGCGGATACCACACGGCCCAGGGCCAGTCGGGATTGGTGACGGTCCGCCGGGGACGTTCGAGCAGCGCGTCCTGGAGATCCGGCTCGTACCCAAGCGAATACGTCCGTCCGAACATGCTGTAGTTCGGCTTCAGCGTGAGGCCGGCCATCGGCCCCGTCGTCAGCCGCGGACGGACGTCGGTGATGAACACGTCGGGGTTGGCGCTCACCGACAGGACTGCGATGCCGTGCGGGTCGTTCAGGTCCTCGTACACGACGACCGCCTCCGCCACGCCTGCCATGTGCGCGGCCACGGCATGCGAGTCGGCGCATTCTCCGAACCCCAGGAGCTGCATGAAGAGGCGCTGATCCGAGCGCTGCGGCTGTCCGTCCTTGAGACCTCCCTTTTCGCTGAGATCGGGTGGTTCGATGCGGGCGCGCCCCGCTGGGCGGGCGGGAGTCTCGGTATCGGACATGTTGTCTGCTTCTTTATCCGCCTTTTGCGTAGCCGGGGTCAATAGCCGTTGTGCTCGTGCAGGCGACCGGCACGCTCGTTGTATCTCCCGGCGGCAGCGTGCTTGCCTATCGCAACGACGAACGCACATGCGTTCCGGCCGACATGGTTCGGAGCCTCGAAACTCGCACGCACCGCGCGCTCGGCGGCGCCGTGCACGACCACGTTCGGACGATCTTCATCGACCTTGGCGAGCTCGAAGCAGGCTTGGCGGACTGGGTGTTTCCGGATCGCGACGGTATTCATCCGCTGACGACGATCCTTCGACAAGCCGCATTCGGCGCGGCCCAGTCGCTGCTGGGATCGTGGAAACGGGACGCCGTCACGAGAGACAAGGGGCTCGTCGAACTGCAGCGCACGCTCGAACGGCTTCAGCTGACGCCGCTGCCTCCGTCGGTCAAGATCCGCGTATCCGAAGGTTACGCCTACTACGGGCTCCATCCTGAGACGTATGCGGTCGCGGCTACGCGGTTCGCCGCCGAGCAGCGCCCGTCCAGAACAGTCTGTCTCGGCATCCGCAGCATCGGCACCAGCCTGTCGGCCGTCGTCGGCGCGGCGCTCGACAGCGCGGGAGTGCAGGTCCAGTTGCATACGGTCCGGCCGCACGGCCATCCATTCGATCGCCAACTCCACCTCGATGGCGTCCTCCGGGACGCCCTTCGCGCAGCGGCATCGGACTCCCATTTCGCTGTGGTGGACGAGGGGCCCGGCCTGAGTGGATCCTCCTTCACGTCGGTTGTCCGCGCGCTAGGCGAGCTGGGCGTCGCGGCGTCGCGAATAGCGCTGTTTCCGAGCTGGCGGGCCGATCCCGCGGCGCTCCGTTCAGACGAGGCGCGCCGGGTGTGGTCGACGACGTGCGCCTATACGGCGGACGCCGGCGCGGCGGGGTTCGGCGTTGACGAGATCGCGGGCCCGGGGTCGGTGGATTTCTCCGGCGGCGCGTGGCGCCCGCATCTGCTCGGTGACGGCAGCCGGGCCTGGCCGGCGGTGCAGCCGCAGCACGAGGTGGCGAAAGCCCGGGTGCCAGACCGCGGGTGCATCGTCCGCTTCGCAGGTCTTGGGAGGTACGGCGCCTCGAAGCTGGAACGCGCCGAGCGCCTGGCCGCTGGCGGGTTCGGTGTTCGGCCGGGTGCGCTCCAGAGCGGATACCTCACACTCCCGTTCGTCGCCGGCCAACCCTGCACGCGGGCCACACCGGATCTGGTGGACCGGATCGCCGATCACATCGCCTTCGTGGTCGGCGCATTTCCCGCCACCCGGTCACCGTCGGTCGACGAGCTCGAGCACATGACGACGACCAACATCGGCCTCGGGCTGGAGGGTGCGCCCGTTCCGGATCTCGCGCGATTCCGCGGGCCGCTGGGCGATGCGCCGTGTGCGGCAATCGACGGCCGCATGCTTCCCCACGAATGGATCGACACGGGGTCCGCCGGCTATTGGAAGGTGGACGCGCTCGATCACCACGCGGACCATTTCTTTCCGGGGATCCAGGACGCGGCGTGGGATATTGCCGCCGCCGCATTCGAATTCGGCCTCGAACCTGCAGCCGTCGATCGGCTTGTCACGCGCTATGCGAGCGCGTCGGGCGATCGGGGCGTTCGGGTCCGCCTGCCCTTCTACGACCTGGCGTACCCCGCCTTCCGTTTGGGTTACGCGACCCTGGCGCGCGGATCGGTGCAGGGCACGCCGGACGCGGATCGGTTCGACGCGGTGATCGCCAGGTGTGTGACACGGCTGCGCGAGCGCGTCAATCTTCCCAGTGCGCCTTGAACGCCTCGACGCGGCGGAGCGTATCGCCGAAGTCGCCGCCGAAACAGACCGCCCGGTCGTCCACGAAGACGTGCGCCGGGGGCTTGCGCCGCGTCACGGCTGAGACGAGCGGCAGCAACCCGTGCTGCCGAAGCCACCGCCGGACGTGCGCAGGATGTCGCGTCGTGAACACCACCACGTCGAATCCGCGATCGACGAGCGCCGTGAGGAACGCCTCGGCTCCCGGGCGTGGGGGATCCCAGTGGTCGGCGTGCTTCCACCCCGTGTACAGGTCGAGCACGCCGTTCAGGTACACACAGACGATCGGCCGTTAAGGCACGTCCAGGTTCACT
>JBBWZJ010000163.1:0-25154 GCA_039648985.1 Acidobacteriota bacterium | reverse complement strand
CTCTCCCAAGTATGTAGTATTGAACTCATGTCCGCATTTCCCTCCATTGATGCCGCTGTCGGCCGGCGGCTCCTCGACGCCGTGCACGGTTGCACGTTCGACGACTTCATCCTGTCGCCCCAGCGCAGCGTGCTCGAACGCCGGGATCCGACGGTGATCGATCTCGCCTCGCAGCTGACGCGCCGCCTGACGCTGAAGCGCCCGATCGTCTCGGCGAACATGGACACGGTCACACGGGCGCCGATGGCGGTCGTGCAGGCGGAGGAGGGGGGGATCGGGATCATCGACCGCGGCTTCCGGCCGGGCGAGATCGAGCCGCAGGTCCGTGAGGTCGAAATCGTCAAGCGCACGCAGCACGGCGTCATCACCGACCCGTGGAGCATCGCGCCGGGCGCATCCCTCGAAGCGGCCGCGTCGCTCATGGCCCGCTCTCGTGTCGGCACGCTTGTCGTTCTCGACGAGAGCCGCCGGCTCATTGGATTACTGACGGAGCGCGACATGCGATTCGTGGGACGACGGGGGGCGCTCGTGTCCGATCGGATGACGCCCGTCGCGCAGCTCGTCCTCCATCAAGGTCCGCTCGACCCCGACGCTGCGGAGCGGGTGATGGTCGAGCGCAAGGTCAAGAAGCTGCCGCTCGTGGACGGCAGGGGGGTGCTCCTTGGTTTGATCACGGCCCGGGATCTCGTCCGCCAGAGGCGTATGCCGTTCGCGACGCGTGACGAGCGGGGGCGGCTGCGTGTCGGCGCCGCGATCGGGGCCACCGGGGATTATCTCGAACGTGCCGCCGAGTTGATCCGCGCGCACGTGGACGTGCTCGTCATCGACATCGCCCACGGCCACTCCGTCGTGATGGAACGCGCGCTGGCGCAGTTCAGGAAGCAGTTTCCGGAGGCCGAGCTGATCGCGGGCAACGTCGCGACGGCCGAAGGGGCGCGGTTCCTGAAGGACCGCGGCGCCGACGGGATCAAGGTCGGCATCGGGCCTGGCGGCGGGTGCACGACGAGGATGACCACCAGCTTTGGCGTGCCGCAGGTGCAGGCGCTCGTCGAATGCCGGCTGGCGGTCGCCGGCTCCGACGTGGCCGTCATCGCGGATGGCGGCATCAAGCGGCACGGCGCGATCCTCGAAGCGCTGCTCTTCGGAGGCGACTGCGTGATGCTCGGCAGCGCGTTCGCAGGGACCGAGGAAGCGCCGGGCGAAGTCGTGCACAAGTCGGTCGTGCTGCCGGAATCGCAGAAGGCCGTGAAGGTGCCGTTCAAGGTCCTCAGGGGCATGGCCTCGCTCGAAGCGATTCGGGACCGGCTCGATGTCGAGGATGCCGACAAGGTCGAGCTCGAGGCGATTGGCGCCGAAGGGATGGAGATCAGCGTGCCGGCGCGCGGCTCGGCCAGGACGATCGTCCGCGACATGATCAAGCACGTCTGCTCATCGATCAGTTACGGCGGCGCCTCGTCGCTCGCCGAACTGCGCGAGAGGTTCTGGGCGGAGCCGGAGCAGTTCCTGATCAAGCAGTCGGCCTCGGCGCGCCGCGAGTCGTACGAGCGGTGACCATTCACTTGAACGCCTGGCGTCGGGCGCCCCGGCGAACCCGTTTTGGTACCGTGTATCACGCTCCTCAGCGGTCGGCACTGTTGACGACGATACGTGGTCTCGCTGCGCCGCGTGGGTCACCTCGCGCGCGCAGGCTGCGGCAATATTCTTGGGAACCCCCTAAATTCTCAGAGGCAATCCCAATCGAGCCACGAGTTCTCGGTACCGTGGTTTATCCGCCAGCTCCGAGTAAAAGGGGTCCGCAATGGCGGCCATCCTCAGCGCGCGGCTTCGGTAGGCGTCCTCGAGGGCAGCCGTCGCCGCGTCCTTGTCACCGAGCCCGAGGTATACAAGCGCGAGTTCCATCGCCGATGCTTGTGGCGCGAATCGCCATCGGCGCAATCTCTCGAGGATGCGCGCCGCTTCCGAACGCCGCCCCGCGCGCGCGTACGCATATGCGAGGTTTGCCTCTATCAACGGCACGACGCCGGCAAGACGTGCTGCCGTTTTGAGCGCACCGATCGCACTCTGAAAGTCTTCGCATTTCGCGTAGGCTCGTCCCAGAAGCAAGTGCGGCAGCGGCGCATTCGAATCGAGTTCGAGGGCGTCTTCGGCCGCGGCAATGGCCTGCTGATAGTCACGTGCCTCGAGCCAGACGTACGCAACGAACGTATTGATGGGAATAGAGAGGGGATCACATTGGCGCGCCGCTTCAATCTCTGCGAGCGCTTCCTCGTGGCGTGCTTGCACGGCAAGCAGCTGGGCGTACCAATGATGCGCAAGCGGGTAATCGGGGTTTGTCGCAATCGCCCGTCGATAGGCGCTCTCCGCCGCATCCCAGTTCCAATCGTAAAGCTTGTGGATTTCGCCCAGCGTCGTGTACGCCTCCGCGACCGCACCGTCGAGGCCGAGTGCCCTCAGCGCAGCCGCCTTCGCAGCTGGAAAAACGAGGTCAGGACGCTTTAGTCCGAAGTGTCCAAGCATGACGTACGTATCGGCCAAGCCCACCCACGCTTCAGCGCAGTCAGGCTGTTTTTCGATCGCGCGCCTGAAGTAATCCAGGCTGCGCCCGAGATCACTCGCCGTTCGCCGGTTCCAGAAATGCCTCGCCTTTAGAAGAAGATCGCCGACGTCGTTCGTTTCTTTGCAACCCAACCGAGATCGCCGGCTGGTGATCGACGCGACGAAACGGTAGCCGCGTTTCGGCACGGTCTCGATAAACCGCGGCCGTTCGATGTCATCATTGAGGATTTGCCGGAGTCGATTGACCGCCTTGTTGATGGCCCGGTCATAGTCGACAAACGTGCCGCGATCCCAGATGCGCTCACGCAACTCCTCGCGGGTCACGACCGCTCCCGCCGCGGACACCAGCATCGAGAGCACTTGGAAGGGCTGCTCCTGTACGCGAAGTCTGCGCCCGCGTTTTCGGAGCTCATGCGATCGGCAATCGAGCTCACAATCGCCGAACGTGAAAACCACGCGAGACGACGAATTTGAAGCCATCGCCGCGGCATCCTACCACGCGCCCCACGCGGCGGCGGCTGCGCATCGGGTTGTGATCGAACGAGTTAACAAGGAATCTCGCGGGAACATTAAAACAACACGGAGGCCATCGACAGGTGCGGCGCGGAATCCGACACTGGCGACATGCGGATCTTGCTGGCGATGGCCATTACGGGTGCATTCGGTGCTGCGCTTGCCCGGCTGCAGCCAACTGTCGCGTGTACCCTTCAAGAGACTCAACCGAAGGACCGCACCATGAGCACCGAACAACGACCGTTCTTCGTACCCCCCGGTGAAGGCCGGGAAGGTGACACGTTTACCGGGCGACATCGGATCCTCGTGAAAGTCTCCGGGGCCGACACTGGCGGGACGTTTGCCGCACTCGAAATCAGAACAGCAGTCGATTCGGGCCCTTCACTGCACGTCCATCATGTGGAGAATGAGTGGTTCTACGCGATCGAAGGCGAATACGACTTCCAGGTGGGGACCGAGATCTTTCATCTGAAACCGGGCGGCAGCGTCTACGGCCCGAAACTCGTGCCCCACACCTGGCACGATGTAGGGGAGACAGCCGGACGAATGCTGGTCGTCGCCCAACCTGCGGGTCACCTCGAAGCGTTCGCCAAAGATCTCGAAAGCATGGGCCGCGACGGGATGCAGGCGCCCGGCGCCGAGAAGGCCCTATTTGAGCGGCACAACATGGAAATCGCGGGCCCCCCGTTGCCGAAAAAATTCGTCAAGTGACCGCCGATTGGTCGCGTTCACGTCTTCTCGCTCGATGCAGCGGCCGCTCATCCCGATCACTGTGCTGCGGGCAGCCAGTTGCGAGACGCGTCCCCAATGGCCAGCCAGTCCCGTGTCATTCCGTGAGCACTCGCCCGAAGAGCGGCTCCCCCGTGCGCGCGGCGTAATACGCGAACGACACGAGCCCGACCAGCATCACGACAGTCAGTATCGTGGGCGTTGCCCACCAGACCGACAGGTCGGTGGTCAGCGGCGCGTCACTCACGACGTTGTCCACGAACAAGAGCGTCGCGGTTGCCAGGAGCCCGAAACGGTGCAGGACGACAGTGAGGAGAATTGTGAACGCCACCGCGTTGAAACGGTGGATCCACGTGCCGGTCACGATTTGACCGTTGTTGATGAGCAGAAGGAACACGCCGACGCCGACGGTAGAGACACCAGGCGGTACCGCCCCGCGACGATCACCCCCGGTTGGAACCCGGCGCCTGTCGGAGCGGGCGTGGGCGCCATCGTGACGCCCATGGTCGGCGCGCTGGTCAGCGGGTCGAAGGTGCGACCATCATCCGTGGTCATCGGTCTCGAGCACGGTTACGCGACGCGTGGAACCGCGGTCAGTCTTGACCCGATTTTCTCGAGCCGAGTATATCCACAGCGCGGAGTATTCCCCGCAAACGGCCATATTCGGCGCACGTAATGCGTCGAATACGGCTGAATCATCCCAAAGATGGCTGAATCACCGCACGCGGCACTTGCGCGTCCGGCGGCGAGCCACGGGGAACGCCTCGAGGCTACTTCCTGGCAGGCGCCGCTGGGGACGCTTTCGGGGCTGTTGCGGACGCCTTCGGGCCTGTCCACGTCCAGCCGTGGATTAACCACACGCCGCCGCTCTTCTTGAGCGTGAACGTCATTTGTGCGGACGCCCGCTTGTCGACCCCGGCTTCCTTGAACGTATACACGGCAGGCACGATGACGTACGCCTGATCGCCAGTCACTTCTCTCCGGGTCGGCGCGCCGATTTTCACTATCTGATCCGTGATGCCGCGTTTCTTGGAGTCGGCGTCGAGGGCGGTGCTCCATTCGGCGAACGCGCGGAGGCCTCGCCAGTGGAAAGGCGACACCTCGTCGACGATGGACAGATCGGCGTCTGCAGCGTGAGTTGCCGCGGCACCTGCGACGTCGCCCTTGTTGAAGGTGTCCATGAATTTCTGAATAGGCGCCATCACCTGCGCATCAGGCGTCTGGGCCGCCGCGACACCACCCATGAGCAGGCCCACAATCATTCCAACCGTCAGATTCCTCACTACGTCCTCCTGCAGCTGTTGCCTCAACTTCGCCGCGGTGTTGCGTGCGATGGTTGTTACTGCTGAGGTTTGTCCGCCAGGCGGAGTGTTGTCAAGAACGCTCAGGGAGCTGCCGTCGATTCACCCGCCAACGCGGCGCTCCGAGCCACGGCTCTTCGAACGATCGCGAGCGGGACGCCGGACGATTCTCACCTTGCCGCTTTTTCCGCCTCCGCAGAAGAACCGGTCCCCGCCATTCATCGGAGCTCTCGTCGTCGGAGCAGGACTGTTTCTGATCTTCCAAGCGTCGTAGCGGCAAACGGCAGGGGCGCCGTCATCGTCAGGCCGTCCTTGGGATCCGTTGCGGCTCCGCGGAACGGGAGCGCGCAGCCTGGGTGCCGTGGCCCGCGTCGGCCCGCCCGTCGGTTAGTCGAGGGCCCCGATCGCCTCGATCAGATCCGCCGGTGAATCCGCGAAGCTTTCGTCGCCGCGGAAATCCGCCGGCGCGAACGTGAAGCCGAAACCATAGCGAACTAGGCAGATGCGCGTTCCCGCATTCCGGGCAGTGTGCAGGTCGACGGGCGAGTCTCCAATCATCAACGTGCGGTCCGCCGGCACGCCTGCCGTCTGCGCCAGGTGCAGCAGGCCGGCGGGGTCAGGCTTCCGCCCATAAGGCGTGTCGCCGCCGATCACTTCGACGAAGTAATGCCCCAGCCGCAACTCATCGAGGATCCGTTCGGTCGGCCGCTGCGGCTTGTTCGTGAGTACCGCCATCGGGACTCGCCCTCGCATCCGGGCGAGCACGTCGAGCGTGCCGCCGTACGGCCGCGTGTGTTCGAGAAGCCGCGCGTCGTAGAGGACGAGAAAGCGATCGAGCGCCCCAGGTGTCGCCGGATCGATTTCAGCCGCAGCGAGTGCGCGTCGTACGAGGAGCGCCGCTCCCTCGCCAACCATCGCAACAATCGCCGCGTCGGGCAGACGCCGCCCGCCGAGCTCCTCTACGAGGGCGTTGGCCGCGTTTGCGATGTCCCGGTGGGAGTCGACGAGAGTGCCGTCGAGATCGAACACGATCAACCCGATCATGCCGCAGGATAACACCACGGGTTTGTCAGTCCCTGTGGTTCAATGGCTCGATCCTGCAGGAACACACATGCCGAACCAAGTGTTGCAAGGTGCAATCGCGGCGATGAGCGCGTGCGCGATCGTCTTCGCTGCCGGCAGACTCACTGCGTCGCAGGGGCCGCACGCCGATGCGGACTACCTGCGCTCTGCGTACGACATCTACCGTGCGATGGCGTCGAGCTCTCCGTATTCGTCGATTCCCTGGCAGTACCTCGGTCCGACGAATATCAGCGGACGTGCGACGGACATCGCCGTTGCTGACACGCGGTCCGGCCGCCGCATCTATGCGGGCTACGCGACCGGCGGTGTCTGGGAGTCCGACGACAACGGCGGCTCGTGGAACTCGATCTTCGACGACTACGCGTCGTCCAGCATCGGCGATCTCGCCGTTGCTCCGTCCAATCCGGACATCCTCTGGGTGGGCACGGGTGAGGCCAATATCTTCCGGGCCTCGATGCCGGGAGTCGGCGTCTACAAGTCCACCGATGGTGGCCGGACATTCGTGCACATGGGCCTCACAGATACCCAGACGATTGGCCGGATCGTCATCCATCCCGTCACGCCGGACACCGTCTACGTGGCGGCATCGGGCCATGAATGGACCGACAACCAGAACCGCGGGGTCTTCAAGACGACTGACGGAGGGCGCACATGGAAGAAGATCTTCTATCGCAGTCCCAGAACAGGCGCCATCGACCTGGTGATGGACCCCGCCGATCCCGACACGCTCTACGTCGCGATGTGGCAGCGCATCCGCCGCAAATGGAGTGACCCGCGCGTCGAGCCGGGGTATTCAGAAAGCGGGATCTGGAAGACAACGGACGGAGGCAACAGCTGGAGCGAGGCAAACAAGGGACTGCCGGCGGCCGAGTCTCGCGGCCGGATCGGTCTCGACATCTCGCGGTCGAAGTCGCGCGTGCTTTACGCCTTCGTCGATAACTACGAACCCGGCGCCGCGGCCAAACAAGGTGAGCGTGATTCCTATCAGCGCCCCATTGTCGAGTCGCGCATCAAGGGAGCGGAGATCTATCGCACCGACGACAAGGGCGCGGGCTGGCGCAAAGTGTCGGACACGAATGCGTTCATGTCCGGGCACTCCGGAACTTACGGCTGGGTGTTCGGTCAGATCCGCGTGGACCCGACGGACGACAACACCATCTACACGCTCGGCCTCGGGTTGAACGTCTCGCACGATGCGGGCAGGACATTCACCACGCTGAAGGTTCCACACGGCGATCACCACGGGCTGTGGATCGATCCCGGGAATCCCCGGATTCTGTACAACGCGAACGACGGCGGCGTCTTCACCTCGACGAATGGCGGCGAGGCGTGGACGTTTGCGGTGTCTGCCGGCGGAGCCCTGTTCTACGACGTCGCCGTGGACGCGAGCGTACCGGCATGGGCGTACGGATCCATTCAGGACGTGGGCAGCCGCCGCGGCAAGGTCGACCTGTCCCAGGGCCGCGACCGTATCCCGGCTGTCGAGTGGACCGAAGCGCCAGGGGGAGAAGGCTCGCGCCACTCCATTGATCCAGCCGCTTCGAACATCGTGTACTCGCACACGTTCTACGGCAACTTCACGCGCACCGACATGAGCGTGCCGCAGAGGTCATCCGGCAGGGGCGGCGCTGGACGACGTTCGCGCGAGGCCAAGCCCGAAGCCACCGCGAACACGTCCAGCACGTCAATCCGCCCGAAGGAGCCGGACTTACGTGGCCAGTGGATGGCGCCGATCGTCGCGTCAGTCCACAAGCCGGGCCTCATCTACGCCGGGTTCCAGTATGTCTTCCGGTCGCCGGACCGGGGGGACACGTGGGAGCGCATCAGCGCCGATCTGTCTGACAATGACCCAGCCGCCATGCTGCCCCGGAGCTCCTCGGGCATTCCTTACCAGGCTGTTGTCGCCCTCGCAGAATCGCCGCGCCGGCAGGGGCTCCTCTACGCCGGCACGGACGACGGGCGGTTGCACGTCACAGAGGACGATGGGAAGCGCTGGTCCGAGGTCACGGCAGGTCTGAGGGGACGCAAGTGGATCTCGAGCGTCGTCGCGTCGCAGCACGCGGACGGCACGGTGTACGTGGCGCAGCGTGGGCGCGAAGACGACGACTTCGCGCCGTACCTCTACAAGTCCAGTGACTTCGGCAGGACCTTCACCAGCATCGTCAACAACATCCCCGCCGGTTCCGTGAACGTCGTGCGCGAGGATCCTACCGATCCGGACATTCTCTATGCGGGGACCGACTTCGGTCCGCTCGTCTCCGTGGATGGTGGCCGCCGGTGGGAGGTGCTCGGCTCGATGCTCCCATCCGTCCAGGTGGCCGATTTGCAGTATCAGCCGCGCGACCACGTCGTCGTCATCGCCACATACGGTCGCGGCATGTGGGCGCTCGATGCCGCACGGCTGCACCGGCCGAAGTGACGATTGAACTCTTCGCGCCCCCGCGACGTAACACCCACGCATGCCCGCCAGTACCTCTCGGTTGTTCCGGCCTGAGCAGTTCCTTCGCGATGTCCGGTACGGATGGCGCGGCCTCTGGAAAGAGCGCGCCTTCGCAACGACGACTGTCCTGACATTGGGCGTGGGGCTGGCGCTCATCACCGTCGTGTTCACAGTATTCGACGCGTATGTGCTCCGGCCATTCGCGGTGCGCGATCCCTACAAGCTCCACGTGCTGGGGTGGGAAGCCCGGGACGCCCAGGGGTGGCGATTCAACTGGCGCGAGTTCCAGGAGCTGCGAGGCCGCTCCGACCTGTTGGAAGAGGCGAGCGCGGAGCGGACGCAGTTCGTTGCTGCGGCGGGACGGCAGCTCTTTGCCAGGTTCGTGTCGGGCAACTATTTCGAGATGCTTGGCGCGCGGGTGTCGCGCGGGCGGCCGCTCGCGGACTTTGACGCCGGTACTCCCGGGACGGCCCCGGTCGCCGTGCTCAGTGACGCCGGCTGGTCGCGGCTGTACGACAGGGATCCTGGTGCGATTGGCCGTACGATCGAGCTGAACCAGGTGCCGGTGGTCATCGTCGGCGTCATGCGCGCGGAGTTCGCGGGCCTGGACGATTCGCCGCGCGATTTATGGGTGCCGCTGACCATGTACCGGGACATTGCCAAACTGGATCTGTTTGGTCCGGCGCAGCCACGCGAGTTGGTGGTAACGGCGCGGTTGCGCCAGGGGGTCAACAAGACTCAGGCCGAGGCAGCGCTCACACCATTCATGGCGACATCGAGCGGCCGGCCAGATGCCGTGCGCCCCAACGTGCTGCTGAAGGCCACACCAGCCCCCATCTCGCTCGAATTGCTCGCGATCATCTCGCCAGTCTTTGCCGCCTTTGCTCTGGTTCTCGTGGCCGCCTGCGCCAACGTGTCGAACGTGATGCTTGCACGAGCGAACAGCGCGTGCACGAGGATCGATTCGCGTTCCAGGCGCTCCCGTTGACAGAGGTGCTCGCGCTCCAGATGTTTCCACTGCGGATTGCTTCCTGGATCGGTGCCTTGCTCGCAGCGACAGCGGTGGCGCTGAGCGTGTCCGGATTGTACGGCGTCCTGACATACATGCTCAGCCAGCGAACGCGGGAGATTGGCATCCGGATGGCGCTTGGTGCGACCTCCGCCCGAGTGCTCCGGCTGGTCCTGCGCCAATGCATTCAGCTGGCCTCGCTCGGTGTCGTGCTCGGGATCGTTCTGGGTCTAGTCCTGATGCGGGCGCTCAGCAGCGCGATTCAGATGCGGAACGTTTCGGTCGTGAATGCGAGCGCGTTCGTCGCTGCCGTCACCGTTGTGAGTGCGGCCGCGTTGCTGTCCGCATACGTACCGGCACGTCGTGCGACGCGCATCGATCCGTCGCAGGCCCTACGAGCCGAGACGTAGCTCTCGGCGATCAGCTCTCAGCTTGCAGCTCACTTGTGACGTGCGAGGCGTCACGGCATTCCCAGTCGCCAATCCCTGGCCCGAACTCGAAACTCCAAACTCAAACCCCGAACTCCAAACCCCGAACCCTGATCCCCCCTGTCTTTCCAGCTCGAGTGCGCATAAGATCCAGGGCGTGGCCGAGCCGCCCCGCCCTCGTCTCTCGAGACCATCGCGCTTGAGCGGCTGCGTGTGGGCGATGATCTGCGCAGCGGCGCTGTTCACCGCCTATGCGCCGAGCACGTTGCAGGCGCGGCCGGCGGTGCCCCCTGATTACCTCGCGCTCTACAGCAGCGGCATCACGTTCGCGGACTTCCTGGAATCAGCCCGTGCGAAACGCGACGAATGGCGACAGCGGTACAACGACGCGACGGTCACCCCTGACCTGATCACCCGGATGCGGGCGCTTCCGGCCAGGCGCCTGATCCTCGTCGTGGCCGAAGACTGGTGCTCCGATTCAGCGCAGTCGATTCCGTACGTGGCCAGGCTGGTGGACGGCGCCCCCGAACGGCTCGCCATGCGCATCATCAATTCGACCGTGGGCCGCCCTGTGATGGACGCGAATCTCACCCCTGACGGGCGCGCCGCGACTCCGACGATCGTCGTCTTCACCGAACGCGCCGCGGTTCTCGGAGCATGGGTCGAGCGGCCCTCGACGGCGCAGGCCTGGTTCCTCGAGCAGCAGAAATCCGTCATGCAGCAGCCACTGCACGAACAGTTGATGAAGTGGTACGCGGACGATGCCGGTCGTACCACCGTGGCCGAAATCGCCGCGCTCCTCGAGCGCACGGAGTATTGATGCATTCAGCCGTTCTCATCCTCCATTCATGGGTTCGCTGGATCGTGATCGCCGCGGGGCTCCATGCCGCCGCGCGCGGCCTGCTGGGAGCATCGAGGAACGCGCCGTGGACACCCGGGGACGATCGCGCGGGGTTCTGGTTCGTCACGGCGATGGATCTGCAGCTCACGATAGGGCTCGTCCTCTACCTGTTTCTGAGCCCGTATGCCGCCGCCGCGCTGCACAATCTGAGTGCGACGATGAAGGATCCGGTCCTCAGGTTCTGGGCGGTCGAACACGCGTTCGGGATGCTCGTCGCCGTCACCCTGGTGCACGTCGGGCGGGTGCGGGCGCGGCGCACCGATTCGCTGCGCCGGCACCGCATCACTGCGATCTTTTACGGACTCGCACTGGTCGCCATACTCGTCTCCCTTCCGTGGCCGGGCTCCGCACATGCGCGTCCACTTCTGCGCTGGTAACGCGGCTGCCGAGGCGCGGTCGCTACTTGCGGGTGACGCGAACGCCGCCGTTTGACGTGCTGACCCGAAGCGTCGGACCGCCGCCGCCGATGTCGGCGCTGACCGACCGGCCGGCGCGCTCCTGCGTCGTCATCGGGTAGTCGATGTTGACGCCGCCGTTGACGGTCCCCGTCTCGAGATGTGCCGAGTAGTTGGCAGGAATCCGCAGCCTTACTCCCCCATTCGTTGTCTGCACGTCGAGCCCGGTGCCTTGCCAGGTGGTGCCGTCGAGATCGACGTCGACGCCTCCATTGCTGGTACGGCCTTCCACGTCGCCGGCCATTCGCGACAGCTTCACGCCGCCGTTCACCGTGGTGAATTCGACCCGGCTGTCCAGGCCGTCCACGCTGATGCCGCCGTTTGTCGTTTTGAGTGACACCGGAGTCCGGGTCGGGACGGCCAGCTCGTAGCTGACATGCCAGCCCTGCAGGTGACCCAGCCCGCGCGGGCCTTCCGCGATGACACGATCCGCCGTCGCCGTCACCTGCACACGGGCCGCCAGGGCCTTCGCTTCGTCCTCGGTCTTTGCCGTGGCGATCACCCGTGCGCGGACCAGGATGTCCTGGCGCGGCGAGCCCTCGACCCTGATGCCGCCATTCGGCGCCGCATCCACCGAGAAGACTGCACCGGTGGCCGGCACGGTGTATTCGCGGATTTCGCAGAACCCGCTGCGATCGTCGCCCCAATTTTGACCCTGGCAGTCGTCGCCAGCGGAGTTCCGCTGCGCCGCCACCGTCCCGCCGAGCCCTGCGCTGAGCCCGACGGCCAGCAACATCCCGCTCATCCACTGACGCCGTACGATCATGTTCATCTCCGTGCTCCAACTCCCGCATCCCGAATCCCCGATCCCCGATCCCCGTCCCCAGTCGCGATTGCTTTGACGAGAACCACGTCACAGGAGTTGGCACGCCTCGGCCGACGGCTCGGGACGGGTTATCATCGGCCAACCCGTGCAACTCGATCTGCCATTTCTCCGGACGGCTGAGCCGCAGGCCGATTCGCCTCCTGCGCGGTATCCCGAGATAGAGTTCGTGCGGATGCGCCGCGCGCGGCGGTACATCCTGCGCGTGCGGCCGGGCGGCGGCCTGCGGGTGACGATTCCGCGCGGGGGATCTCGCGCGGAAGCCACACGCTTCGTGCAGAGGCAGGCGGCGTGGATCGAGCGGGAGCGCGCGCGTGTGCATTCGGCAGGCATACCGGTCGAGTGGGTCCACGGCGGAACCGTGCTGCTCAGAGGCGTGCTCGTCCCCGTCGAGGTCTTGGAGTCGGATGGCCAGGCCGTCGTGCGCTACGGCGACAGGGAGGTCCGGGTGCCGTCGGCCGGGGGCGATCTGCGGCCGCAGATCGAACGCGATCTCCGAACGCTCGCGCGGGCGGAGCTCGGCCCCAGGCTGCGCGATCTCGCTGTACGGCATGGCCTCACTGTTTCGGGGATCTCGATTCGCAACCAGCGATCGCGCTGGGGATCGTGCTCCCGTGAAGGGCGGATCGCTCTCAACTTCCGCCTCGTTCAGATGCCGCCGCACGTCAGTGATTACGTCCTGCTCCACGAGCTGATGCATCTGAAACAGCAGAATCATTCGCGCCGATTCTGGCGACTCGTCGAAGCGGCGTGCCCGGAGTTCCGGGAGGCGGAGCGATGGTTGAAGATTCAGGGACGCGCGCTGCTGTAGGGCAGCCCGATCTCCTGCCCGAGTGCCCCGGATGCGCCTAGAGGGTGCGCTCTGCGCCGTGCGACCCTGGCGCATGTCTGACGTCGACGCCGTGGTACGCCACGCGAACAACGTCAACGTCGCCCGTCAGCTGCGCGATCGCTTCCCGCATCCGTACTCGCGCGCGAATGCGCAGGCCTTTCTCAAGGCTGCGGTCTCCGGGCCGGATCCGTCCAACCTCGCCATCGAAGTCGACGGCGAGGCGGCGGGGGCGATCGGGTATGTCGCCGGGGCAGACGTGGAACGCTACTCGGCGGAAATCGGCTACTGGCTGGGCGAGGCGTACTGGGGGCGCGGCATCGCCACCGAGGCGCTCATCATGGTGACCGAGCACGTGTTCACGGCGGCGAACGTTCTGCGGCTGTTCGCACTACCGTTTGCCGACAATCGCGGCTCCATCCGCGTGCTGGAGAAGGCGGGGTTCGTGCGCGAGGCGATCCTCAAGTCGAGCAGCGTCAAGTTCGGCATACCGCGTGACCAGGCCCTGTACGCGCGGGTCAACCCGAACTGGAAAGGCGTCACCTAGTCCCGCCGCGACGCGTGCTGTTCGTTTCCGGGACGGCGCATGCGAAGGCGGACAGCTCCAAGGCTCCGCGGGCAAGCCGTCGTCGAGAAAGGTATCGGGCCGCGGCGGCGCTCGTGTCGAGCTACGTTCCGGCGCATCGGGCCACCCGTGTGGATCCCGTTGTCGCCCTCAAGGCTGAATAGGGAAGCCTCACCCTGGCTTCGCAGCTTCCGTCTTCAGACGGACGTTCCCTCTCGGTTATGATAAGCACCCGTGGAATACCTTCTCAAGCAGTACTCCCTTCAGCAGGGCGCGCTCGAAATCCAGTACATCGAAGAGTTCTTCCTCGATTTTCCAAGGAAGAAGACAGCCGCGGAAGTCATCCAGCGCCTGCGTGATCGCGACCATCAGATACTGATGGCCGAGGCCCCGCTGCCAGACGACCCCGGCATGATCGTCCCGGTGTCCTTCAAGGTGTCGCACGAGCTGCGCGCGAACGAGAGCGATCCGAAGCTGGCCGATCTCGTGGCGCAGCTCGAGGACTGCGTCGAATTCGACGGACGGCGCGTGTTGTACCAGTGGATTGGCGGGACCCGCAGCGACTGGCGCGGCCAGGGGCACTTCCGGGCGCTCACGGAGGAGCAGGAGGCCTGGGCGCTCGCGAACGGGTTCGACGAGATCATCGTCAAGACGAAGAACAGGTTCTACGAGATGCGCAGCACGCTCGCGCAATTGCACTTCGACGTCATCCGGTTCGTGCAGCACCCGTTCGAATCCGGTGAATCCAAGGTGTTCCTCAGCAAGCGGCTCGGCCAGCACGTCATCGACCGGCACAGGAGCCGGCGCTCGGTCGTGCGCACCGAGTAGTGGCCGACTGGATCGCCGGATCTGACGATCCGCGCGTCGCTGACTACGCGCACATCGGGGATCCCGCCTGGCTGCGCGACCACGGCCTCTTCGTCGCCGAAGGACGGCTTGTCGTCGAACGGCTCATCCTCGCCCGTCGGTTCCGGGTGCGCTCGCTCCTGCTCACGGCGGCTGCGCGGGAGAAGCTTGCCGCGACTCTGGCCGCGGTAGAGTGCCCGGTCCATGTCGCGACGCGCGAGGTCATGCAGTCGCTCACCGGGTTCGACTTCCATCGCGGGTGCCTCGCTCTCGCCGAACGCGGCGATTCTGCGGACATGCAGCCGGCGCTCGCCGCCGCGCGGCGTCTTCTCTGCCTGGAAGGCGTGGCCAACCCTGACAATGTCGGGGGGCTCTTCCGTATCGCGGAGGCGTTCCGGGCCGACGCCGTGCTCCTCGATCCGTCGAGCGGGGACCCGCTGTACCGCAAGGCGATCCGCACCTCGATGGGGGCGGCGTTGCGCCTGCCCTTCCGGCGCCTCGCTCCCTGGCCGGGGGCGCTCGCGTCATTGCAGAACGAGGGATTCCTCGTGGTGGCGCTGACGCCGCGTGAGTCGGCCCGGCCCTTGAACGACTACGTGCGAGCGCTGCACGGTCGTGAGCGCCTGATCGTCATCGCCGGAGCGGAGGGGAGTGGATTGTCGGCGGACGCCCTGCAGCGTGCGAACGTCCAGGTTCGGATTCCAATCGCCGTCGGCGTTGATTCGCTCAACGTCGTCGCCGCGGCAGCCGTGGCACTGGCAGCACTGTGGCCCGTGCTCAGCGACTCGCCTTCCTGACGAGCGCCGTGGCATGGTCCACGTCCGCCGCAAACGTCGTCACGGCACTCGCCACAATCGCCGCAAAACGGTTGGCTTCGTCCCACTGGCTCTGTTCGACGGCTTCGCGAATGCCCGGAAGGGTCTTGACCGCATAGCCGGTGTAGAGACCGGGCGCATACGCGAGGTGCTTGAACCACGGCCGGCGCGGCAGACCCGCCTCGTAACGGAGCGCGCGCTCGGTCGAATACAACACCTGGTTCAGCTCCGTCAGCTGCGCTGTCCTGGGCACCGCATGGCCGCCGTCGGGCACCCGTCCCGCTGCTTTTTCGTACTCGCCGGCCGATTTCGAGAGCCTCGCCACGGCGCGCTTCAAGGACGACAAATCGAGGTGCCGGTCGCCTGATGCACCGGTAGCTGTCGCGTTTTTTTCGATCTCGTCGACGTACTGACGTAACGCGGCGGCGGTGCCGTTGAACTCGAACGGGAGGATGTCCGCATTCACCAGCCGGAGGAGTGCCGTCCCGATCGTCTGTGACAGGCCGGCCACCTGGACGAAGCTCCCGTCGGAGAAGGTGGAGTACCAGTGGAACGAGTCGTAAATCGAGTGGTAAATCCCGCCGCCATCGTCCCCGCCGAATCCGAGATCGAGCGACGCGATCTGCAGGTGATCGAGGAACGCGGTGTAGTCCGAACCGGAGCCGAGTGCGTCGATCGCGACGTCGCGCGCCGACCGGAGCGCCTCCCGTTCAGCCGGCGTCTTCGCCTGGTCCGCCAGGTGAGTCTTCTTCGCGTCGAGCACACTCGTGCCGCTGCCGCGCGGGTCGTCCACGTCGCGCGCGACCTCGTTGATGAACGCCTGCAGCGAGTGCGATCCGCTCATCGACAGCCAGCCTTTTCCCGTGCTGTCGCTGTTGATATACGCGACAGCCTTCTTGCGCAGCTCGTCCGCGTGCTTCTCGGCCCATTCCGTCGATCCCATCAACCCGAATTCCTCGCCGTCCCACGACGCGAGGATGAGCGTGCGTCGAGGCCGCCACCCGCTCTCGAGCAGCGTCGCAAGCCCGCGGGCGGTCTCCATCAGCGCCACGTTCGCGCTCGTCGGATCCGACGCGCCGTTGACCCATGCGTCGTGGTGATTGCCGGCGATGATCCACTCGTCCGGGAACTCGGACCCCGGGATGCTGACGATGACGTTGTAGAGGGGGCGTACCTGCCAGTCGAAGGCGAGCTTGAGATGGACCTTCGCGGGACCCGGCCCCACGTGGTATGTGACCGGCAGCCCGCCTCGCCAGGGCTCCGGCGCGACGAGTCCTTTCAGATTGCGCAGCAGCGGCAACGCATCGCCGTAGGAGATCGGAAGCACCGGGATGGTCATGAGGCTGGTGGCCTCGCTGCGGGCGAGCTTGCGGCCGCCCGGCTCCGCACCCCAGCCCGGCGTCAGCGGGTCGCCCGGCTGGACCGGCAGGTCGATGACGCTCCCGCGCTGGACGCCCTGTTCGGGGCGCCATGGGCCATCCGCGTACGGGTCCCCCTGGAAGAACCCGTCGTCATGCGGATCCGAGTAGATGAGGCATCCGACTGCGCCGTGCTCGGCCGCAACCTTCGGCTTGATGCCCCGCCAGCTGTGCCCGTATCGCGCGAGCACGATTTTGCCTGCGACGTCGATGTTCAGCTTCTTCAGCTGCTCGTAGTCCTCGGGAACGCCGTAGTTGACGTAGACGAGGTCGGCTGTGACATCCCCGTCGGCGGAATAGGCGTTGAAGGTCGGCAGCTGTCCTTCGTCGGCCGAGTCCGGGTCTGCGGAGATGGCGGGCTCTTTCAGCGTCGCCACGAAGTGCTCGGGCGCGACAAGTTCGAGTGTGCGTTCCAGCGGGTACGGCAGGAGAGCCTCGGCCGGTTCGATCGAGGCATCCAGATGCCATGACCTGAACTTGTCGAGGATGTACTCGGCGACCTTGCGACCGCCGGGGCTCCCGGCATGATGCGGCTGGGCCGTGATCGCGCGCATGTACTCGCGAAGCTTGTCGCGGTTCGGGGAGGCGCGGAACTGCCGCTCGAGCTTGCGTTCCGCCTCTGCCGCCGACGCGTTGAAGCCGCGCATCCGCACAGGAGCCTGCGAATGCATGACAGGTGGAACCAGGAGCACCAGAGCCACGGTGATTGTCGCTCGCCGGAAGATCATCGGGAGAGCTTACTTGAAACGGGAGCCTCCGAATCCTGCCCGAGTGGTACTCCGGTTGCTACGTGGTGCACGTGGAGGGCTACGCATGGCGAAGACACCTGCAGCCCGTCAGACCTCGAACAAGTCTGGCGTGGCATCGACATCAGAGAAAATGGACAACAGCCGGCATGGTTTCGGAACGCATCCAGCGTCGCGGAAAGTGGCCGGCGCGTTCGGGGAAGAAGACGGATCCGCCCCGTTGAAGCGCGAGCCGGGCACGGCCTCGACACGCCCGGGGAAGGCGGCGGCCCTCAGGCGCGTGAAGAGCCGCTGACGCGCCACTCGCGCGATAGCAGCCTCCACCGTATCGTGGGTGTCCGCGCGTTCACGACACCGGGTGAAGAGAACCATTCCGAATGAACCTGTCAACGAACACGGTGCTCATCACCGGCGGCGGCTCCGGCATCGGCCTGGCACTGGCCACGCGCTTCCACCGCGCCGGCAGCACCGTGGCAATCTGTGGGCGCCGCGAGGACAAACTACGGGAGGCCCGCGAGCGGCTCCCCGGGCTTCTGACGCATGTCTGCGATCTCTCGCGTCCGGAGGATCGGAGGGGGCTCGCGGCGTGGGTGGTCAGCGAGGTGCCCTCGGTCAACGTTCTCGTGAACAACGCCGGTGTGCAGCACGTCCTCCGAATCGAGGAGGGGGAAGGCGATTGGGGCGCGACGCAGGAGGAAATCGCGATCAATCTCGAAGCCCCGGTGCACCTGGCCACGCTCCTCGCGCCGCATCTGCGGCAGCAGCAGCACTCCGCGATCATCAACGTGACGTCGGGGCTCGCGTTCACGCCGCTGGCCAGGGTGCCGGTGTACAGCGCGACCAAGGCGGCGCTTCACTCGTTCACGCTGTCGCTTCGCCACCAGCTCGCGGGGACGCCCATCGCCGTCATCGAGATCGCGCCGCCCGCGGTGGACACCGACCTCGGTGGACCTGGCCTCCATACCTTCGGAGTGAACGTGGACGAGTTCGCGGATGCGATCATGCCGCGGCTCGCCGCCGGAGAGTTGGAAATGGGCTACGGGTTCGCGGAGCAGGCCCGGAGGGCGTCCCGTCACGATCTCGACACGGTGTTCCAGCAGATGAACCAGCAGCGGTGAACGATCGGGCGTCCGCCACCGGGTGGGCAGGCCCAGGAAGAGACCCGGTGATCAGGTTAGGTCGCCGTCCACCAGTTCGCGAGCCGGCAGCCAGAGGAAGAATTGCGAGCCGTTCCCGGGCTGGCTGTGCAGCGTCAAATCGCCGTGCATCAGTCGCGCAAGCCGCCGGCTGATGCTCAACCCGAGGCCCGTCCCTTCGTCGTGCGGCCGCTTCTCCTCCGCCCGTTCGAAGGGCTCGAACACGGCCTGCGCCCGCTCGGGGGGTATCCCGGGGCCGTTGTCTTCCACGCGCACGTACACCCAGGGTCCATCTCCGGCAAGCACCGCTCCCGGCGACGGAGTCTCTGCCAGTCCGGCGCTCACCTGGACGCGACCGCCCGCCCGGGTGAACTTGATGCCGTTGGTCAGCAGGTTCACGAGGATCTGCCGAACGCGGTGCTCGTCGCCGTAATACGTGACGTCTGCGCCGTACTCGGCTACGGCATTCGACAGTGTCAGTTCCTTGGCCGCGGCGAGCGGCTCCACCATGGCGAGCGCCGATTCGATCACATCCCCAAGACGGCCCGGCGACTGCCGGACCTCGAACCGCCCCGACTCGAGGCGCGACTGATCGAGCACATCGTCCAGCACTCCCACCAGGTGATTGCTGATCTTCTCCATGCGGGCGAGCTGCTGACGGTACGCGTCGGACAGCGGGCCGGCGATCTCGCGACGCATCAGCTGAAGGTACCCGAGCAGCGAGTTGACAGGGCTGCGGATCTCATGGCTCACGCTCGCGACGAAGAGGCTCTTGGCCTGACTGGCTTCTTCGGCGCGGCGCTGCTCGGCCGCCGCGAGCGCAATGGCTTCCTTGACGCGAACTTCCTGCGCTCGTTCAGCGGTGAAATCGCGGACGACCTTTGCGAATCCGAGGACTTTGCCGTCGTCATCCTTGAGCGCTGTCAGCGTCACGCGCGCAATGAACGTGGACCCGTCGCTCCGTACGCGATGGCCTTCCCCGGTGTACTCGCCGCGCTCGGCCGCAGTGCGCAAATGCTCCTCGGCCGTGCCGTCCTCGGAGCCGCCGTCCGGGTACATCATTCGCAGGTGCGCTCCCTGAGTCTGTTCTTTCGTCCACCACTTCATCAGCCGCGCGCTCTCGCCCCACAACTGAATGATGCCGTCGGCGTCGAGGAAGAAGATGGCGTACTCGCGGACGGAATTGGCGAGCGAGGCAGCGAGCCACGCAGGGACGGGTCGCTGGGGCAGCGGGGCCACACCCCGTCGCCAGGCCTTTTCCCGCTCCAGACTCTCCGCCGGCGTGTTGGCCGCCGGGTTTGCAATCGTCGACGAATTATCTCGCGGCCGATGTGACATCTCGGATCATCCACGGCGGCTCTCGCCGTCCTCGCACCTGTACGGTTGCCAAAACCGCGCCACTCTTTCTGGGCCGGCGCGGCGAAAACACGGAGGTCACCCGGAAACTGTCGAGTTGGTCGCGCCCGCATACCTCCAGCGTACGCGGCCAGTACGAGCTTGCCGGGACAACTCGGGCGATCCGCCGTCCTCTGTGCCATTCACCCCGCCGCGAGGTGGCAACGGCTTTGCCTCCCTTACGAAGACCGGCTGGCGGGCCGCGAGCCAGCGGGTGCGACCGGGCAGCCCCGGCGACTTCCGCGCGTATGTCGCGAAAGCGCCGGCGCCGCCGCCGCTCCGTTTCCTCAGGAGAACCGCGGCTCGTGTTGTTGACGCATTGCCGCCATGAGAATCCGATCCATCCGCTCCCTTGAAGGGCCGAACGTTTATCTGTATCGCCCGGTGCTCGTCGCGGAGCTCGATCTCGAAGATCTAGCGGGCCGCGAAACACGCGAGTTCGAGGGATTCAACGATCGATTGACCGCGTTGCTGCCGGGGCTCGCGGAACATGTGTGTGGCCGGGGCACACCGGGCGGCTTACTGGAGCGCCTTGCCGACGGCACGTATTTCGGCCACGTGGTCGAGCACGTTGCGCTGGAGCTCTCGGATCCGGCCGGCGTCCCGGTGAATTTCGGCAAGACCCGGGGGACCGACGATCCCCACATCTATCTTGTCGTGCTCGAGTACAAATCCGCCCCTGTCATGCGGCTGCTGCTGCAGACAGCGGTGGACCTGGTCGCCGCGCTCGTTCGCGGCGACGAATTTCGGGCACTTGATGAGCGGCTTGCGGAGGCACGACGGCTGCTCGATCGGACGGCGCTTGGACCGAGCACCAGCGCCATCGTGCAGGCGGCGGTCGCGCGCGGAATCCCGGTCACGCGGTTGAACGAGGAAAGCCTCGTGCAGCTCGGTCATGGAACGCATCGCCGGCTCGTCCAGGCGACGGTCGCGTCCACGACGTCGGCGGTGGCTGTCGAAATCGCCGGGGACAAGCAGCTCACCCGGGAGCTTCTCGGGCGTGCATTCGTTCCAGTCCCTGCGGGCGGGATTGCGGAAACCGAGGACGAGGCCGTCCGACTGCTGGAGGAAATCGGCGGCAAGGTTGCCGTCAAGCCGTTCAATGGCAACCAGGGCCGCGCCGTCTCTCTCGGGCTCGAGACGGCGGAACAAGTACGGCAGGCGTTCCTCGCCGCCTCCGCGGTTTCGCCGCAGGCCGTGGTCGAGGAAATGTTCGAAGGGCGCGACTACCGCGTCATCGTCGTGGGGGGACGATTCGTGGCGGCCAGTGAGCGGCAGCCGGCGAGCGTCATCGGCGACGGCGTGAGCACCGTCGAGCAACTCGTCCAGGCCGCCAACCGCGATCCGCGACGCGGCGACTCGCACGAGAAGCCGCTGACGCGCATCCGGCTCGACGACACCGCCCGAAGCGTGCTCGCGACGCAGGGCTTCCGGACGAACGACGTGCCGCCGCAGGACCGGCGCGTCCTGCTCCGCGGCACCGCCAATCTCTCGACCGGCGGAACCGCGCGCGACGTGACTGACGCCGTCCACCCGGACATCGTCGCGATCTGCGAACGCGCGGCGCGTGTGCTCGGCCTCGACATCTGCGGGGTCGATCTGATCGTCCCCGACATCTCCCGCCCCGTGCCGAAGCGCTGTGCCGGCATCGTGGAGGTGAACGCCGGACCCGGAATCCGCATGCATCACCACCCGAGCGAAGGCTGCCCCCGCGACGTCGGGCGCGCGATTGTGGACATGTTGTTCGCGCCGGGGCAGGACGGCCGGGTGCCGATCGCCGCGATCACGGGGACGAACGGCAAGACGACGGTGGCACGAATGCTGGCTCACGCGCTGGCCACTGACGGACAGACCGTAGGCCTGACGACGACGGACGGTGTCTACGTTGACGGGCGGCCCGTCGCATGCGGCGACATGACGGGACCTCGCTCCGCGAGGGCCGTCCTGGCCGACCCTGCGGTGCAGACCGCCGTCCTCGAGACGGCCCGCGGCGGCATTGTGCGCTCCGGGCTCGGATACGACTGGTCGGATGTGGCGGTCGTCACGAACATCCAGGCTGACCACATCGGGCAGGACGGCATCCGAACTGTGGATGACCTCGTGCACATCAAATCGCTCGTGCCGGAGCGGGTGCGTGAAGGCGGCACCATCGTGCTGAATGCGGACGACGTCCGGACCGCGGCGCTGGCGGAGTCGGAACGGATTCGGCGGATTCCGAGGAACCTTGTCTTTTACTCGCTTCAACCCCGCAACGGGACGGTGGAACAGCACGTCGGGGCGGGAGGCACAGCCTACTTTCCGAAGAATGGCTGGATCGTGGAGGCGCGCGGGTCGGTGCTCCAGCCTGTCAGCCGGATCGCATCCATCCCATGCACTCTCGGCGGGGCCGCGCAATTCAACTTGAGCAACGCGCTTGCCGTCGTCGCCGCCGGCCGGGCGATGGGCCTCGCCCCCACGGTGCTCGCCGGGGCGCTCGAATCGTTCGTGCCCGAGCAGCAGAATCCCGGTCGCGCAAACCTTTACGAGGTGGCGCAGGGGTACCTGCTCCTCGACTACGGTCACAACCCGGCGGCTATCGGGGCAGTTGCTTCGATGCTCTCGAACTGGCGCGGGCGCAGGATCACCGGCGTCCTCGGGCTTCCTGGCGATCGGCTGGACAAGGTCGCGTGTGATGCGGTGGCGGCAGCGGCACACGCCTTCGATCGGGTGATCGTCCGCGAGGACCATGACCTGCGCGGGCGGCGGGCCGGTGAGATGCCGGAGCTCATCGTGCGGGAAGTCTCGAAATTGTGCCCCGAGTGTGAATGTACGGTGATCGCGGACCAGCAGGAGGCGCTGCGGACGGCGCTCGCATCGATGCAGCCCTCGGAGCTCGTCGTGATGTTCTACGACGACTATGAAGGAGTCCACCAGGTGGTGCAGGAACTCGGTGCCGCTCCACTCGCGAGCGGTCTGCGCGGTTTGCAACGCGGAGAGGTGCAGGGGCGCGCGACCGACCCGCGCGGGGCCGAGCGGCGCCACTCGGAGCGCCGCGAATTTGGCTCGGCCGGTGAGGAGCGCTTCGCATGAGACCTGGCGGCATGGAAGTGCCGATCAACGGGGATGTGGTCGTGTCCCGCCACATCACACACGAGGGCGAACGATACATTGTCCATACCTACCCAGGCTCGCAGGAGACAGTGGCATACGGCACACGGGACGAAGCCGTGGCCGTCGCGACAGCGATGGCAGCCCGCGACCAGGTGAGTGTCTTTCTGTGGGAATTGCCGCACGCC
This sequence comes from Acidobacteriota bacterium, assembly GCA_039648985.1. GTDB lineage: Bacteria > Acidobacteriota > Vicinamibacteria > Vicinamibacterales > 2-12-FULL-66-21 > JALZOC01. The sequence goes on along the minus strand of JBBWZJ010000163.1, from coordinate 1,891 downwards.
CCGACACTCCTGAGACCCTTTCGCACCTTGTGACGCCGTGCTGAACGCCATTCTCGTTCGCGACGCCTCCATCTACGCACCGGAACCGCGCGGAGCAGGAGCGGTCCTGACGGTTGACGGCAAGATCGCCGCGACGGGACCGCTCGACGCGCGCCGCATCGCGGATGCACTCGATGCGGTCGGCGTGGACCTCGAAGTGGTGGATGGAGGCGGATGCATCGTGGCGCCGGGGCTCATCGATCCACACGAGCACCTGCTCGGGAACAGCGGCGAGCGGGGCTTCAGCTCACGTGGCCCCGAGATCTTCTGCACTGAGCTCGTCCAGGGCGCCATCACGACTGTCGTCGGCACACTCGGCACCGACAACACCATGCGGACGATGGCGGAGCTGCTCGCGAAGGTCAAGGCACTGCGGGAGGAAGGCCTTTCCTCATACATGTATTCGGGGGGCTACACGCTGCCGCCGATGACGCTCATGGGGTCGATACGGAGCGATCTGCTGTTCATCGAGGAGGTGATAGGCGCCGGGGAAGTCGCCGTCTCGGATCGCCGGGCGATCCAGCCCGACACGCGCGCGCTGGCCGAGGTCATCACGGAGGCGTACGTCGGAGGTCTTCTCAGCAGAAAGGCGGGTGTGACCCACATCCACGTCGGGGAGAGCGAGGCGCGTCTGTCGCCGGTCATCGACGCGCTCGAGAAATACGGTTTGGATCCGAAGTGTGTCTACCCGACCCACGTCACGCGCACCCCGGAGCTCCTGGCGCAGGCAGCGGCGCTCTCGCAGCGTGGCAGTTTCGTGGACGTCGACACGACCGAGCGAAACCTGCCTCAGGATCTGCGGGACTTCGTCACGGCCGGCGGGGACATGAACCATCTCACCATCTCGACGGACGCCGGGGGGAGCAGCCCAAGAAATCTCCTCGAGCAGATGGCCGCGTCTGTGGCTGCGGGATGGACACTCGAGGAAGTGCTTCCGCTCGCGACCGCCAACACCGCCGCCGTCCTGCAGCTCCCCTCAAAGGGGCGGATCGCACCCGGGTGCGACGGCGACCTCATTGGTCTTCGCTCCGGCTCTCTGGAGCCCGTATTCGTCGTGGCTCGCGGGCGCGTGCTGATGCGGGACGGCCGGGTCGTAACCTCGCCCATGTTTCTGGACGAATCCAACCGACAGGTGACGTTGAATGGCCGGCAGCGCTAAGTCCTCACGGAAACGCCCGAACGGCAGGCACGGCGCCGGCCGGTCCGGGCCCGTGCCACCGCCCGCGTTCTCGGATACGCAGGCGCACATGCTGCCGGCGCCCGCCGGCAACGGCACCGGGTCGCTCATCATCATCGGCGGGCACGAAGACAAGCACGGCGACAAACAGATTCTGCGCGAGGTGTGCGCGCGGGTCGAGAGGGCGAAGCTTGTCATCGCGACGATCGCGACGGCACACCCGAAGGAAGTCTGGGACGAGTACCGGCACCTGTTCGGCGGACTGGGCGTCTCACGTCTCGAGCACCTCCACATCGAAAGCCGCGCCGATGCATTTTCGGAGGACATGATGTCCGTGCTCGACGGGGCTGGTGCGGTGTTCTTCACCGGCGGCGATCAGCTGCGGATCACAAGCCGCATCGGCGGCGCGCCCGTGTGCGAGCGCATCCGGGAGATCTTCTCGAGGGGGGGCGTGATCGCCGGGACTTCGGCCGGTGCATCAGCCGTGAGCGAAACCATGCTTGTCTCGGCCCCGAGCAGCGAATCGCACAAGATCGATTCCCTCCAGATGGCTCCCGGTCTCGGGTTGCTGCGCGGCGTGATCATCGACCAGCACTTCGCCGAGCGCGGCCGGCTTGGTCGGCTCGTTGGCGCCGTCGCGCAGAACCCGCGGCTGCTCGGGGTCGGCATCGACGA
>JBBWZJ010000126.1:0-50460 GCA_039648985.1 Acidobacteriota bacterium | reverse complement strand
CGTGATTGCGCAGGACGTTGCCGTCGGTCACCGGCGTACCGTCAATCGCGGTGATGACGTCACCGCGGCGAATTCCGCCCTTGTGGGCGGGACTGTCAGGCTGCACGTCGCTGACGAGCGCGCCGCGCACCTGCGTCAGGCCGAGGCTCCGCGCGATATCCGACGTGACTGGCTGAATCGTGACGCCGAGCATGCCGCGACGGACCTGACCCTTGTCGATGAGCTGCGTCATCACGTTGCGCGCCATGTTCGCCGGGATTGCAAAGCCAATCCCGATGTTCCCGCCCGAGGGCGAGAGGATCTGCGAGTTGATCCCGATGAGCTCGCCGCGCGTGTTGACCAGCGCGCCGCCCGAGTTGCCGCGGTTGATCGGCGCGTCCGTCTGGATGAAGTCCTCGAAGCTGCCGTCACCCGCGCCGCCCGTGGCGCGCCCCTTGGCGCTCACGATGCCCATCGTGACTGTCTGCCCGACCCCCAGCGGATTGCCGAGCGCCAGCACGACATCGCCGGTGCGCACGCTGTCGGAGTTCGCCAGGGTCAGCGTCTGCAGGTTGTTGCCGTCGATCTTCACGACTGCAAGGTCGCTCGGTGCATCCGAGCCGATGACCTTCGCTTTGAACACACGGCCGTCGGTGAGCTCGACGGTCACGTGATCGGCCCCGTCCACGACGTGGTGATTCGTGAGGATGTAGCCGTCCGCCCTCACGATGACGCCCGAGCCCAGCCCGCCTTCGTGCTGGGGCGGCAGCTGACGAGGCACGCGATTGCCGAAGAACTGGCGCAAGAACGGATCGTCGGGCAGATCCTGGACCGCCTTGACGGTGCGGTCCGAGCGGATTGTGACGACGGCGGGTGCAGTCTGCTCGACGATTGGGGCGTACGAATCCCCTCCGCCGCCGATGGTGCGCGCGGCCGCGGTTTCGGCCGCGACTGGCGTGGGACGACTCGGGGCCGCGGCAATCTTGCCCGCACCCGCTCCGGCAGCCGTCCACCCGACGAGCGAGCCGGTCAGGAGCAGCGCGCCAGCGGCCGCCGCCATCCTCGACCGGCGTCCCGGTCGCCCGTCTCCCGACGGGCTGAGGATATCGTTGGAACTCATAGGTCTTGCCTCCTCTATCGATGAATCGAACGTGACTGCATCGAGAATAGGCCCCGCCGATTACGGGTGGATGTCGGCTGGATTACACCGGTGAAAGGTTCGGAGCCGGGAGGGTATCTGGGCGGGCGGGAGCCGTGGCTGGGAGGGTCAGGTCGAAGCGGCTGCCATGACCGGGGGTTGATGTAACCGCCACGCGGCCGCCGTGGGCCTCGACAATCGCTTTGACGAGACTCAGCCCCAGTCCGAGTCCGCGTTCCGAGCGGCTCTTGTCGCCTCTGTACAGGCGGTCCCAGATGCGGGGCAGCTCGTCGGACGGGATGCCGACGCCGGTGTCGGTGACGCTCAGCACGGCGTCCGATCCGCTCCGGCGCGCTTCAATCGTGATCCGGCCGCCGGCGCGCGTGTACTTGACGGCGTTATCGAGCAGGTTGGCGACCACCTGCCGCATACGATTGCGGTCCACGCCGATGACCAGGTTGTCGTCGCTCGCCGATTCGATTTTGAGGCCGCGCTGTTCAGCGAGGTCCTCGTACAAGTCGACGCTCTGCTCGATCAGGTCCGCGAGATTGGTGGGTTCCCGGCGGAGAGCCATCGTGCCGGTCTCCGCTTCGGAGATGTCCATCAGCGTGTTCAGCATGGCGATGACACGGTCGGATTCTTCGAGGCAGTCCGCGAGCGCCTCTCGCAGTGTGGCGGGGTCCGTTGAGGCGAGTGCGCTTTCCGCCGTCGCCCGAAGCCGGGCCATGGGCGTCCGCAAATCGTGGCCGACGTTGTCGAGCGCCCCTCGCATGCCCGCGACCACCGCGTGGATGCGATCGAGCATGGCATTGACGAGCGCGCTCAGTTCGCCGAGGGCGTCGGAGGTGTCGGTCGCGGGCACCCGTCGATCCGTCCGGCCGGTCCGCATGATTTCGCGCACGGTATCGGAGAGGGTGCGCACCGGCTGCAGAGCGGACCACGTCAGCAGAGCGCCTCCGCCGAGCGCGGTGACGAGGAGCGACACGAGATCCACGAACAGGACGCCGCGGAAGCGGCGCAGGAGCTCCTCCCTGCGGGCCGTGCTCTTGCCAACCTGGAACAGCGTCCCATCGGCCAGGCGAACCGACGCCACCTCCAGTTCGTCTCTTCCGCCGCCCATCTCCAGCGTCGCCCATGTCTGCCCGCCGTTCAGTTCGGGAGAGGCGAGCTGCGACAGGTCGACGCGCCAGTCGTCCGGCATGCTGAGGAAGAGGACGTCCCGGCCCGACCCCAGCGTCCGCACGAAGAGCGGGCCTTGTCCGGAGGCCAGCTGCACGGTGCGGATTTCCCGCGCGAGCGCATCGGCGCCCCCGCGCGCGTACGCGGTGGCGAACTGGACGATGGTGGTCTGGATCGTCTCGCGATCGTACTGCCGCAGCGATGCGGCCAGCAGCACATAGGTGAGCCCCACGATGGCGAGCGAGCTGGCGACAAAGACGATCGCATACCAGAGGGCGAGGCGGAACCCGAGGGTGTGGCGAAGCCGTTCACGCCACCTTGAGAACATAGCCAATCCCCCGAACGGTGTGGATCATCCGCGGCTCGAACCCCTTGTCGATCTTTTCGCGCAGCCGGAACACGAGGACATCGACAACGTTGGTCCGCGGATCGAAGCTGTAGTCCCACACGTGCGACAGGATCATCGTCTTCGATACGACGCGCCCGGCGTTCCGCATCAGGTATTCGAGCAGCGCGAACTCGCGCGCGCGCAGCTCGATCTCGTGGCCGCCCCGCGTCGCGCGGCGCGACATGAGGTCCAGTGTGAGGTCGCCAACGGTGAGATGCGTGGAGGAGGGTGCTCCGGTGGCGCGGCGGATGAGGGCCTGCACGCGCGCCAGCAGCTCCGGGAAGGCGAACGGCTTCGTCAGGTAGTCGTCGCCGCCCGTTTCCAGCCCCCGCACGCGGTCGTCGACGGTATGCCGGGCGCTCAGGATCAGCACCGGCGTCCGCACGTGCCGGTGGCGCATCGCCGCGATGACGCCCAGCCCGTCCAGTTTCGGCAGCATCAGGTCGACGATCGCGACATCGTAGGCGCCGCTCGCCGCCAGCTCCAGGCCCCTCTCACCGTCGGACGCATGATCGACAGCAAACCCCGCCTCGCGAAGTCCTCGCGCCACGAAATCCGCGATCGTCACGTCGTCTTCGATGATGACCGCACGCATAATTCAGCTCTCAGCTGTCAGACTTCAGCTGGTCACTTCCAGCCTTCGGCTCCCGCTTCCGGCTTCCGGCTTCCCGCTTCCGGCTTGCAGCTTCCGGCTATTCAGACACCAGCTGGCACTTTGGCACTTTGGCACTTTGGCACCTTGGCACCTTGGACCCCTGGGACCCTGGCACCCTTGGCACTCTGGCACCCTTGGCACTCTGGCACCTTGGCCCGCCTTCGCCGCGAAGCGGCTACGGCGAGGTCTCGCCATAGCCCGTCCGACTGACGGGCGGGCGGAGGCGGACACCCTAGCCCCCCCTATGTCCCCCGATCGTGCGCGGGGCCGACCTGGCGTGTCAGGTTGAGCGCCGTGTTGATGAGCGACACATGGGAAAACGCCTGCGGAAAATTGCCGAGAAGCCGTCCCGTGGCCGGCTCGTACTCTTCCGACAGCAGCCCGAGATCGTTGCGGATGGAGAGGAGCCGTTCGAAGAGCGCCCGCGCCTCGGCGTGCCGACCGGCGAGCGCGTAATTGTCGCAGAGCCAGTACGTGCACGGGAGGAAGACGCCCTCGCCTGCCGGGAGGCCGTCAACCGCCGGCGATTGCGACCCGCGATAACGGTGCACGAATCCATTTTCCATCAGCTCCCGTTCGATCGCGGCCGTTGTCCCCGCGACGCGCGCGTCCTCCGGAGGAAGGAACCCGACGAGGGGAATCAACAGCACGCTCGCGTCGAGCGCGTCGGACCCGTAGTACTGCGTGAAGGCGCCACGCGCCGCATTGAACCCGTGTGCGCACACATCCTGGTGGATAGCGTCGCGGAGACGTGTCCAGTGTTCGAGCGGGCCGTCGAGCCCGTAGTTCTGGATCGATTTCACTGCGCGATCGACAGCAACCCAGGCCATCACCTTCGAGTGGGTGAAGTGCCGGCGCGGGCCGCGCACCTCCCAGATCCCCTCGTCGGGCTGCTGCCATACCTGCTCGAGGTAACCGACGAGCAGACGCTGGAGCGCCCACGCGTCAGCATCCGGCGCGACGCCGTCCCCGAGCGCGACGTACAGCGCGTCCATGACCTCTCCGTACACGTCGAGCTGCAGTTGATTCACGGCGGCATTGCCGATGCGCACTGGCTTCGAGCCCTCGTACCCAGGCAGCCACGGCAACTCGAGCTCGGTCAGCCGTCGCTCGCCACGAGGTCCGTACATGGTCTGAAGATCCGCGGGATTCCCTGCAGCCGCGCGGAGGAGCCACGTCCGCCACGACGCAGCTTCCGTCTTGAACCCGCACGACAGTAACGAGTACAACGTGAAGGTCGCATCACGCAGCCAGCAGAAGCGGTAATCCCAGTTCCGCACGCCGCGAATCTGCTCGGGCAAGGATGTCGTTGGCGCGGCGACGATGCCGCCGGTAGGCTCGAACGTCAACGCCTTGAGCACCATCAGGGATCGCAGGACGTCGTCGCGCCATTCGCCGTCATAGGTGCACTGCTCGCACCAGCGCTCCCACCAGTCGCAGGTGTGTTCGACGGCCCTTTCGGCGCCTGCGGGCTGTTTGACGCCTTCGTGCGACGGGTGCCAGATGAGCAGGAACTGCAGCCGCTCGCCTTTTCGAACGGTGAAGATAGCCTCAGTCGTGAGATCCTTCCCGTGCAGTGCCACCGGCGACCAGAGCGACACGGCATCAGGGCCGCCGATCGCGCGCCACATGCCGTCGACGCTGCGGACCCAGGGGACGATCGACCCGTAATCGAACCGCACGATGAGCTCCATGCGCATCGTGACCTCGCCGCGGAGGCCCTCGACGACGCGCACGATGTCGGGATCGCGCTCGCGGGGCGGCATGCAGTCGGTGACCCGTACGGCGCCGTTCGCCGTCGAAAAGTCTGTTTCGAGCACAAGCGAGTTGCCGCGGTAACGACGTTCCGTCCCCGTGACGTCGCCGTCAGGAGCGAGCAGCCAGCGGCCATGCGAAGGCGTCCCGAGAAGCGCCGCGAAGCAGGCCGGCGAGTCGAAGCTGGGGAAGCAGAGCCAGTCGATGGCCCCGTCACGGCCGACGAGTGCGGCCGTCTGCGTGTCGCCGATGAGCGCGTAGTCTTCGATGTTGAGAGCCATGGAATCAGGAAGGACCGTCTGGTTATCTTATGCGCAGGCGATGCGAGCGCTGTGGGCGTGGTCCGGATCAGACGGTCCGGGGTCAGTACTCGGCGAACATCCGTTGAATGTCGGCGGGATCTTTCGTGCGGGTGAGCGCGAGCATCAGGAGGATGCGCGCCTTGACGGGCGCGAGATCTTCCCCTTCGATCTGGAACGATCCCGCTTCCGGTCCGCGCTGCGCCGCGATCCGGCCGCTTCCGGTTCTGGTCGTCATGACGATGAAGACGTGCTTCCGGATTGCGTATTCGACCGCCTCCGCCTGAGTGCCGCTGAGCGCACCCGCCCCGGCAGTCGCGACGACGATGCCTTTGGCGCCGTGGTCGACCATCGACTCGATCACATCGGCTGTCGCCCCCTGGTACACGAGCGCGATGTCGACGCGGGGAAGGCTCTGGACGGACGTGATGTCGAACTCGGTGTCCTTCGTGTGCCGACGAACGAGGCTGCGGTAGTACGCCACACGATCGGGGTCCACGACGCCGAGCAGGCCGTACCCGCGGCTCTGAAAGGTCTCGAGCCGCCAGGCGTCGGTCTTCGTCACTTCGCGCGCCGAATTGATCTCGTCGTTGAGGACGACGAGGACACCTTTGCCGCGTGATGCCGGATCGGCGGCGACCCGGTACGCGTCCAGGAGGTTTGCCGCTCCTTCATACCCGGGAGCATCGGGCGTTCGCATCGATCCGACAACGACGACCGGCTTGTCCGTGCGAAGCGTGAGGTGGAGAAAATACGCGAACTCTTCGAGCGTATCGGTGCCGCTCGTGACGACGACGCCCGCGACCTCGGTGTCGTCGTGAAACAGGGTGTTGATGCGCCGCGCGAGGTCCAGCCACTGGTTGAGGGAGAGCGACGCGCTCGGAACGTTGGCAAACTGCTCGAACTCCGGCCGCGCATACCGCTCGACACCGGGGATGGATTTGACGAGATCTTCGGCAGTCAGCCGTCCACCGTCTCGATTCGCGATGGTGCCGCCTGTCGCGATCAGGCGGACCCGCGGGAGCGGGGTGCGAGCGGCTGTGGTCTGGGCGTGCAGCACGCGGTGCGCCGCCGGCGAGCCCGTGGAGATGACCGCGGCCAGCAGGATGGTGGCGATGATCCCACGCGGGTTTCCGTCATTCGACCCAGTCGCGCCCATGGCGCCACTATAGTGGAGGACGGACTAGTGGAGGACGGACGTGCCCGTGCGCCAGCCCGAGCCAGCGGCTCAGCTGTCCGGCCGCTTCAACGGGCGTGCTGCCATAGAAGGGCATCGTCGCGGCCGAACCTCCGGGGACGCGCGCGATCTGCGCCCGCCACTTGTTCGTGCCGACGTTCGATACCTCGATGCGGTATTCGCGGCCGTTGATGGTTTCTTCGAAGCGATGCACGTTCACAGACGCCGCCGGGAGCGATGATGGGATGTGCACAGGAGGGCCTAGTCTAGCCGCACTGCCGAGGCAAACAAGCGAAAGGACGGCCGAAGGCGCATCAACAGAGTGCATGACGCGCCATTCCACCGGTGAATCAGCCAAAATAAAATTGCGCTGTCGGCCAGTGCACAGGAGATCCACGATTCTTCCACACCTTTTCAACAGCGGCGCCTCGTGCTTCGCGAAGCGCCTCGTTTGGCGCCTCAGCCGTGTCGCGATCGTCGTGCTGAGTCTGGCAACTGGCGCAGGCGCCGCCCCTCTCCAGGTGACGCCGAACGACCGCGCGCCGAGCGTCCCGGTTCAGCAACCCGCCGACACGGCGCTCTACCGCATCTTCCTCGGCGACGGTGCGACGCTCGTGAGCTACGGCGAGTTCGCGCGCGTGGGCGATCGCGTGGTGCTGTCGATACCTGTCGGGGAACTGACTGGCGCTGGCGCGCCGAACCTGCAGCTCGTGAGCATTCCGCAATCGGCTGTCGACTGGGATCGGACGAACCGCTATTCGGAAGCTGTGCGCGCGCGGCGTTACGCGGAGACACGAGGCGAAGCCGATTTCGCCATCCTTGGCGCACGCGTCGTTGAAGCGCTGAACCAGATTTCATCGACCGATGATCCCGCGCGGAGGCTCGCGATGGCGCAGGAAGCGCGGCAGAATCTCTCGCGCTGGCCGGCCGACAATTTCGGCTACCGCGCGCGCGACGTGGCGCAGCTGACGGGCATGCTCGACGATGTCATCTCGGAGCTGCGTGTTGCCGCGGGACTAACGAACCGCGTGAGCCTTGCCGCCACCACTGTTCCTCCAGAGGAGCCGCCGCTCGCGCCGCCGGACTTTCGCGAGACCATGGAACAGGCGATGACCGTCGCGGCGCTGACGCCCGACCCGGGCGAGCGGATCTCGCTCCTGCGCGGAATTGCGCTGGCGCTCCGGAACGCACCATCGACCGATTGGGGCGCGGTGCTCTCGGTGCGGGCGGCCGGCGAGCTTTCCGCCGAGCTCCGCGTCGAAAAGGCATACAACCTTCTCGCATCGTCGACGCTTGCGGCGGCAAACGCGCGGGCGGCGCTCGGTGACTTGCGTGGCGTCCAGGGCCTCGTCGAGCGGGTGCTCCAGGCCGACGACAGGCTGGGACGGAAGCGGCCGCAGAATACGTCGGCGCTCCTGGCGGCGCTCGAGTGGCGGCTCGGAGAGGCCGCGCGCGTGCGGCAGGCGCGTGACGCATGGGCCGTGCGGCAGACCGCCTTCACGATCTACAGGCACGCGATCGACAGGGCCGTGCAAGAGCTGCGCGACGCGAGGAAGGCGCTCGTCGCCATTCGCGAACGATCGGGGCCGGCGGCGCTCGTGCTGCCCAGGATGGAGCAGCGGCTGGTGATGGGCAAGCAGATGCTGGCCGTGATCTCCCCGCCGGCGGAGCTCGACGCGGCGCACGGCATATTCCGCGCGGCGTTCCAGATGGCCATACGGGCGGCGTCGGACCGCCGGAACGCGATATCATCGAACAACACGAAGCTCGCATGGGACGCGGCCTCGGCGGCAGCCGGAGCGCTGATGCTGCTCGATCGCGCCGTCGAAGAGCTCGATCGGCTGTCCTCTCCATCCACAGGACATTGATTACTCCACGCACGACCCGCCTGCTGCGGGTGCCGGATCTGCGGGCGATGCACGCCGCCATTGCGCGGTGCGCCTGCAGCACGGCCGAACCGTTGTCGGCGCGCTCGTGCGCCGTGATCGTCCCCAGCCGGAGCGCGGCGGAAGCCTTGCGCCGGACGCTCGAAAATCTCCAGATCACCGAGCAATCGACCGCGTTGATCCTTCCGGACCTCATCACACGGGCCGAGCTGTATGAGAGGCTGCACCAGCACGCGGACGGCTGTCCCAGGCGGCTGTCAGACTTCGAGCGCGAAGTAATTTTCCGTCGCGCCGCAATGGAAGCGGCAGATGGGGGCGCCCCTGCTCCGTTCCGGTTGCGGCCGGGACTTGTGGCCGGCATCCTTGCGTTCTACGACGAGTTGCGCCGGCGCGACAAAACGATTGGCGCGTTCGAGCGTCTGATGACCGGAAGCCTCGAGGCGAGCGCGGAGATCGACCGCGGCGCAGAACGTCTGCTTCGTCAGACGCGGTTTCTCGCCGCGGCGTTCACCCGGTTCGAAGCCCGCATCCGTGCGAGCACAGGCGTCGACGAGCACGGGCTCCGTGCGCACTTGCTTGCATCCGCGCCCAGGGCAGGAGGCCCGGCATACCGGCGGATCGTCGTCACGATACCGGACCAGGCGGCGGACTCGAACGGCCTGTGGCTGGCGGACTACGACCTGCTCGCGCGACTCCCGGGTCTGGAGCATCTCGACATCATCGCGACGGAGAACGTGCTGTCCGCCGGATTTCATCAACGTGTCCATGACGTCCTGCCCGGGATCGTGGAGGAGCGTGCAGGCGGGGCTGCGGCGCTGCCTGTCCTGTCGGCGCCCCCCACGGCCACCGACGAGGCGCCGTTATGGAGCGTGTGGAGGGATCGCGAAGAAGAGCTCGCCGAAATTGCCCGATCGATCAAGTCGGCGGAACCGAGGGATCTCGAGCGGACGGCTGTCGTATTTCAGCGACCGCTGCCGTACCTGTACCTGGCCAGGCAGGTGTTTGCGGACGCCCGGCTGCCTTACCAGGCCCTCGATTCCCTGCCGCTCGCCGCGGAGCCTTTCGCTTCGGCGCTCGATCTCGTGCTCTCGTTCGTCAGCACTGAAGGCACGAGAGCATCGCTCGTCGAGCTTCTCCGGTCGCCGCATTGGTCGTTTGGCGTCTCTGCCGAGGGCGTCGCGGCGGCGGACACGGTGCTGCGCGATGTGAAGTACGTCGGCGGATGGAATCGTCTCGGCCGCCTCGCAGAAGATGCGGGAGAAGCGTCGGCAGTTGCCGCCGGTGGCGCGCGCCGATCCACGTCGGCGAAAGCGGCGGTCGCGCTCCGGGCCGCCGCCGGTGCGGCGGCGGAGCTCCAGGGGCTGGCTGACGCTCCGTTCGCCTCGGTCCAGATAGAGACACTCCGGGCCTTCATCCTGGCTCACGAGTGCCTGCCGTTGCCGTCCGACGAGTGGCACGGCCGTCACCTGCGCGCCCGGGCCGCCATCCTGGGCGCGCTCGAGTCTCTCGTCGAAGCGCACCGTGCCCATGACGATCACAGCGTGCCGCTGCCGGAGCTTGCCGGCACGTTGAGGCGGTGGATCGAAGGGCAGACATTTTCGCCGCGGACGGGGACCGGCGGGGTGTCGCTCCTCGATGCGGCGGCCGCCAGATACGCTGACGCGGACGAGGTGCGCCTCGTGGGTCTCGTCGAGAGCGACTGGCCCGATCGCGGGCAGCGGAACATCTTTTACCCGTCGTCGCTCCTCGCTCAGCTCGGGTGGGGAATCGATGCGGATCGGCTCGCGGCGGCCCGCGCCGGATTTCATGACCTGCTGCAGCTGCCGCGCGCCAGGGTCGCGGTCTCGCTCTTCACCCTGGAGGACGATGCGATCGTGGCGGCTTCGGCATTCGTCGAAGAGCTCGAGGGGGCGGGACTGCCGCTCGAGCCGACCGTCGACGAGCCGCGCCCGCGCGTGTTCACCCACGAGGCTCTCGCCGATCAGCCGCTGGCGGCAGCGGCGTTGAGCGGAGCGCCGCTCGAGTGGCTGACGCTGCGGACATCCCGGACCGCCGCGCTCGACGCGATGTTCCACGGAGCCGCTGGCGCTCGAGAGCCGGGCGTCTATGCGGTGAGCCGCGTGGAACGCTACCTGGAGTGCCCGTTCAAGTACTTTGCCGCGCACGTCCTCAAGCTTCCCGAAGATCGCGACGAGGAGTCCGGGCTCTCCGCGCAGGAGCGGGGGCAGTTCCTCCACGCGGTCTTCCAACAATTCTTCACGGGATGGCAGACGCAGGGGAACGGCAGCATCACGACCGGGAACCTCGCGCTTGCGGTGGCCATGTTCGAGGAGGTGGCCGAATCCCAGCTTGCGACGCTTCCGGAGAGCGATCGGGCTGTCGAGCGCACGCATTTGCTCGGGTCGGCTGCCGCCCCGGGGCTTGCGGAGCGCGCTTTCGCATTCGAGATCGAGCAGGGCGGGTCGGTGATCGAGCGGCTGCTGGAGCACGAGCTCGAAGGCGAGTTCGTGTTCTCCTCGCCGGCCGGTCCGAGGACCGTCAAGGTGCGTGCGAAGGCCGATCGCATCGACCTGCTCGCCGACGGCACGCTTCGAGTGATCGACTACAAGCTCGGCAAGGCTCCAAAGCCTGCGCGGGCGTTGCAGTTGCCCGTGTACGGGGTCTGCGCGGAGCAGTCGCTGTCCGGACGGCACGGACGCTCCTGGGCCGTCGGCAAGGCGGGATATGTGGCGTTTCGTGAGAAGAACCCGTTCGTGGAGCTCGGCGGCTCCTCGTCATTGAAGGAGGCAATCCGGGCGGGAGAGGAGCGCTTCCTGGGCGCCATCGACGCGATTGAACGCGGCGAGTTCCCGCCCAACCCGGACGAGCCGTTCCTCTGCACGTGGTGTGGGTACGCGTCGGTCTGTCGCAAGGATTACGTTGGCGATGACTGACCCGCGGCACGCGCGGTCGTCGCCGTCAAGCCAGTTGCCGCTGTTCGGTGCCGAGCCGCAGGAAGCTGCCGAGCAGCCGGCGGAGCGATCGTTCGCCTCGAGGGGCACCGTTTCGCCGCCGGCGCCACCGCCTATCGTGCACGCTGATGCAGACGCCGCCGCGCGTGCCTTCGCGATCGACCCGCGGCACAACGTCGTGCTCGAGGCGTCGGCGGGCACGGGCAAGACGTCCGTGCTCGTGTGGCGATACGTCAACCTGCTGAAGGCAGGAGTCGATCCGGCCAATATCCTCGCGATCACGTTCACGCGAAAAGCCGCGGCCGAGATGCGGGAGCGCATCGTGCGCGAGCTGAAGGCGGCGGCCGCGCGATCCGAGTTCGACAGGGCGAGATGGCACGAGATTCGGGACCGGCTCGGCGAGATCGCCATCAGTACCATCGACGCGTTCAGCCTGTCGCTCCTGCGCGAGTTCCCGCTCGAGGCGGACCTGGATCCCGGTTTCGAGATGGCGGACGAGACCGAAGTGCCTCGCCTCATCGAGGCTTCACTCGACCAGTCCCTGCGGATCTTTGCGGGATTGGCGAAACATGAGCCCGACGTGGCGCTGGTGCTCGCGCAGCTCGGCGTATCGAGGACGCGGGCCGGGCTTGCATCGCTGCTCGAACGGCGGCTGGTCGCGTGGGACGCGCTGAACCGCTTTCTCGCAACCGGCCCCACCGACCTGACCGCCGCGATCGTCTGCCGCCGCGCGGCGACCTCGCTGCAGGACGCGCTCCGCACCGTGCCGGGCGGCTGGTCCCGATTCCTCGCCGATGGCCCCACGGGCCATCCGCGCTACCAGATGTTCGCGCGCGACATGGCGCGCCTCGACGCTCAGGAGCCTCAAAGCGACGCAGCGATTCGTGCGCTTGTCGAACGAGTCGCCGCTCATTTCCTGACCAACGATCGCAGGCCCCGGAAAGGCGGCGGGATCCCGCCGTACAACACCGAGCGCGATTACCCGGACGCGGAGGCGGCGAAACGCCACCGCGCCGCGGTGTTCCAGGTGGCGCCGCACATCGAACGCGTCGTGGCCGCGTTTGCGCGCGATCTGAACGTCGTGCTCGCGCGCGGCGTGCGCCGCATGTTGGCTATCGCGCTCGAGCAGTACCGGCGGGCGCTCGAGGAGCGATCGGCGCTGGACTTCTCGGACGTCCTGCAGCGTGCGCTGGACCTGTTGCGGCAGATGGACGAGTTCTCGCAAAGCCGGTTCCGGCTCGAATCGCGATACCACCATGTGCTCGTCGACGAGTTCCAGGACACCAGCCGCGCGCAGTGGGACCTCGTGTCCCTGCTGATTCAATCCTGGGGCGAAGGCCTCGGCCTCCCGACGCAGCCGTCGATCTTCATTGTCGGTGACCGCAAGCAGTCGATTTACCGCTTCCGGGACGCGGAGGTGGCCGTTCTTCAGCAGGCCGGCCGGTACATCGAGGGGCTCCGGGCTGGCGGAGATCCGCGCCGGGCGATCAGCCGCAGCTTCCGGGCGCTCCCGGAATTGCTGGAATTCATCAATGAGGTGTTCACGGAGATCTCGCACACGGGCGGCCGTGCCGACGACTTCACGTACGTGGACACCGACCGGTTTCCGATTGACGTCGCACGAGACACGCGATCGGGCGGCCCCGTGCTCGGTGTGGCATCCGCCGAGGACCCGCTCGATTGTGCGGCGGCCGTGGCGCTCGAGATCGAGAGAGTGCTCCGCGAGGAAACGATCCGCGACCGCAACACAGGCGTCGCGAGAGGCGCACGTCCGGGCGACGTGGCTATCCTGTTCAGGTCCCGCACGAGCCATCGTGAGTTCGAGCGCGCCCTCGAGCTTCGCGGCATCCCCACGTACGTTTACAAGGGGCTCGGGTTCTTCGACGCGGACGAAATCAAGGACGTCTCGGCGCTGATGCGATTTCTCGCCGATCCGCGGTCCGACCTGCGCGCGGCCGCGTTCCTGCGATCGCGGTTCGTGCGGATGTCGGACGGAGGGCTGGCCCGGCTCGGTACGAAGATCGCCGCCGCTATCCTGGCCGCGGAGCTGCCGGCCGCCGCGGCAGGGCTGAACGAGGAGGACCGGCGCGTTCTCCTGCATCTGCGCGCGCACGTCACTCGGTGGCTGCCCTGGGTGGACCGGCTGCCGCCGGCAGATCTCATCGAGCGGCTGCTGCCCGAGACTGCGTATGCGTACGAGCTGCGGGGGCCCCGCAGGCAGCAGGCGTGGGAAAATCTGAAGAAGATGCGTGGCCTCGTGCGGCGCATCCAGAATCGCGGATACGCGACCCTTCCGCGGATCGCGGACCACATCGACTCGCTGACCGCAGGCGACGAATCCAACGCCGTCATCGAAGCGCTCGATGCCGTCAACCTGATGACCGTGCATGCCGCAAAAGGGCTCGAGTTCCCTGTTGTGTTCGTGGTCAACCTGTCGAGGGGGGCCACAGGGCCGCCGCGGCCGATCCGGGTCAGCGTCGAGGGCGAAGGGGGAGAGCCGTCGGTGTCGGTCGGACCATTCGTGTCGGAGAGCGACGAAGCCGAGCGGGAGCGGGAGAAGCACGAAACACGGCGCCTGCTCTATGTCGCCCTCACACGCGCGCGGGATCGCCTCTATCTCTCCTCGCCGCTGAAGAATGGCGTGATGCAGCCCGGTCGGGGCAGCCTCGCGGAAATCCTCCCGGACTCGCTGCGGGAGATCTTCAGCCGCGCGGCGACGGCGTTCGACGAATGCACCGTCCTTGGCTGGGCCGGACCATCCGGCCGGCCCTTCGAGTGGCGGATTTGCAAGGTGCCGCCGGTCCCGGCAACCGGAGAGCCGACGCCGTCCATCAACGTGGAGGTCAGCGTTCCAGCGGCATCCTCACCGTCCGACCGCTTCGGACCGGTTCCGGAAACACACACGACCGTTCGCATGCCGGTCACCGAATGGCTCGACAGCGTGCCGGCGCCTCGCCAGGCACCGACGAGTGGGGGAGGGGCCATCGTCGGCACGCTCGTCCACCGCCTGCTGCGCGCCTGGGACACGCGGGCGGAAGGTCCCGATGAAAAGGACACGAGCCGTGCGCGCGGCTTAATGAAGCCTGAGGAGCGGGCGGGGCTGGCTGACGCCGAGGGGACGATCGACGCCGCGGTGGCGCTCGCGCGCCGGATGCGGAGCCGCGATGATGTCGGGTTGCTCCTCGGCAGTGGTCAGCCGCTGTACGAGGTGCCGTTCTCGATGCGGACAACCGGCCGTCCCGCGGCAGGTTCACACGGGTGTGATGCGGCGGGGATGCCGACGAGCGTGGACCACGGCACCGTGCTGCTGAGAGGGACCATCGATTGCGTTGTCGTCGCCCCTGACGGCTCGGTCGTCGTCGTCGAATTCAAGACGGGCATCCCGCGGCCCTCCCATCAGGCGCAACTCGATCTATATGTCGATGCGGCGCGTGCGCTGTTTCCCGGCGCCCGCGTGGAGGGAAAGCTCATCTACGAGAGCTCAGAGCTCAGAGCTGAGACGTGAGAGCTGCCTGCTTAGAGACTCTGGTGCCGCCGCTCGTCATCCACACCATCGGCCATTCGACGCATTCAGCAGATGCTTTCCTGGCACTGCTCGTGACGCACGAGATCCGCCAGGTCGCCGACATCCGGACGATCCCCTACTCGAGGCGGCACCCGCATTTCGGCAGGGAGGCGCTGCAGACGTGGCTGGCGGCGAGCGGGATCGGTTACCGGCATTTTCCTGCGCTCGGCGGGCGCCGCCGGCCGTGGCCTGATTCGAACAACACCGCAGTTCGTCACCCGGGTTTTCGCGGGTATGCGGATCACATGCAGACACCCGAGTTCCAGGAGGGACTCGAGGCGCTGGAAGCGTTCGCGGCCGAGGGCACGACGACGGTCATGTGCGCCGAGGCGCTGTGGTGGCAGTGTCACCGCAGGTTCCTTGCGGACGCGCTTTTCGTACGGAATGTGAAAGTTCAGCACATCATGTCGTCGGCGACGGCTAAGCCCCATGAGCTGAGCGCTTTCGGGCGCGTGCACGATGCCAGGGTCACATATCCGGGCCTCGTGTAGCCTGCAGGTGTCATATCGGCGAGGAAATGCCGCCCTCCGGCCGATTGCTGCATGATGATGTGTCTGCAGGGTTTGGAGGCCGCTCGGAACCAAAGGGACTGCACGACTGTCTAACCCTGTAACTGGCTTCGGGATTGCAGTGATGGCCAGCGACGGGGAGGTGCGGTATGGCAGTCCCTTCTGGTGCGCAGACTTACGTGAAGCCGACGACCACGGTGTTCGAGCTCGAGGCGCTCGAAGGCCTGCCGTGCGGGTGTGTTGCGGCCGCGTATCGCGCTCGTCCCTGGGATGTCGCCGTCGTCTCGCTCGAGGCGAAGGGGCCGCATTGCATTCTCGCGGGCCATGCCAGTGGGCAGGTTCTGCGTCTTGGTGACCCCCAGGAGTTCGACGACGAAGACGACTCAGACGAATAACGCGTCCGGCCGACTCAGCCCGCCGAGTTCAATTCCGCCCACCGCCGCGCTCGATCCTCTGCTTCCTTCCGGGTTCGTCCCACCAGAATGACCGATCGTTCAGGTTTTCCGTCGATGCCGGGGACCCAGGCGACCCAGTGCGGCCCGCGTGCTTCGCTTTTGATCCCGGCGGCGGGCGTGTGATCGGTCATGGCGCCATCGTACACCCATCGCGGAAGTGGTCATCGCCCGAAGATCTTGATTGCGTACGGGAAAGCCGTTCTCGTACAATTCGAAGGTTTGGCAACGGCCTCGGTGGCCGAGAGGAGTGACGTCTAGATGGCTTTGACTTGTCCGAGCTGCGGGAACGACCAGAACTTCCTGGTCAAGACCCTGCAGATGCACGTCGTCCAGTTACGCGACGCGCGGGTGGAAGCGAACGAGGAAGGTCGCCCCGCGGTGATCGAAGTGCTGTGCGACGAATGCGAGACGGCGATGAATTTCGCGGATTTCGAGGAAGACGTCCGCAACGAAGTGCTGCTGACGCTCGGCGCCCGCTGATCCCGCGCTAACCTTCTCCCGCTTCGGCATCTTCGAAATAATCGCAGTCGGGGCAGATCCACTCGCGGACCACCCGCACCGCACCCGCGTTCTCGGCCGGCCCCTGGATCTGGCGCACGCTGAGCCGCATCGATTCTCCACAGAGCGGACACTCCTTCATGGGGCAATTTTAGCACCCGGTGCCGGGCTGTTCTTGACTTAGCCCCGACCGGCTCCTATCGTAACCACACCGGCACTGAATCTGCAGGGCTGGCCGATGAGCGCAATGCGCGATTATTACGACGTTCTGGGCGTGGCGCCGGGCGCGGGTGCTGAAGAGATCAAGCGCGCGTACCGGCAGCTGGCGCGCCGTTATCACCCCGACATCTCGGGGGACGATCGCGGCGCCGCCTTTCTCGAGGTGTCCCGCGCGTACGAAGTCCTGCGCGACCCCGAGCGCCGGCGTTCGTACGACGCCAACCTCGTGACCGGCACGCGCGCGGATTGGCTGGGCGACGAGATCTCGATTGATTTTCCGTCCGTCTCGAGCGTGCTCGACCGCATGCGCGATTCCTTCTTCGGCGGCGCCCCCGAAGCGTCGCTCTCCGCCGAGATCGTGCTGACGCCGCAGGAAGCGTTCTGGGGCGCGCTCGTCCCCCTGCATGTGCCGCTGCGACGCACCTGTCCGCGCTGCGGCGGCCGGGGCGAAGTCTGGTCCGACTGGTGCGCGGCGTGCGGCGGCGGCGGCGAAGTGACGAACACCCACGAGATGCGCCTCCGCGTGCCCGCCGGCGTTCGCGAAGGGGCCCGGTTCCGCTTCAGCGTCGCGCCGACCGGCGCGCCGCAGACCTTCGTGGACGTCCGGATCAGCATCCGGTAGCCCGTCGGACGCATGCGACCCCATCTCCATCTGCTCGGAATTCTCCAGCTGGTCTGGGGAGCAATGGGCCTGCTGCTCGGCAGCTCGATGCTGTTGCTGGCGGTCGGGGCGATTGCGATCGGGATCACATCGGCCGACGACCGGATGGCGGCGGGCGTGACGGCTGGGGCATTCGTGCTCTTCGGCGTCGCGCTCCTGGCCGGCGGCGGCGTGAACGCCTGGGCGGGCTCGGCGCTGCGCCGCGAGGAGGCGCGCGGCCGGACGGCCATCCTGGGCCTCGGCGCGCTCAACCTGTTCGTGCTGCCGTTCGGGACGGCGTTGAGCATTTACGCGTACTGGGTGTTGCTGCACAACGAAACCCGCCGCGTGTTCATGACGCCGAAGCGATGACGCCGCCAACCGCGCCAGACTCCGGAAAAACATCGAGCGGGCTGGATCCGAACGTCGCCGCGGCGCTGTGCTACAGCCTCGGGTGGGTCACGGGCGTGCTGTTCTATCTGACGGAGCCGCACAACGGGTTCGTCCGCTTTCACGCCGCACAGGCGACCATCGTCTTTGGCAGCGCGTGTCTCGCGCTGCTCGTATGCCTCGCAATCCCTCTCCTCGGCTGGATTCTGTCCATCTTCGTCTTCTATGGCTCGGCCGTGCTCTGGCTGCTCCTCATGTTCAAGGCCTATCAAGGGGAGCGGTTCAAACTGCCCATCGCCGGCGCAATGGCAGAAGAGAGAGTCTGAGAGCTTCTGGGGATTCGACTCGCGGTACAATCATCGGATTGTGACTGTCCCGCTCTCGGATGCTGCTGTTCTCGACGCGCTCCGCTCAATCCGCGATCCTGACCTCAACCGCGACATCGTCAACCTGAAGTTCGTCAAGGATCTGAAGATCGATGGCGGCGTCGTGTCGTTCACGATCGAGCTCGCCACGCACGGCGCGCCCTTCAGGGAACAGATGCGCGAGCAGGCACGCACGGCGGTGGCGGCGATCCCCGGCGTCACCAATGTGGCAGTCGAGATGACGGCCAAGGTGCGTTCGACCACCGCGGCGGATCCCGCGGGGAAGGCCGCGGTGCCGGGCGTCAGGAACATCATCGCGGTCGGGGCCGGCAAAGGCGGCGTTGGCAAGACAACGGTCGCGGTCAATCTCGCGATTGCGCTCAGCCAGATGGGGAGTCGCGTCGCGATGATCGACGGCGACGTGTATGGCCCGAACGTGCCGTTGATGCTCGGAATCAGGACGCAGCTCACGGGCGACGACTCGGGCAAGATCATCCCGGCGGAACAGTACGGTATCCAGCTCGTCTCCATGGCGTTCATGACGGGGGACGACGCCCCGGTCATCTGGCGCGGTCCGATGCTGCACAGCGTCATCCAGCAGTTCTTCCGCGAGGTCAGGTGGGACAATATCGATTACCTGATCGTCGACATGCCGCCCGGCACCGGCGACATCGCGCTCAGTCTGAGCCAGACCGTCCCTGTGTCCGGCAGCGTCGTGATCACCACCCCGCAGATTGTCTCGGTGGCCGATACCCGGCGCGCCGTGCGCATGTATCAGAAGCTGAACATCACACCACTCGGGCTCGTCGAGAACATGAGCCACTTCGTCTGCCCGGATTGTCGCCACGAGAGCGACATCTTCGGGAAGGGCGGTGGCGAGGCACTCGCGACCGAGATGTCCATTCCGTTTCTCGGGCGGATTCCGATATACGAGCCGATCCGCATAGGCGGGGACACCGGCGTCCCGATTACGATCGGAGAGCGCGGATCGCCCGCGGCCGAGGCGTTCCACGCCGCTGCCAGGCAGCTTGCCGTCCAGCTCTCGATTGCGAGCTACAGGAAGACCGCGATCCCATTGATGCCCGTGCGCTGACTTCGATGAGTGCTCCGTGAGGGTTTTAAGGTTTTAAGGTTTTACGCGTTATACGTGTGTCTTACGCGTTATACGTGTTCTAGAGTCTCGGTCTGGACCCTAGAACAAAACCTTAGAACCCGTAGAACCCGTAAAACTCTAGAATCCGACCGAGATATACCGCCTGTGAACATCACCTACACCCAACACCGACTGGCGAATGGCCTCGACGTCCTGATTCACGAAGATCACGGCTGCCCGATCGTGGCGGTCAACGTGTGGTACCACGTCGGCTCGAAGAACGAAGTGCCCGGGCGCACGGGCTTCGCGCACCTGTTCGAGCACCTGATGTTCGAGGGGTCCCAGCACTACGATCGCGGTTTCTTCCAGCCGCTCCAGGAAGCGGGCGCGTCGCTCAACGGGTCGACCAACGCCGATCGCACGAACTACTGGGAGGTCGTGCCCACGAACGCGCTCGAGCTCGCCTTGTGGATGGAGTCCGACCGCATGGGGTACCTGCTCCCCGCGCTCACGGACGCGAAGTTCGAGAACCAGCGCGAAGTCGTCCTGAACGAACGGCGCCAGAACTACGAGAACCGGCCGTACGGGTTCGCCGGCATGGCGCTCGCCGCGGCCTTGTATGCCCCCGATCATCCGTATCACTGGGCGACCATCGGCGGAGCCGACGACATCCGCGCGGCGCGCCTCGACGACGTCAAGGCGTTTTTTCAGACCTACTACCGGCCGCGCAACGCCTCGCTCGCGCTCGCCGGAGACGTCGACACAGACACGGTGCTCGCGCTCGCGACGGATTATTTCGGCCCCATTGAAGGCGGCGACGAGCCGCCGGCTGTGGTGTTCACTCCACCGGCCGCGATTGGCGCCGAGATGCGCCTCTCGCTCGAAGACCGCGTGGAGCTGCCGCGGCTGTACCTCGCCTGGCACTCGCCGGCGCTCTTTGCGTCGGACGATGCCGAGCTGGATCTTGTCGGAGAAGTCCTGGGGAGCGGCAAGACCTCGCGGCTCTATCGCACGCTCGTTTACGAGCAGCGTATGGCCACCGAGATCGCCGCGTCGCAGAACTCGCGCGAGATCGGCGGCTATTTCCAGATCGTGGCGACGGCGGCGCCCGGCCGCACGCTCGCCGAGCTCGAACGTGCGATCGTGCAGGTGCTCGGGACGCTGACCGACAGTGGTCCGACGGCACCGGAGATGGAGCGCTGCCAGGCGCAGGCCGAGGCCAATTTCATGTACCGGCTGCAGACCGTCGGCGGCTTCGGCGGCAAGGGCGATCAGTTGAACGCATACAACATCTATGTCGGGAATCCAGGATTCTTCGAAACGGATCTGGCTCGGTACCGGAAGGTGACGCCGGAAGGGATGCAGCGCGCATCCCGCGAGTGGCTGCGGCGCGACGCGCGCGTGGCCCTGAGCGTAGTGCCGCGCGGCCAGGCGGCGGCCGCACTCGAAGGCTCGCAGCCGGTGTCGGTGGCCTGATGGCGATCGACCGCTCACGTCTCCCGGCGCTCGGGCCCGAGCCGCGCTTCACCTTCCCCGATATCCGGCGCCGGCAGCTGGCGAACGGATTGCGGATTCTCACCGTCGAGCATCATGCGGTACCGCTCGTGAGCTTTCTTGCGCTGCTGCCGATCGGCGCCGCGTCCGACCCTGTCGCGCGCCCGGGGCTCGCCGCAATTACGAGCGACATGCTCGACGAGGGGTCAGGCGAGCTCGACGCGATCGAGCTGCACGACAGCCTGGGGCGCATCGGCGGACATCTGGACTCGGAGATTGGATCCGACGCCACCATCCTGACGCTCTCCAGCCTGGCGCGCTTTGCGGACCGCGGAATCACGCTGCTGGCCGACATGATCGTGCGCCCGCGGCTCCACCAGAGCGACTTCGAACGCGTCCGCGAGCTGCGGCTGAATCGCCTCGTCCAGCTGCGTGACCTGGCGCCGGCGCTGGCCGACCGCGCGTTCACCGAGCGGCTCTATCCGGATCACCCGTACGGGCACCAGCCGATCGGCACCGAACCGTCGCTGCGTGCGATGGAGCTCGAGGAGGTCGGCGCCTTCCATCGATCCATGTTCACGCCGTCGCGTCTGACTCTCGTGGCCTCAGGCGACGCGAGTCATGCGGAGCTGGCGGCGCTCGTCGAGCGCGCGTTCGGCGATTGGTCGCCCGGGTCGGCGACCCAGGTTCCTGTCGATCCATCCACGCTGCCGACGCCCGCGCCGCCGCGTGAGCGCCTCGCCGTGCTGCACCGGGCCGGCGCGGCTCAGTCCGAGCTGCGCATCGGCCACGTGTCGGTCTCGCGCGCGACGCCTGATTACCATGCGCTGCTCGTCCTGAACATGGTGCTCGGTGGCCAGTTCGTGAGCCGGATCAACATGAATCTCCGCGAAGACAAGGGATACACCTACGGCGCGCGGACCTCGTTCGAATTCCGCCGTGGGCCAGGGCCGTTCGTACTCAATGCGAGCGTGCAGTCCGACGCGACGGTCGACGCCGTCCTCGAATCGCTGTCGGAGCTCCGCGCCATTCGAGGCGACCGGCCGGTGACCCGGGGGGAGCTGGAGATGGGCCGCGCGGCGCTCACCCGAGGCTACCCGCGCAACTTCGAGACCGCCGAACAGATCAGCCGGGCCGCAGCGCAGCTCGCGCTCTACGGACTACCCGACGATTACTTCTCCACCTTCGTGCCGAAGGTGCTTGCCGTCGACGAGGCCGCCGTCACGAGGGTCGCCGCGCAGCACATCGATCCCGGCAGACTGCTGACGCTCATCGTCGGCGATCGCGATAAAATGGGGTCAAGGCTCGAGCAGCTGGACCTCGGCGTGGCGTCCCAAATCGCCCCCGCCTGAACCCGCTGCCGAGCTGGAGGGAACCGGTCCGGCCGGTGTTCCGTCCAACTGACAGTTATGCCGCCTCGTTGTAAACTGGGCGCCTTGCAATGAGCCTTGCCCAGCGTAGCCTCAGCCTCGCCGGGATCATCGGGATTCTGACGGCCGTGTTCGCCGGCGGTCTCATCTACCTGCTCGTCACCCAGCCTGTCGCCACGGCCGAGAACATCGCGAACGGCGAAGTGTCGCCGATCGTGCGCGCCGTCGCCGGCGCACTGTTCGATGCGCTCCGCGGCGTGCTGAAATACCTTTAAAGATCAGGGATCAGGGATCAGGGATCAGGGATCAGGGATCAGGGATCAGGGATCAGGGATCGGGGATCCCGGAACCTACAGACTGCGGCTCAGGAACCGGCAGAGTACGAATCCGTCCATCCACTTGAACGGCCCCACTCCCGTGCTGTAGTGCCCGCAGGGGAGCGCCGCCACTTCGTGATCGATGCCGCGCCGCTCGAATTCGCCAATCAGAAAGCGCGAGAGGCTGACCGGGAACGTGAGGTCGTACTTCGCGTAGACCAGCAGTACGCGCTTGCCCCGCACGCGTTCGAGATACGGAAACGGGGAAATCGGCATCCAGATGCGGCGCAGCGCCTCCAGGTCAATCCTGCCGTTCAGGCTCTCGCGAACGTGCTCCGTGGACAGGCCGTCCCAGATCACGTCGGCGAAGTACGGCGAGATGTGGTTGAGCGCCGCGGCTCGTACGAGCGGCTCGTGCGCGGCCGTCAGCATCGAGAGGCACGATCCCAGGCTCGTTCCCAGGATCCCGATCGACGTGTAGCCCTCGGCCGCCAGCCACGCAATGGCCCGGCGGGCATCCAGGACCGCCTGGCGGCACACCTGCGTCGTCCGGCCGACGTTGGCGCTGACGATGTAGTCGGCGCGACGGAGCTCGGGCGGCATCCGCGCATCGTGATAGGGGAGGCTGAGGCGAAGCGCGCTGATGCCGAACCTGTTGAGCAGCTGGCACAGGCCCACGTGGCCGCCCGCGTCGGCGTTCCATTGCGGAAGGACGAGGACTGCCCGGCGCCGCCCGCGTCCGGATCGATCCGGGAAGTATCGCGCGCGAACGATGTTGTTTTCCGGATGCGGCGTGGTGATGGCGCTCGGAAACGAGAGCCGGTCTTCCTCGAGACGGTAGTCGTCGCAGGGCGGAAGCGCGAAGAACGCATCGCTCTCCTCGACGGTGCGCGATGCCCAGGCTGCGAGCCGATCGGCTTCGTCCGCCGGCCCGGGCTCCAGACCCTCGACCCACTCGAGCCCCCATTCGAACGGCCTGACCTGGCGCCCCTCCGCACCTGCAGCGAGCCGCCGCTCCCAGTCGTGAAAAACCCGGGAGATCACGCGCGGAGTCTCGCTTCCACGCGAGCCGCGACCCGCAGCAGCGCGTCCGTGCCGTTCGTGTGTCCCACGAGCTGCATGCTCACGGGCCAGCCGTCACCTGCCACGCCGGCGGGAAGCGCGATTGCCGGGTGTCCCGTGATGTTGAAGAGCTGCGTCAGCCGCAACATGATCGCGCGGACGGGTTCCGGCTTGCCGTCCACATCCACCGTGGTTGCGCCGATCACCGGGGCGGTGATCGGGAGCGTCGGCAGGAGCAGGGCGTCGCAGCCGTCGAGCGCGTCGTCCACCGCCCGCGTCAGCCTGGCGCGGAGCGACAACGCGCGGACGTAATCCTCGGCGAGGATGTATCGCCCCATTTCCAGCCGGAGGCGGACGCCGGGTGAGTACCGATCGGGGTAGCGCTCGAGAACCGGCGCGTGGAACCACGAGGCTTCTGGCAGCACGATGTGCAGATAGACGTCCGGAGTCCGCGCGGCGTCGGCGATCGTGACCGTCTCGATGCGGTGGCCCTCCGCGGCGAGCTTCTTCCGCGCCGCGGCGAGCGCCTCGCGCACACCAGGCTCGAGCCGCTCGCAGAAGTACGCTTCCGGGACGCGAAGCACGAGCGGTCGGCTGCCCTCGGCCGCGGGTCGCCTGCCGGAGCCTTTCAATGCCTCGAAGACCACGCCGACATCTGCGACGCTTCGGGCCATGGGACCCGGATGATCCATCGTCGTGCTGAGCGGAACGATGCCGGCGGACGGCAGCTCGTGCAGCGAGGGCTTCAGCCCCACGGTGCCGCAGACCGCGGACGGGATGCGGACCGAACCGCCGGTGTCGGTCCCGATCGAGGCAAAACACATCCCCTCGATCAGCGCCACGGCGGAGCCGCCGCTCGACCCGCCTGGCGATCGGCTGGGATCGCGGGGATGCCGCACGGGCCCGAACGCGGATTCCTCGCTTGTCGTACCGAACGCAAACTCGTGCAGGTTTGTCTTGCCGACGACGATTGCGCCCGCGTCGCGGAGCCGCGTGACGATCGGTGCGTCGCGCGAGGGGTGCCCGGGCGGCACCGCCGATCCCGAGGTCGTCGGCGTCCCCGCCACGTCGATCAGGTCCTTGATCGAGACCGGAATGCCGTGGAGCGGCCCGCGGTAGTGCCCGGTCGCGATCTGCCGTCCGGCCGCCGCGGCGTCGGCCAGCGCCCTGTCGCGCATGACCGTGATGAACGCATTCAGGTCCCGTCGGGCGTCGATGCGGTCGAGACAGGCACGGGTCAGATCGAGCGGTGACAGCGCTCCGGTTCTGATCTGGACGGCCACCTCGCCGATCGATCGCAGGTCCGCGGCGGTGGTCACTCTGTGGTCTCCGTTCGCCCGCCCGAGCTTCCAAACGTCGCAGGGCCCGCGGATGCCGACCCGGCGTGATCGTCGCGGGCGGCGCGGTCCGCTTCGCGCAACGCGGAGGTCGCGCGCGCCAGCGTCTCGAGCAGCGGCTTCAGCTGCGGCAGGCCGCGCCTGTCCGCGTCGTCCGACGCGGCGCGCAGCCACGCTTCCATCTGCGTCTGCGATGTCCGGTCCATCGTCAGAAACTGAGCGTGCCGCGGAGGGCCACCGGCACGGTGATGAAGTGATGATCGACGGGATCGGTCAGGTGGTTCCAGGCGAACTTGACCGACAGCTCGAGGCCGAAGGGTCCGGAACTGATTCCCCCGCCGCCCTCCGCGAACAGGCGGTCGCCCGTACGCGTTGCCGCCCGGATGCGCCCCCTGCCTCCGCCGACGAACGCCTGGCTCCCAAGGCCCCAGCCGCGAGAATGATCGGCGACGACAATCGCGGCGCCGATGTCGTATGCGCGCGCGCCGGTCAGTTCGTAGTTGGCAGGCGCGGACGGCCCGGTGAACGTCACCGCGATGTCGGGCAGGTCCTGGACGCTTGCTCGCAGGGCGAGCGTGGCGCCGATACTGGCGCCGAACGGATACAGCGAAATCCCGGCTCCATGGCCGCGGCGCGTGAAGTTCACCACGTCGATCAGCACTGACCCGTCCCGTGTCTCGTAGTCGTACGACTTGAACTGTGCGGCCGCAACCGGTGCGCCGACGAGGTCCTCGAGAGGGAACCGCTCGAAGTGCAGCGGCTCGGTCGCGAACGATTCGTAGCTGACCGTGACGAACTGGCGGCGCGGCTTACGTGTGTCCGGCGTCTGGGCCCACCCCGGCGCAGCCGACATGGCGAGCGCCAGGACAACGGCAGGAACGCTGAAGTGAACCGGGTACGACATACGTGGGCTGACGCGGATGGTAAGCTGATGATCCATTGAGCCGAGTACGCGGATCCGTTCTGCGGCCGTTCGTTCAAGGTTACCGTACGCCGTGAGCCGCCGCATCCTTGCTGCCGTCATGCCGGGCCCGCGCCAGCCGATCGAAGTACGCGAATTTCCAGCTCCCGATCTCGCGCCCGGTGCCGCCCTGCTCCGCACGGCGAGGTCGGAGGTGTGCGGTACCGACGTACATTTGTGGCACGGCCGCCTTGCCGGCGTTCCCTACCCGATCATCCCCGGCCATGTCTCCGCAGGCACGCTCGAGGCGATCCGCGGATCGGTCCGCGGGCTCGACGGCACGGCGCTTCGTGAGGGCGACCGCGCCGTCTTCTTCGACGTGCACCGCACGTGCGGGCGGTGTCGTGCCTGCACGGTGCATCGCACCCCCACGCGCTGCGCCTCGCGGCGCGTCTACGGCATCACCGATCCCGCGGCCGAGGGCCTCTTCGGCGGCTGGGCACAGGCGATTCACCTCGAGCCGGGCGTGGGAGTCGCCCGTCTGCCGGACGGCGTGGGTTTCGACGACTACATCGGGGCCGGCTGCGGACTTCTCACGGCCGTGCACATCATCGAGCGCGCGTCGCTGCGGCTTGGCGATAGCGTTCTCGTCCAGGGCACCGGCGCTGTCGGTCTGAGCACGATTGCACTGGCGCGGCTCGCAGGCGCCGGGCTCATCCTGGCGATTGGCGCGCCAGCCGCACGCCTCGATCTCGCCCTGGCGATGGGTGCCGATTACGTCTACGCGCTCGAGCGCACGTCGCCCGAAGAACGTCTCGAGGCCGTGCGGGCGCTCACCTGGGGCGAGGGAGCCGATGTCGTGGTCGAAGCCGCGGGGTCTCCGCGCGCATTCGAGGAAGGGGTCATGCTTGTGCGTGATGGTGGCCGGTACATCATCGCCGGCCACTACACGGACGCGGGCCCCAGCCAGATCAATGCGCATCAGCACATCAACCGGAAGCATCTCGAAATCCGCGGCTGCTGGGGGAGCGAAGCGCGTCACTTCGTCGACGCGCTCACGCTCCTCGAGCGTCACGCCGCCACGGTGCCCTGGCGCAGGATCGGTGAGCGGCGCTACACCCTCCACCAGTTGAACGACGCCCTCGCGGCAGCCGAGTCGATGCGGATTACGAAAGCGCTCGTCGATCCGTGGGGCCCGGCAGAATGACCCAAAGGACATGATGCGGCACACCAAAATCATCGCGACGGTAGGGCCCGCATGCGCGGCGCCAGACATCCTGGAAGAGCTCCTCGTCGCGGGTGTGAACGTGTTCCGCCTCAATTTTTCGCACGGCTCACATGCCTCGCACGCGGCGGTGTTCGAGGCCATCCGCGCGGCTTCGGTCCGGGCCGGATGCCACGTGGCGATCATGCAGGACCTCAGCGGCCCGAAAATCAGAACGGGCGCAATCGTCGGCGGCGGTCCCCTGCGATTCACCGTCGGCGACGAGATTCGACTCGGCAGCGGAGACGATGCGGGTTCCGAAGGGCGGATCTTCACCCCGTACGCCGCGCTGGTGCGCTCGGCGCAACCCGGGGACCGTTTGTTCCTCGACGACGGGCGGATCGAGCTGCAGGTCACAAGCGCCGGACACGACGAGCTGACGACAGTGGTCGTCACCGGCGGGCCCCTTGGCGAGCACAAAGGCATCAACGCGCCGGGCGTTGCGCTGCCCGCGTCCTCCGTGACCGAGAAGGACGCCGCGGACCTGCAGTTCGGCCTCGGGCTCGGTATCGATATGGTGGCGCTGAGCTTCGTTCAGACCGCCGAGGACATCCTGACCGCGAGATCATGACGTCCGCGGGCCGCCCGGTGCCAATCATCGCAAAGGTGGAACGCCCGGCTGCCGTCGACAACCTGGAAGCGATCCTGAACGTGGCCGATGGCGTAATGGTCGCACGCGGAGATCTGGGGCTCGAGATGCCGCTCGAACAGCTGCCCAGGGTGCAGAAGCAGATCGTCCGAAGCGCCAGGGTGCTGGGCCGCCCCGTCATTCTGGCCACCCAGGTCCTCGAGTCGATGCGGGTCGATCCGCGTCCGACTCGCGCGGAGGTGAGCGATGCCGCCAATGCCGTGGACGAGGGGGTCGATGCGATCATGCTCGCCGGCGAGACCGCCGCGGGCGCGTACCCGGTTCGCGCGGTCCAGACGCTCGCCGCCATCATCTGCGATGCGGAGTCGCTCCCCTCCTCCGACCGCGTGTCGCTGACCCTCGAGCCGATCGGCACACGGCACAGTCGCGCGCTCTGCGAGGCAGCGCTCACGCTCGCGTCGGCAGGCGACGCGGATGCGATTGTCGCGGTGACACGCGAAGGCAAGACAGCCAGGCTGCTGTCGGCGCTCCGTCCGCGCGCACCGATTTACGCTGCGACAGCCAGCGAGCGGCTGGCCGGCACGCTTGGCCTCTATTGGGGCGTGGCGCCGATCGTGACGGAGGAGCGCGAGGTCGGACGCCTCGAGCGACTGCTGCTCGAGCGGAAGATCCTGCAGCCCGGGTCGGTCGTCGTCTTCGTGAACGTCAGTGCCGACGTGAGCCGGCTGGACGCAAATTTCGTCAACGTTCAGCGGATCGGCTGAGCATCACTGCGCGGCGGACGACCGCTCGATGTACTCCTTGAGCGCGGACAGCGAGATGTGCCAGCCCCGCTCGATCACGCTGTAGTACCGGCGGAACCGGGGCGTCTCCTCGAAGCCAGACTGCCGGACGCGGAGGCGGCAGGCCGAGTCTTCGAGCGAACAGTTCACCTGCAGCGACATCGGCCCGATCGGGTCCCCGTCCGGCGGGAGCCACCAGGCGTCCGCGATGAACAGTTCCCGTCCCGCCTTGTACTCCATGACGATGCCGTAAAAGACCCCGCCGAGCCGACCGAGAATGGCGTCCGACTCCGGCGTCGGTTCCCATTCGACGGCGTAGATCCCGAGCGGCCGTGCCGTGGTGACCGATCGCGCGGCGAGCCACCACACGGACAGCGCGGCTGGATCGAAAAACGCCGCCAGCACGCGTTCGGGCGAGGCGCGGACGACAATGGAATAATCGAAGCCCGAGGACGGCTGGGCGGTGGGGACGCGCGGCATCGATCGCGGCATGCTACCGGCTACCGGGCGGCGAGTAAAGCGACTATGCTGGATCCCATGGACGCGCCGAGCGGGCTCGACAACGACCTCATCCAGGCCGGCGCCGGGCACGTCGGCTCGAATGCACCGGTCGCGCCGCCAGGCGCGGGTCCGCAGGGCGCTCCCTCCGAACAGTCCAGTCACCCGCCGCCCGAGGCTGATGAGAGCTGGGACCATCACTACCAGGACGAGCGGGATGCCGCGTACCTCTATCGGGCGCTCGCCGGCATCGAACGCGCCCCGGCACTGAGGGACCTGTTCCAGAAGCTCGCGGTTGTGGAAGACCGCCACGCCGCCCGCTGGGAGGAGCTGTTCCTGGCGAGCGGCCGTCCCCTGCCCGCGTACCGGACGGCGCGGCGCACGCGCCTCCTCGCCTGGGCGGCCCGGCGCTTCGGGACCTCGCTCGTGCTGCCGATGATGCTTGCTGAAGAAGGACGCGAAGTGCAGGCGTATCTTGGTCTGGCACGTCGGTCCCGCCACGATCGGACGCATGTGGCGGCGCTCGAGATTGCGGCCGACTCCGCCGTCCATGCGCGCGAGCTGGCGGAGGCGATGGGGCGCGACAGCGAGCCGTGGCACGTCGGCGGCTCGGGCGGCTACCTTCGCAGCATCGTGTATGGCTTCAACGACGGCCTCACGGCGAACTTCGGACTGGTGGCCGGCGTTCTCGGCGCTGACGTCGCGCCCCACGTCGTGATCATCAGCGGCGTCGCAGGCGCCATAGCGGACGCGCTGTCGATGGG
Source organism: Acidobacteriota bacterium (assembly GCA_039648985.1). GTDB lineage: Bacteria > Acidobacteriota > Vicinamibacteria > Vicinamibacterales > 2-12-FULL-66-21 > JALZOC01. Next base: position 20,941 of record JBBWZJ010000126.1, on the reverse strand, counting down.
ATCGAGCGGCTACCTCGCAGCCAAGAGCGAGTCCGAGATGCACGCGCACCAGATCGCGATCGAGCGGCAGGAGATGACACTCATGCCGGATCTCGAGGAAGAGGAGCTGGCCGTCATCTACGAGGCGAAGGGGCTCACCGCCGAACGCGCCCGGGAAACGGCGCGGGCCATCATGCAGGAGCCGCAGAAGGCCCTGGATACGATGGTGCGGGAGGAACTGAACATCCACCCGGCGGAGCTCGCCCCGCTGCGCGACGGGCTCGTGACCGGCACTGCGACGGCGATTGGCGCGTTCATCCCGATCGTTCCGTTCTTCGTGCTCGCCCACGCGCGAGCGGTATGGGCATCGCTCGCGCTCAGCATGGCCGCGCACTTCGCGATTGGCGCGGCGCGGAGCATGTTCACGGGCCGCGGCGTCTGGAGCAGCGGCCGCGACATGTTCGTTGTCGGCTTCGGGGTCGCCGCGATCGGCTACTTCATCGGCGAGCTCGTCACCCACCTGCTCTGAGACCCGCCGTGCGGTTGCGTCCTAGGGCGTGGTCGTCTTCCGGAGCGACTGCACGTAGGAGACGACTGCCCACACCTGTTCCTTGGTGAGGTCGTCCTTCTGCGCCGGCATCTTCGGCTTCTTGCGGCCGTTCCACACCTTGAAGAACACGACGCCGTCCGTGTTGCGCGCCGCGCGCTTGGGGTTGGTCAGGTCCATGTCTTCCTGGGCGTCCGGATCCGCGTCGGGCCCGTCCCCCTTGCCCGCGGGCCCATGGCACTTCTGGCACTTCTCCTTGAACACCCCCTTGCCGGCCGCGAGCACCTTTGCGTCCACGGTGAGTGGATTCTTCGTCGTCTCGGCTTCGGGTGGGATCTGCCATCCGCTCTTCGAAGGCTGCGCCGCGCCGCCCTGGGCAGGGGGTGCTGCAGCCGCGCCGATGACGGCGGCCGACAGTGCCAGTCCGAGAATTCCGATCGAGCGCCCAATCATGTCCTTCACTCCTTGCGCTGTGATCGCCGCCTGGCTTGCGGGTATTGCACGACGAAGCCGTGACGTGACCGTGAGAAGAAGATGATACAGTTTTTTAGTGAATCACGACCATCCGCTCGCCTACGAAGACGACGAGTTTCTCGACAGCACGGACGCGCGGCCGCTCAGGATTCTGGCCGAGTACCTCGACCCGCTTCGCCGCTTCCGGGCGCAGAACGTCCAGGACACGGTTGTCTTCTTCGGGTCGGCGCGCGTCCTCAGCCGGTCCCTCGCGCAGCGCAACCTCCGGGCGCTGCAGAACGGGACGGGGCGTCGGAAAGCGGACTACAAGGCCGCGCTCAAGCGCAGCCACAAGGCGGTTGAATGGTCGCGATTCTACGAGGACGCCCGCTCGCTCGCGAAGATGCTGACGACGTGGAGCCTGTCGCTCGACGTCGCGCGGCATCGCTTCGTGGTGTGCTCCGGCGGCGGTCCGGGGATCATGGAAGCCGCGAACCGCGGGGCAAAGGAGGCCGGCGGAAAGTCCATCGGCCTGAACATCCGGCTGCCATTCGAGCAGGCGCCCAACCGCTACATCACTGACGAACTGCTGTTCAACTTCCATTACTTCTTCATGCGGAAGTTCTGGTTCGCGTACCTCGCCAAGGCGCTCGTGATTTTTCCGGGCGGATTCGGCACGATGGACGAGTTGTTCGAGATTCTGACGCTCGCGCAGACGCGCAAGCTCTCGAAGAAGCTGCTTGTGATCATGTACGGGAGCGAGTACTGGGATGATGTGCTCAAGCTGCAGCCGCTCGCCGATTGGGGAGCGATCAACGAGGACGATCTCAAGCTGCTCTGCCACGTGGATACGGTTCCGAAAGCGTTCGAGGAACTGAAGAAGCACCTGACCGCGCATCACATGGTGCCAGAGACGCCGCAGGAGGCGAAGGCCCCTGGCATCGCAAAGACCCGGGGCTGACCCGGAGCAAGGAGAACGCGTGGACGTCGAGGATCGCAAGAAGCTAATCGCCCAGTACCGGGACGGGTATGCCGCCATCGCGGCCGTGCTGTTGAAGATCACCCCCGAGGAGCTCGATGCGAAGCCGGGCCCGGGCCGGTGGTCCACGCGCGAGATCCTCCACCACCTCGCCGACAGTGAGATGACCGCGGCCGTGCGGCTCCGGTTGCTGCTCGCCGAGGACCGCCCGACCATCCGCGGGTACGATCAGGACGAGTTCGCCCGGAAGCTGCACTACGACCGCCCCCACGAGACCTCGCTCGAGTTGTTTCGCTGGGCGCGCGAAGCCACGGCGGAGCTCCTGGAGCTGCTGACGCCGGAGGAATGGCTGCGGGAGGGGACGCATACCGAAGGCGGCGCGTTCGGGGTCGAGTCGTGGCTGAAGACGTATGCGGGCCACGCCCACCGGCACGCGCGGCAGATCAGCGAAGCCCGGGCGCTGGTGAAGAAGTAAGGCACCAGTAGCCAGTTACTGGAAACTGGAAACTGGAAGCGACTGTTAATACAGCAGATATTTCTCGCGGGTGCGGCGGAACGCCTCTTCGTCGGCGGTCCACGACGCGACGAGGCCCGCAACGTCGCCGCCGCCGTCCAGCGTGGTGCGCAAGGCCGCCGACCCGTAGAGAATGTCGATTGGCTGCTTGTCGTGCTCGTATTCGTACGGCGGCTCGCGCCAGGCGAAACGGCCGGGGTCCTGGCGACGGAACTCGGCCATCAATTCGACGGCGGTGCGCACCGGGCGGAAGCTGCGGCGGTCGAGTACGTGCACCTGGCAGCCGCCGCACGTCTGCTTCGCGTGCTTCTGGAACGTCGGCTCGAAGAACACCGGCCGGAAATGGACCCCCGGCAGTCCGCGCGCGTTCATCGACTCCGCCAGCCGCTCGCCGTCAATCCATGGCGCCCCAATCAGCTCGAACGGACGCGTCGTCCCGCGTCCTTCCGACAAACGAGTGCCCTCGAACAGCACGGCTCCCGGATAGACGATAGCGCTGTCGAGTGTCGGCAGGTTCGGGGACGGGATCACCCACGGCACGCCGGTCTCGTCGTGGTACATCGAACGGCGCCATCCCACGAGCGGGATCACGTCGAGTGAGGCGCCGATCCCGAACGCCTCGTTGAAGAGGCGCGCGATCTCGCCAATCGTCATCCCGTGCCGCAGCGGAATCGGAAACTGGCCGACGAACGATGCGAACGCCGGCTGCAGCAGGTTGCCTTCGACAGCCTCGCCGCCTATGGGATTTGGCCGATCGCACACGATGACGTCCACCCCGTGCCGCGCCGCGGCACGCATGCAGTTGGCGGCGGTGTAGATATAGGTGTACACCCTCGTTCCGACATCCTGCAGATCGATCACCAGCACGTCGACGTCCCGCAGCATCTCGGCTGTGGGTTCCCTCGTCTCGCTGTACAGGGAAAAGATCGGGACCTGGCGGCGCGCGTCGCGCGTGTGGGCCGTCTCGATCATGTTGTCCTGGAGGTCGGACCGGAATCCGTGCTGCGGCCCGAAGATGGCGGCGACGGTCACGTCGGGATCGTCAATCAGCCGGTCCGCCGTGTGCCGGAACTGCCCGTCGATGGATGCCGGGTTGCAGATGACGCCGACACGGCGGCCGGTGACCAGGCGGCGGTCGGGTCCGAGCAGCCGATCGATGCCGAGCGAGATGGTCTGGGGCTTCGCAGCCACGGTGGGAGACATGCCGGGATTATAGCCCCGGGCCGGGCGGCCGATGCGCAGCGATGAGCGTGCGCGCGACGAAGGCGGATCGCAGCGCATCGCTGAAGCTGTTACACCGAAACCGGTGCTCCAGCCCGTGATCCGTCCCCAGGAGCACGAGGTCGCGATCCTGATGCAGGATCGCGCGGAAGCGGTGCCACGGCAGCGCGCGCGAGGCGCCTCCCACGAAGATGGCACGGCGGCTCGTGAGCAGCAACCGGCCCGTCGGCTGCGCAGGGTCGTCGGGCATGGACGCCGGTGCGATGAAGTGGCAGGCGTCGCCGGCGGCGGCCCGGTGTCCGGTCGCAATGACCGGCAGTCCGCTCAGGCGGACGGCGGCGATCAGCTCGGCGAGGTCCTGCAGCGCGGCCAGCATTTCGCGCTCGATCTCGATCTCCTCTTCTGCAAGGTCCAATGCATCGAGGTCCTGGCTGAGCACCGGCAGCGCGGTAACCTCCGCCGCACCGGCGGCCCGGGACCATGCGTCACGCCACGCGAGGCGCCGTGGATCGGTCTCGGGCCGTCCGATGCCGGTCAACCACCGCAGTAGGCGCATCGAGCGTCGCTTTCAGTCGTGGGCCGCGTCAGCGGGCGCAGGTTCGGGCATGGCCTGTGTCGGGAAACTGCACTCGCGACCGACCGTCGAGTTTGGTTGCCGTTCGACGGCGTGTCAAGCCAGAGCGGAATCGAGGCAGAATTCCTCCCGAATATCTGCCACCTGGGCGGCAATGCTGGCGTCCACATTGCACGTTCCGCTGCACGCCGCGCACGCACGGATGGGCTGGGCTGGATTCGGGATAGAATGACGGACAAATTGCCGCTTGTCATCGCCGTCCTCAACAACAAGGGGGGAGTCGGGAAGACCACAGCTGCGGTCAACCTGGCGGCAGCCCTCGCCGCCCCGCGGCGCAACGTGCTGCTGATCGATCTCGACAGCCAGGCATCGGCGTCCCTCTGGTGCGGTGTCGATCGAGGCCGGCTGCGCCCCTCGTCGGCGAATGCGCTCCTGGAAGGCGCGCCGCTGCTCCAAGTCACTCGCCCGACCTCGGTGCCCCATCTCGACCTGGTGACCGGTTCCGCCGAGCTCGCCAGCGCGGATCTCGTGCTCAGCGAAGTACCGGGCCGGGAGCTGACGCTCAAGCACCTGACGCAGCGCCTGAAGCACCAGTACGAGATCGTGATCCTCGACTGCCCGCCGAATCTCTCGCTCATCGGCGTCAATGCCATCGTGGCGGCGGATGCGCTCGTCGTCCCCGTCACGGCCCAGCATCTCGCGGTCGAGGGGCTCGTCAGCCTGCTCGCGTCGGTCGACAAGGTGCGGGTGCGGCTCGGCACGCGCACCCGGCTGCTGGGCATCCTTCTGACCATGGTGGATCCGACGAGGACGGCGGCGTCCGAAATCCGCGAGCGGCTTCGCGCTCAGTACCGCGACGACGTGTTCCACACGGAAATTCTCGCCAGCCGGGCGCTCGAAGAGGCGCCGGCCTCCGCGCAGACGATCTTCCAGTTCGCGCCACGCTCCCGCGCGGCCGACGGCTTCCGGCGGCTGGCGGGCGAAGTCCTGGAACGCGCCCGCACAATCAAGCATTAAAGGCGGCCCAATAGTCGTGTCGCGCGCCCGGATCTGCCAGTTGGGGGTGGAACGATCCGCAGCGGAACCGCTGCGGTAGAAACGATGAGCTTGAAGTAAACTACGGTCCCAGTGTTGAATAGCGTCCGACTCAACTGCATCAGGACGCCAGTAAATTAGGGATGGAATAATTCCATCAAGGCGCCACACTCAGGGTTTCTCGGAGATCGAATGGCCGGCCGCCGCAAAACCAAGACTGGCAAAGCCTCTCCGGACATCTTTGCACCGACACGACGCACCGTCGCGGCGAAGCGGAAGCCCGGCCGTCCTCCGGTGCACGACGAGGCCTGGACGAAGGTCACCGTCGTGCTGTTCAACCGGCAGATCGTCTTCCTGGATCGGCTCGCCGCGAACATCCGCGCACAGAGCGGCGCCGCGATCAGCCGCGCGCAGCTGATTCGCGCGCTGCTCGACGCCGTGGCGGATGCCGACGTGGATCTGACCGCCGCGACATCCGAAACAGACCTCAAGGCGACGATCCTGGCCAGGCTCGGCAAGTACCGGCTCGGGATGTAGGCGGTCCGCTATTCTGGCCGGGGCTTGAGCGCACTGCGTAGCTTGTCGGCGAGTGAGCCGAATGCCGCGGGCGCCGCCGCACTTTCGCGCTCGGTGTACTCACGCACTTCAGCGGCCTCCTTCGCATCGACGACGGCCTTCGCGCTCAGACGGATCCGCCGGCTCGCCGGATCCGCTTCGAGCACCACGACTTCGACGCCGGCGCCGACCGGGAACGCGCGCGCGACATCCGCGTCCCGCGCCATGCCTGTCTCACTGAGCGGGATGAGCCCCGTGCGTCCGGGCGCGAGGAACACGAACACGCCGAACTTCTCGTGACGTTCGACTTTACCGGTCAGGCGCGCACCCGCGACGATCTCGCTCCTGAGTGATGGGGCTCCGCCCGCGCGAGCCGACCCTTCCGGAAGCAGGGCGACGCCGATCCGCTTCTTCTCGGGATCCACGCTCAGGATCTCGAAGGCGCCGCTCATGCCGGGCGCGACCTGACGGGACCAGCCTTCGGCGCGTCCTGTCGGCGGAAAGGTGGACGCGTGCGCAAGGGCTTCGACGCCGGGCTCGAGCTCCACGAAGGCGCCGAACTCCGCGACGCGCGTCACGCGGCCGGTGCGGACGTCGCCCACGGCGTACGTCTGGGCGACAGTGGACCAGGGGTCGGCGGCGAGCTGCTTCAACCCGAGCGAGATCTTCTGCTTGTCGGCATCGACCGCCAGGACCTTCACCGTGATCTCGTCGCCGGGTGTGACGAGCTGGGAGGGATCTTCAACGCGTGCCCACGCCATCTCGGACACGTGCAGCAGGCCCTGCACGCCGCCTCCGAGGTCCACGAACGCGCCGAACTCCCGCACGGACGCGACCCGGCCGGTGATCACGGCGCCGGCGACGATCGATCGGCGGACTTCCGCCGCGTTCGCGCGCTGTTCCTCTTCGAGCAGCGCGCGCCGCGAGACGACCAGGTCCTTGCCGCCTTCCTTGTACTCGATGATCCGGAACGCGTAGACCTTTCCTTCGTGCGCCGACGGGTCGGTGCGAAGCGTGTCGATCTGCGAAAAGGGGCAGAAGCCGCGCTGGCGGCCGATGCGCACGTCGTACCCACCCTTGGTGGCTTTCTCGACCTTGCCTTCGACGGGGAGGCCGGTTCTGAATGCGTCTTCGAGCTGGCGATCCGTCGCCGCGCCGCGCGCCAGCTTCCGCGACAGCTGCAGGCCGCCGGCGGTGGACACCACGATCGCCTGGATGCGGTCGCCGACCACCACCTCGAGATCGCCGTCCTCGTCCTTCAATTCGCTGATCTCGATCGTGGCTTCGCCTTTACCGCCAACGTCCACGAACGCCACTTCAGGGCCGATCCCGACAATCGTGCCCTCGACGTGCTGGCCTTCCCTGAGACGCTTCGTTTTGACCGACGCCTCGAACATCGCGGCGAAATCTTCTGTGGACTCGGGCACGTGGGACTCCTTGTGTGCTCCCATTATCCGGCTTCGATGATGTGAGGGCAACGATTGGCGGATCGCCGCTGTTCATGCCCGCGCTGTCAACTCGGGCGGCGCGCGAAAGACCAACGCACAAGGCCCAGATTACGCGGGCTTGTGCCTGGTCGATGAGTGGGGAGGAGGCGCAACGTCGGCACTGTCGTTGCCTACCGGGTGGGCCTGTAACACCAAACTATGGACAGTCGGACAGTGGCGACAAATTTGAGCAGCCCGATGGGATTTTTGTGCAGGGGGTGGGCATGCGAAGGTTGCTGCTGTGGTTGCTGGTTGCCTGGCCTTCCCTCGCGGCGGCCGATCCGATCCGCGTCTTTCAGGACGCTCGTATCACTGGGGCGGGCATATTGATCGTCTGGATGCCGTCCGGATCGATCCGTGGAGAAACGAAAGGATGCGCGTCATGGGAACGCTCAGAAACGCTGATGTGCGTCGTGGCGTCGATGTGGTGCGCGGCTCTGGCCTCCGCCGATCCAGTTGCCATCAGGACGGCGGCCGCTCCGCTATATTCGAACACGCAGGATACGCGCACCACCACCGGCGTCGGCGGAACGAATCACAACGTGCTCGTTGACGATGTGTTGGTGCCGGCGGAGCGGAATCCCAGGAACCGGCCGCTGGCGATTACGGCCGTGACCATGCTGGTCTCCGGAGTCCCGGGCGAGGCCGCCACACTGTCGCTCTGGCACTACCCGGTTCTCTCAGATGGATCGCCGGGCTTCGGCCGCGAATTGATCGATACCGCGCGCGTCGTCTTTCCCAGTCCGTTGCCTTTCCTCCGCGCAAGTTTCGGCAACGGGTCGAGCCCACTCTTCACCGTTCGGCCCGACTTCGTCGTCGAACCGGGGTTCGGGCTCTTCTCCTTGGGCTTGGGAAGCTCTCGAGTGGTGGGCTGGCAGTGGGCGGACGGACCGGATGTGAACCGAGCGACAGCCTACAACCACAATCTCGGCGTCGATCGGATCTTCCTCAACAAGTCTCCTGGGCCGCCCTTTCCGGCGCACGACTCGTACTTTCTGGAGGTTCAGGGAAGCCCCGTGCCGGAGCCGGCGACGATGTACCTCGTGGCGGCCGGCCTGTTGTCCGGGTTGTTCATGCGGCGTCTGCAGAGTCGAACCGCCGCACTACCCATCTGAGCACCGCGCGATCAGGAGTGCGATTGACCCGGCTTGGACGGCGCGGCCGCAAAGAATCGGGATGACCGGGTTGGATCACAGTCCGGTCTTTCGTCTGAGATACGGGACGATTTCTGGCAGGGCATCGGGATCGGTGAAATGCTCGCCCTCGTCGCATTCGAAGTAGTTGCATTTCAGCTGCGCGGCGACGAACCGGGGCTCGGCGACAGGAATGTGCGGATCATCGAGCGCGTGGTACATGGCGATCCACTGCTGATGCGTCCGGATCCGGTCCCACTGCCAGGGCTGGTCGTAGTAGCCGCTCACCGCCTCGCCCGGGTCGCCCAAATCGGTGTGGCATGCCGCAACGAGAATTAAGCCAGGAGGCGGTGGGTCTCCGCGTAGCGCATTGCAGCGACGGCACCTGACGAATGCCCGATGAGGATCGTGTCTTCGTCGGCGCCGAGCTCCTCGATGTAGGGCAGCCAGACGCGCGCGCGAGCCTTGACGTTGTCGGGAAAGGTCTCGTTGATGACGGCCAGTCCGAGCGCCGCACACTCCCGCTCGACGCGGGGATACCAGAAGTCACCGGCGGTGCACCCGCCGTTGCCATGGATGATGATGACTTTCACGTCGGGTCGAACTGATTCACCTGAGGGAGACCCATGCGTCCACACGCATGACCTGAGAAGGGCGCCACGCGCTATCGAGTGAAACAGCCCGTGGCGAGTCGAGTGGCCTGCCACGAGCGAACCCGTGGCGAGTCGAGTGGTGCGAAAGGGGGGACTCGAACCCCCACGGTATTGCTACCGCCAGCCCCTCAAGCTGGAAAAGATTGAAGCCGATTGAAGCCGACCTTGATAAAACGGGGTCGGCTTTTTTTCTGAAGGGCCGATCGGGTCCGTTGACGACCGCGTCTCTGGCCGGTGTTGTACGGAGTTGCACAGACCGACTTCCACTGGCGGCCCGTGACTCCGCAGGAATTCCAAGCTCGGAACACACGCGGTTGTCAGTTCAAACCGTCCGATCGCCCCCGCAATATCCGATGGAATCGAACCATCAACCCGCAGATTAAGAGAGCGAATGGCGTCCGTCCGAGGGTTTCCACGTCGTATTTTGGCGTCGGATTCCGAGGATTTCGACGCCGACGCGTCCGCCTGTTTCCGCTTGTGGCTGACGGGTAGTGTGTCAGATAGTGTGTCAAGTACATCGCACAGTCGGTCGCTACGGTCTTGAGCGTCATGCGCTGTTGCTGAAGGATGAACGATGACGTTGCTGATCCGTGCTCGTTTCACGTTTGGCGAGTATCACAGTTGGAATGCGCGGGGATCGGTTAGGGACATGCAGCTGCCGCGTGCGCGAAGCAGAACGAACTGTGGGCACAAGACAATCGCGCAAAGGTTGTCGAGGCCCGCGTGAAGCGTTGAAGACCCGTCGAGGAGATTCGTCCCGTTTGCGCGAACTATACCCCGTCGCCACCTCCGGAGAGAGGTTGAGTCAGATGACGATTCTCGGTATCACCTGGAACGGAAGCGTGCTGATTTCGTTCGATCCGGTGACGGGCGCGATTCTGGAGACGCATGTTTGGCTTCCTCCCACGGAAAGCTTCGTTGGACTCGCGTACGACGACAGGCGGAATGTGCTGTACGCGATTGCGCAGGTGACCCGCAGTCTGTACGCGATCAACCCTTTGACGCGCGATGTAAGGTTCGTTGGCACAGTGAACACCGGGGGGGATGATGTGGCTGGCCTGACATATGATCCCGTGCGCGATGTGCTGTACACGGCCATCCTGCGCCAGGGTGTCACACCGTTCAGCGATCTCGCGACCGTCAATCGAGACACCAGCGCCGCGACGGTGATCGGCAAAGTGGCCGATGGGTTATGCGTCAGCCTCTGTTGGAGAGACTCCGATGCTCAACTGAACGGGCTGGTCATCCCTGGTTCCGGATCGTGGGATTCACCGCTGAAGGCGAGTTGCGTCACGATCGATCCAACGAGCGGCGCCGCGACCCCGATATTCCAAACGACCTACCACACGATCTTGGGCTTGGCGCGGGTGCCGGGAAAGAACGGCTTCGTGTCGTGGGCGAACTGGACCACGCATTTTTACGCCGACGTTGATTTGAACGCCAAGACTGTGACGCCGCTGGCGCCGAGTGACGCTGTCGGCGTGTCGTCGGCCGCGATGTTGCTGAGAAGTTTTTACGTAGCGCCGGCTCCCAACTTACCACCCTGCTCGTTTACAGCGGACAATTGCCTCGGATAAAGCTGCATGCCGACGGGAATCGCGATCACTCCCGGTCCGTCGCGCCGGGCCAAGGGTGGTTTTTCGGCTGACGTGCGCCGTCGCGGGCGTCCTCGCGTGATGCCGCCTGCAGCGGAAGCGTGGATTAAGAACTCAACTAGTTAGTCGAGTGGTGCGAAAGGGGGGACTCGAACCCCCACGGTATTGCTACCGCCAGCCCCTCAAGCTGGTGCGTCTGCCAATTCCGCCACTTTCGCGAGGGTGAGACTGCTTACTTCTTCGGCTGATCGGTCTTCGGTGCCTTCGACGTCGGTGCCGGCGCCGATGACGGCGTCGGCGTCTGGGCCGCCGGTGCCGGCAGTGTCTGCACGGGCGGTGCAGCCGGTGCCGGTGCCGGTCCGGCCAGCCCGCGCATCAGCGATCCGGGGCCGCGCTGGCCCATGATCCCGAGACCGATCGCACCCAGCATGAACAGCACGCCGAGCACGGCCGTCGCCTTGGTCAGGACCGTTGCGCCGGCCCGCGCGCCGAACGCCGTCTGACTGCCGCCGCCGCCGAACGCGCTCGCCATGTCCCCGCCCTTGCCCTGCTGGAGCAGGACGACGAGGAGCAGCAGGAAGCACGACAGCACGTAGACGACCGCGAAGAGATAGTAGAGCATAACGCGCGATTATACCGCGCTCTGCCGGCTCCGCGCCACTATGTCGAAGAACGCCTTGACGTCCAGGCTGGCGCCGCCGACAAGCGCCCCGTCCACGTCGGGCAGGAGCACGAGATCGTGAATGTTGTCGGGCTTCACGCTCCCGCCGTAGATCACGTGGCAGTGGTCGGCCGCCTCGGCGCCGAACCATTGCCGGATCCGTGAACGGATGTGCGCGTGGGCCTCGCCCGCCTGCTGCGGCGTCGCATTCCGCCCCGTGCCGATCGCCCAGACGGGCTCGTAGGCGATGACGAGCGCCCCGACCTGATCGCCTGTCAGGCCGTCCAGGCCCGCCTTGATCTGCCGGTCGAGCACCGCGAGGGTTTCGTTCTTCTCGCGCTCCTCGAGCGTCTCGCCGATACACACAATCGCCGTGAGCTGCGCGGCGAGCGCCGCGACGAGCTTCCGGTTGACGGTCGCGTCGGTTTCCTGGAACAAACGCCGCCGCTCGGAATGCCCGATGATGACGTATTCGGCGCCGGCCTCTTTCAGCATCCCCGCGCTGATTTCGCCCGTGAACGCGCCTTCACGCTCCCAGTGGAGGTTCTGGCCGGCGACCCCGATCACGGAGTTCCGCACCGCCTCGGCGACGGCATGGACGGCCGTCGCCGGCGGCGCGATGACCACTTCGACGTCCGTCACGTCTTTCGCCATGCTTCGGAGCTCCTTGGCGAAGACGACGGACTCCTGGACGGTCTTGAACATCTTCCAGTTGGCGGCGATGAACGGGATGCGCATATTGATCCTTGGTGAACACCCCGCAGCTAAAGCTGCGGGCTACGTACGAGGACGGACGACTCCGCAGCTAAAGCTGCGGGCTACGTACACGTGGCACGTGGCACGTCGCACGTCGGACGTGCTTATTGGAGCGCGACGACGCCCGGCAGCTTCCGCCCGCCGAGAAATTCGAGCGACGCGCCTCCGCCGGTCGAGATATGCGTGATGCGATCGGTGACGCCCGCCTTCGCCACCGCCGCGATGGAATCGCCGCCGCCGATGACCGTCGTCCCCTTGACGTCCGCGACGGCCCGCGCCACCTCGATGGTCCCCTTCGCAAACGCGTCGATCTCGAACACCCCCATCGGTCCGTTCCACGTGACGGTCTTCGCCCCCGCGATGATCCCGCGATAGAGCGCTATCGTCTTCGGCCCGATGTCGAGTCCCATCCGATCCCCTATCGCGGCGTCCCCCACGTCGAGCGTTTCGGCCGGCGCGCCCGCTTCGAGCTTCGGCGCGACGACGTGATCCACAGGCAGCTCGAAGCGCAGTTTGCGATCCCGCGCCTGCCGGACGACATCCTTCGCCGCCTCGAGCAGCTCCTGCTCGACGAGCGACCGCCCGACCGGAACACCCTGCGCTTTGAAGAACGTGTAGGCCATCGCGCCGCCGATGAGCAGCGCATCGACCCTGGGCACGAGGTTGTGGATCACTTCCAGCTTATCGGACACCTTCGCGCCGCCGAGGACGGCGACGAACGGCCGATCCGGGCGCTCGAGGATCTTCCCCAGGTACTCGACCTCGGCTGCCATCAACAGACCCGCGCCCGTCTCCCTGACCTGGTGCACGATGCCCTCGGTCGAAGCATGCGCCCGGTGCGCCGACCCGAAGGCGTCGTTGACGTAGACGTCGGCGAGCTCGGCGAGCTGCTTGGCGAACGCCGAATCGTTCTTCTCCTCTTCGGCGTGGAACCGGAGATTCTCGAGGAGCACGACCTTGCTGGCCCCGGCCGCGCGGCCGATGGCCCGCTTCGCGACCTCCCCGACCGAGTCCTCCGCGAACTCGACCGGACGGCCGAGCAGCTCGGAGAGCCGTGCCGCGACAGGCTTCAGCGAATACTCAGGATTCGGCTTGCCCTTCGGGCGCCCGAGGTGCGACGCCAGGATCACCGTCGCGCCGCGCTCGAGCGCGTACCGGATCGTGGGGAGTGACGACCGGATGCGCGTGTCGTCTCCGATCGTGCCGTTCTTGATCGGCACGTTGAAATCGACGCGCATGAAGACGCGCTTGCCCGCGAGATCGAGGTCCTTGATGCCGCGCAACCCCTACAGTCCCTTCTTCACGATGTAGCGCAGCAGGTCGACGCAGCGGTTCGAGTATCCCCACTCGTTGTCGTACCACGACAGCACCTTGACGAAGTCGCCGTCCATGACGCCGGTATACGGAGCATCCACGATTGACGAGTGCGGGTTGCCGCGGAAGTCGATCGACACCAGCTCCTCGGCGCTGTACTGCAGGATTTTCTTCAGCGGACCATCCGCCGCCGCCTTGAAGGCCGCGTTCACCGCTTCCGCTGACGTCTTCCTGTCGACGAGCACCGCCAGGTCGACGACCGACACGTTCGGCGTCGGCACCCGCATCGAGATCCCGTCGAGCCGGCCCTTCATCTCCGGCATGACCTCCCCCATCGCCACCGCCGCACCGGTCGTGGTCGGGATGATTGACAGCGCCGCCGCGCGCGCGCGCCGCATGTCCTTGTGCGGCAGGTCGAGCAGCTGCTGGTCGTTGGTGTAGGAATGCACGGTCGTCATCCAGCCCTTGCGGATGCCGAACGACTCGTGCAGAACCTTCACGATCGGGGCGAGGCAGTTCGTCGTGCAGGAGGCGTTCGAGATGATGTGGTGCTTCGCCGGATCGTACTTGTCCTCGTTCACGCCGAGGACGATGGTCAAGTCGGGGCTCTTCGCCGGCGCGGTGATGACGACCTTCTTCGCGCCCGCGGCAATGTGCTTCGCCGCATCGTCGCGCTTGGTGAAGAGACCGGTGCCCTCGAACACGACATCCACGCCGAGCGACTTCCACGGCAGCTGCGCCGGATCCCGCACGGAGAGAACCTGGAACTCGTCCTTGCCGACGGTGATCCGATCCCCCTTGGCCGACGTCTCGGCCTTGAGATTGCCGAGGATCGAGTCGTACTTCAGCAGATGCGCGAGAGTATCCGCGTTGGTCAGATCGTTGACCGCGACGATATCGATGCTGCTGTCGTCCATGGCAGCGCGCATGATGTTGCGCCCGATCCGGCCGAACCCGTTAATCCCGACTTTGATAGCCATCTGCGATACCTCCCAGTACCTACAAAACCTTAGATTCTAATGAACGGCTTGCGCCGTGGTCAAACGACGGACTAGAGTGAACCGGATCCCGGCTTGTACGCCCTCTACAGCGTCCTCATCGTGGCGTTCTGCGCCCTGATGTCGCCGTACCTGATCTATCAGGCGGTGCGGTACCGGAAGTACGTCAGCAACCTGCCGCAGCGGCTCGGCTATCTGCCGCGGTCCTTCAATCACGACGGCGACGAGTCGATCTGGATCCATGCCGTGTCGGTGGGCGAGGTGCTGACCGCCCGGGCGCTCCTGCCGGAGCTGCGCGAGCGCTACCCGAAGCTGCGCGTCTTCCTGTCGACCACGACGATGACTGGGCAGCAGATTGCCCGCAACAACCTGCAGTACGTGGACGAAGTCTTCTATTTTCCCTTCGACCTCGGGTTCATCGTGACGCGCACGCTCGCGCTCGTGAAGCCGCGTCTCTTCATTATGATGGAGACCGAGCTCTGGCCGAACCTTCTGCGCGCCTGCCACCGCGCGGGCGTCCGGACCATGCTCGTCAATGGACGGATCTCGTCCCGGTCGTATCCGCGCTACCGCCTCGCGCGTCCCTTCTTCCGCCGTGTGCTGCGCCATGTCGATCGCTTCTGCATGCAGAGCGAGGAATCGGCGCGCCGCATCATCGACATCGGCGCCGAGCCGCCTCGCGTTGTCGTCACCGGGTCGCTGAAGTTCGATTCCCTCGACATTCCCGGTGCGTCCGCCTCAGCCGACCGCGGCCGAAACCGCGTGCTGCGCTATTTCCGGATCGCGGCGGGCCGCCCCGTCATCATTGCGGCCAGCACGATCCGCGGCGAAGAGGAACCCGTTCTCGACGCGTTCCAGCGGATTCGCGCCACGATGACGAACGCGCTGCTCATTATCGCGCCGCGCAAGCCCGAGCGCTTCGACGAAGCGGAGCGCCTGGCGCGCCGAGCGGGCTGGACCGTCGCGCGCCGCACGGAGCTGCGCGTCGATGCCGAACCCCGTTGCGACGTCGTCATTCTCGATACCATGGGCGAGCTCGCACAGGTGTACCAGGTGGCCACGGTCGTGTTCGTGGGCGGCAGCCTCGTGGACGCCGGAGGCCACAATATCCTCGAACCCGCGGTGTTCGGGAAGCCAATCGTGTTTGGTCCTTACATGCACAACTTCACCGAAATCGCGCGGACGTTCCTCGACCAGGGCGCCGCCGTCCAGGTGAAGACCGGCCGCGAGCTCGAACCGGTGCTGGTGAATCTGCTCGGGGACCCGGTCCGCCGCGCCACCCTCGGCGCCGGCGCGCGCGCGCTCGTCGAAGCCAATCGCGGCGCGCGCAACAAGAGCCTCGCCGCGATTGCGCAGCTGCTGCCGCCCGACAACCCCGGCGACGTCGTCCGTCCCTTCCGCCGTCTGTGAGACTGACAGGAGCCCGTGCTTAGCACGCTGTATGCGGCGGTCGCGCGCCGCCGCCGCGAGCATTACGCCGCCCGGCCGGACCTTCGCCGCCGGCTGCGCCGGCCTGTGATCAGCGTCGGCAACCTCGCCGTGGGCGGGCGCGGCAAGACGCCGCTCGTGGCGGCGATCGCCCGCGAACTGCTCGCGATGGGAGAGCGCCCGGCCATTCTGAGCCGGGGGTACGCGAGAACGCGTCCGGTTGAGGGCGTGGTTGTCGTTCGCGATCCCGGCGGCATCCGCAGCGATCTCGGCCGGTCCGGCGATGAGCCGTTGATGCTGGCGAGGCGTCTCGAACGCACCACGGTCCTGGTCTCGCCCGACCGCTATCTCGCAGGATGCCTCGCGGAACACCATTTCGGCGCGACGGTCCATCTCCTCGACGACGGCTTCCAGCATCTGCTGCTGGATCGCGATATCGATATCCTCGTCATCGGCCGGGATGACGTCGCCCATCCGGTGACCTTGCCGGGCGGCCGTCTGCGCGAGCCGCTCGATACATGTGTCGCGGCCGATGCGATTGTCGCCGCCGACGAAGACGTCCAGATAGATGTTGCGGGGCTGGACATACCGATCTTCCAGGTCAGGCGGGCTGTAGGGGCGCCGCTCCGGGCGGACAGCGCGAACGAAAGCCCGCGCCGGCTCGAGCTCGACGCTTCCGCCGCCGTTCTGGGGGTGGCCGGGATCGCGTCCCCGACGCGCTTTTTCGACGATCTGCGTGCCGCGGGGTACTCCGTCGTAGAGACGATTGCGTTCTCCGACCATCATCCGTATTCGCGCGCGGACGTCGCGCGCGTCTTCGAGCGGGCAGCGGCGACGGGTGCGGCAGCCGTGCTCACGACCGAGAAGGATCTCGTCCGGCTCCTGCCGCATCGTCCGTTCCGGGCGCCCGTCGGATGGGTGCCGCTTACAATGGAGCCCGAGCCGCGCACCGAGTTCCGGTCCTGGCTTGCCGGAGGCCTCGCAGCGGCACGTGACATGATGCCGACTCCGTCCGCGCCCGTTCTTCGCCAGGAACCGCGAGCGTCGAGTGCCTGATCAGCACGGTTCCGCGCGGTCGGTCGCGGTACGGCAGCCGCCGACGCTGCGGCACAGACTCGAGTACGTCGCCGTCATGAGCGTTGTGGCGGCGGCGCGTGTGCTGCCGATGTCGGCCGTGCTCGGGGCCGGCACGCTGCTCGGCCGCGCGTTCTACCTGCTGGACCGCGGCCATCGCCGCCTCGCGGTCAAGAACCTCCGGGCGGCCTTCCCGCTCCGTTCGCAATCCGAGTGCGACGCGATAGCGAAAGAGATGTTCTCGCACTTCGGGCGGCTGCTCGCGTCACTCCTGAAGTTCAGCACGATGGATCGGGCCGCCATGCTGGCCCGCGTGGAGTTCGCCGGCGAGGACCGGGTGATCGAGGCGCACACCCGCGGACGGGGCGTTCTGCTGTTCACGGGACACTTTGGCTTCTGGGAGATCAACGCGCTCGTACATGCGCTCGCGCTCAAGCCCATCGCGGTCCTGGCCCGCCCGCTCGACAATCCGCTGCTGCACGACCTGCTCGAATCGGTACGCGGCGCGACAGGGAACGCGGTGATCTACCGTCGCGGGGCGATTCGCCGTGTCCTCCGGGCGCTCGAAGCAAACCAGGCGGTCGCCTTCCTCATCGATCAGCACATGCAGCCTGCGGATGCGGTCTACGTCGACTTCTTCGACCGCCCGGCGGCGACGACGTCAGCGCTTGCGGCGCTGGCGCTCCGGACCGGCGCGCCTGTCGTGCCGGTGTTCGCGCTCCCTCTGCCGGGCGGGCGCTTCCGGATGGTGTACGAACACGCGGTGGACCCGCCGCGCGCAGACGACGAGGACGCCATCCGCGAGTTCACGCAGCGATGCACCGATGTGCTCGAGATGTATGTCCGGCGCTACCCGCACCTCTGGTTGTGGATGCACCGGCGCTGGCGCGACGTTCCCGAGACCGAAAAGGTCCGCGGCATGTTCCCCGCCGCGACGACAGATGAATCCGAGGCGGCACGACCGGCGGACGGCGATCCCGCCGAATCGTGACGGTAGTGCGTCACCCATCCTGCTGATGCTGCGGACGTTCTCGCGATGACGCGTCTCGTGATTCGTGCACCGAACTGGCTGGGAGACGCCGTGATGGCGCTGCCGGCGATGGCGGCCGTCCGCGCGGCGTTTCCGGACCAGCGGATCGGCATCGCGGCGGTTGCATCGGTCGCGCCGCTGTTCGAGGAGCGCACCGCGGCTGCGCAGGACGAGATCCTGATCGTGACTCGCGAGACGGAGACCGCGTCACTCGCCGCCGGGACATTCGATGCGGCGCTGCTCCTGCCCAACTCGTTTCGTGCGGCCTGGGCGGCGCGGCGCGCACGCGTGCCCGAGCGCTGGGGGTACTCGGGCGGTTTCCGCAGCGCCTTGTTGACGCGCGCGGTTCACAGACCGTCCGGTCGCGTCCATCAGTCGGCGTATTACGCGGCGCTGGTGCGCGGCCTGGGCTTTCCGGTCCCCGAATCGCTTCCCAGAGTGTCGGTGCGGCCGGAGACCGCGCAACGCGCCGACGTTCTGCTGACGCGTCACGGCGTCACGACCGGTCCGCTCGTCGGCTTTGCGCCGGGGGCCGCGTATGGCCATGCGAAGCGCTGGCCGCCCGATCGGGTGGCGGAGGTGATCGCGCGGCTGTCCGCGCGTGGCGCGACCGCCATCCTCCTCGGCGCGGCGGGGGACCGCGACGCCGCGCGTGAGATAGAATCCTCGCTGCCGCCGGGCGCGCGAGTCGTGGATCTCATCGGCCGTACGGATCTGCGACTGCTGGCAGGCGTCCTGGCGAGGTGCCATGCCTTCGTGTCGAACGACTCAGGGGGGATGCACCTGGCGGCCGCCCTCGGGATTCCCGTCACCGCGATCTTCGGCCCGACCGACGATCGCGTGACCGCTCCGCAGGGGGAGCACGACGTGCTCGTGCACCAGGTGTTCTGCCGACCCTGCATGCTGCGCGACTGTCCGATCGATCATCGGTGCATGAAGGGCATCTCGCCGGATGCGGTGTTCGGCGCCGTATCGGCACGCCTTGACGCGCGTGCGAGGGAGAGCTCGGAGACGCAATGACGAAGCCGGCCATATTTCTCGATCGCGACGGCACGCTGGTGGAGGAGGCCGGGTATCTCGATCGGCTGGAACGCCTCGTGTTCTTTCCGTACAGCGTGGATGCGATCAGGCTCCTGAACCGGAGCGGCTTTGCCGTCGTGATCGTCACGAACCAGGCGGGCATCGCGCGCGGTATTTTCAAGGAGTCATTCGTCGCGGAGGCCCACCGTCACATCCGTGAGAAGCTCGAGCTCGGCGGCGCCACGGTGGACGGTTTCTACTACTGCCCGCATCATCCCGAGGCAGTGGTCGAAGCGTTGCGCGAGGATTGTGACTGTCGCAAGCCGAAGCCCGGCATGCTGATCCGCGCTGCGGCCGACCTCGGTCTCGACCTCGCGAGGTCGTTCGTCGTCGGCGATCGCTGGCACGACCTTGAAGCGGGGCAGCGCGTCGGAGCTCGCGGTATCCTCGTCCGGACCGGATACGGTCGCACCGAGGAGGCGGCGCCGAAGGCGGCGCTGACGCCTGCGGCGATCACGGACAACGTCATCGAAGCCGTTTCGTGGATCCTGCGCGCGCAGTGATGGCATCGCAGCAGAACGCCTCGATCCACCCCGCGCGGCTCGTGTCGCTCATCGAGGCATTTGCGGGTGTCCGCGTGCTCGTCTTCGGGGACCTGATCGTGGACGAGTTCATCTACGGCGAGATTGCCCGGGTGTCCCGCGAGGCCCCAGTGCTGATCCTGAATTACGACTCCACCGCGATTGTGCCGGGCGGAGCCGGCAACGCCGCGGGGAACGTGGCGGCCCTCGGCGGACGCGCGGTCGTCGTCGGGGCGACGGGTCACGACGATACGGGGCGGCGGCTCCTCGACGCGATGCGCGAGCACGTCGATGTCCGCGGAATCGTCCGCGCCCGCACCTTTCGCACGCCCACCAAGACGCGCATTCTCGCAGGGGGCATCCATTCGGCCAAGCAGCAGGTCGTGCGAATCGACAGGGCGTCGGGGCCACAGCTCACCGACGGCGATCGCGCGGCGGTGGCCGCCCGCCTGGTTGCCGCTGCGTCCCGATGCGACGCGCTGCTGGTTTCGGATTATGGGAGCGGCATGGTGGCGCCTGCACTCGTGCGGCGGGCGCAAACAGCCCTTCGCCGGGGCAGGCGCGCCTCGGCGCCCGTCCTGGTGGACTCGCGATACGCACTGCTCAGTTTCCGCGGTATGACGACGTGCACGCCGAACGAGTCGGAGGTGGAGCAGCTCCTGGGCATCCGGATCGGCGACCACGCACGCACACTCGAAAAAGCGGGCCGTGAGTTGCTGGCGCGTACGCGCTCTGCGGCGGTGCTCGTCACGCGGGGGAGCCGCGGCATGGCGCTGTTCGAGGCCGATCGGCCCACCGTGCACGTCCCGATCTTCGGGTCCGACCAGATTGCCGACGTCACCGGGGCGGGCGATACGGTGATTGCCACGATGACGCTCGCGCTCGCCGCCGGGGCGACGTTTCTCGAGGCGACGCACCTGGCGAACTATGCCGGCGGCCTCGTCGTCATGAAGCGGGGCACTGCGACCGTCACCGCAGACGAGCTCCGCCAGGCCGTGCTCACCGACCTTGGCTGACAAAGTCCTGACACGGGAGCAGCTGGTGGCCCGCGTGGCCGCCGATCGGCGGGCCGGACTGACGTTCGCGTTCGCGAACGGCTGCTTCGATCTCCTGCATGTCGGCCACGTCCGGTATCTGCAGGCGGCCGCAGCCGAGGCCGATCGTCTGATCGTCGCAATCAACGACGATGCGACGGCGGCGCGGAAGGGACCCGGGCGGCCGCTCCTGTCGGCGCGCGATCGCGCCGAAATCGTCGCGGCGCTCCGCGGAGTCGACTATGTCGTCATCTTTCCTGAGCCGACCGTCGCGCCGCTGCTGACGCTTCTCCGGCCCGATGTGCACTGCAAGGGCACCG
>JBBWZJ010000090.1:0-5512 GCA_039648985.1 Acidobacteriota bacterium | reverse complement strand
CTGCGTCGGGACGAATATCGCCCGCACGTCCCGGTCGATCCGCCGCACGACCGTGAACGCCCCGAACAGCTCCAGATGGTTCGCGATGCCGATCCCGCCCGTCACCGGCCAGTTCGACACGTCCGTGAAGCCCTGGTCGCGGTCGAAGTTCACGCGGTATGCGCTCAGCGACCACCGCTTCGCCGGCAGCACTTCCCCCGTCGGCACGAACCACAGGCCCGTGTCCCCTTCGAACGTCGTCGTCGCCGGGCGCGTCTCCGTGTCGCTCCCCACCCGTGCCGGCGCCTGCTGCGCGCCGGGGGTTGCGGGGGAGGACGACTGCGGTGCCGCCTGCCCGCTTCCAGCCGTGGAAGTCTGCGCCGACGCCGTCGCGGCGCATCCCAGCGCCACGGCCACCACCATCGCTACACGTTTCAACAACATACGCACACGCCTCCCCAATCCACGCGGGTTACTGTCCGTCGAGAGCGCCAGCCGTCGCGCGCGTCTCCGCGCCCTGCGCCGTCGTCTCTGGCGAGTGGTCGTCCACCAGCCGGCCGCGGCCGCCGCGGCTGATCTGCCCGCCCTTGCGCCCCGCCGAACGCGCCTCGTCGGACGTCCATTCGTGCGCCGTCCCCTTCTGATGCGCCGCGCGCCCGCCTTTGCTCGCAATCTCGCGCTGCTTCTCGGGGGTCATCGACGCGAACCCGCGGCGCTCTTTGCGCTCGCCCGTGATCCGGTTCTTTGCTGCATCACTCATGATTTCAACTCTCAATCCTTGCCGCCCCTGGGGGCGCATCCGCACAACGTAAGGAGGGGTGTCCGGTTCGGCCGGAGGATCCTGGACGGGCACGGGTAACGGTTCGTCCGTGGGGGTTTCGGGCGCCTCGTCAGGGTCCTCTTGCGGACGGGGGCGCTCGTCGTCGTGCTGCATGACTCCGTTGTCTCCTCGGGCTACCGCCGGGCTATCTATCAAGGGCTGTGCCACAGAAGGAAACGAGCGCGACGGCAGAGCCGGCGGGAATCAAACGCGTTTTTTGTAAGTTGCGGATGGAGCGTCGGCGTCAGATCGCACTCTGGACGAAAACGCTACACGCAATTGCTACACATGAGGCGGGCAGCCATGCGCTTCTGACTGCGTGTGGGCTCAGGGACTCTGCTGGTAGAATCGGGACATGAGCCCCTGCAGCCCTCCCCAGCCCCCTTCGCCGCCCGGCAACGCGAGCGGCCGCCTCGTGTTCTGCAGTAAGTTCCAGAAGAACATGCCGGGTCTCGACGCGCCCCCCTGGCCCGGCGAACTCGGCCAGCGGATCTACGAGAACGTATCGGCGGAGGCGTGGAAGCTCTGGGAAGAGCGGATGAAGATGATCCTCAACGAGTACCGGCTGATGCCCTGGCAGAAAGAAGCGCAGGAGCTCGTGAAGAAGCACATGGAGGACTTTTTCTTCGGGGAAGGGGCCGCCCTCCCCCCTGGTTACGTCCCGCAGCAGGCCAAGTAAGACGCAGTAAGACTCCCCCTAGGCGCCCACGACTGTCAGCGGCGTGTCGATCCGAAAACGCAGCAGCGCGTGCGCCTCCTTGAGCGCGAGCACGAGATCGCCGGCGTTCGTCCCCCTGGCGAACATGAATCCCAGATAGCTGCCCGCCTCCGGCAGCCGCTCGAGCAGCTGATCCTTCTTCGCCGTAATCCTGATCTCCTCGATGCCCTGCACCCTGGCGGCGCGTTCGATCCCGTCACAGCGCTTGAAGATGCCGCGCTTCGGGATCGGGATCATCATGACGGCGGCCGCCCGCGACTCGCGCTGGTACTGGGCGATGTCCGCGCCCGCCGCGTGGCGAAGCAGGACCTCCTCGAGCGGAACCGTCGTCTCGCGCGCCCGATCGTGAAAGCGCAGGACCCTCGCGCACAACCCCCCGATCGGCCGCGCCGCGGCTTCGAGCATGAATACACCGGCGGGGCCGATCCGGCACTCGGCGTGAAGCGGACCGTCCGTGAGGCCCACCGCCGACGCGGCACGCTGCACGTGCTCGAGGATGACGGCCTGCGCCTCGGGGTCGAGCGCCGACGGAGTCACGTAAATCGTTTCCTCGAAGTAGGGGCCGTCGAGGGGTTCCGGCTTGTCGAAGATCGCGAACGCGCGCAGCGCGCCCTCGGTGAGGACCCCCTCGATCGCGAACTCCCGCCCTTCGATGAACCCTTCGACGATGATCCGGTCCTCCAGGCCCGTGCGCGCAGCACGCACGTCCTTGCGCGCGAGCAGCGCCCACACGCGCTCGATCGCGGCGACGAGCTGCTCCCGGCTGTCGGCGCGAATCACGCCGCGACTACCCGAGAGGCCGACAGGCTTGACGACGCAGGGAAAGCGGATGCGCGCGTCGTCAGCGGAGCCGGGAGGGATATGAACGAACCAGGGGACCGCGAGTCCGGCGGCCGCAAAGCGCTCGCGCGTGAGCTGCTTGCTCATGCTTGCTCTTGCCGCGTCGGGCGCATTGCCCCGAACGCCAAGGGCATGCGCGGCGCGGGCGGCGAGCACGACAGTTCGATCGCCCAGGGGGAGGACGCCGTCGATGGGGCTGTCGCGGGACGCGTCGACGATCGCCTCGACGGAGGCCTCCTCCTCGTGAAAGCGCACGGGGATGGCTTTGTCGCGCCACGGGTCATCCAGGTGGTGACACCGATCGGTGGCGAAGATCAGGTCTATGCCGGCGGTTGCGGCCGCCTCGCCGAACGACCGCAGCTGATACCCGGTCGTCGTCGAGAGGACGAGGATCCTTGGCACGAAGCGTGTACCTGCTGTCAGATCAGAGCCAACTGCTCTGTGGTGGGCTCTGCTCAACAGTACCAGGGCTCGTTGAGATACGGGATGGCGGCTCTCGGGGTCACGTCATTGCGCTGAGCGCGCGGGACGACAGGGTCCGCGTACCGGTGTGCCGCCGCCCACACATCCGAAAACACCTGGCGCCGTGACGCGGTCAGGCGAACGCCGACGATCTTCGCCACTTCGGCGTGAAGCCGGTCGACCGCCGGATCCGCGTTCGTCCAGGGGTGAGTCAGCGAGGCCGGGTCGAACGGCGCCGTGACCGCACGCACTTCGGGCAGTTCGAGCATCCGGGATCCCTGCGGAATCAGGAGGCGCACGGCGAGCTGTACCGGGGACACGTGTTCCACCAGGTCCAGGGCATCGATCGCCTGCAGCAGATCGAGATACGAACGGACCGTCGTCCAGGGCGTAAACGGAAGGAACGTGGGCGCCAGCACGAGATCGGCCTCCCGGAACAGCGCCACGACCCGCTCGAAATCCGCGCGGGTGTGTCCCTTGTCCAGCTTTGCGAGCACCTCCTCGTCAATCGATTCGACAGCGCTCGTGACGAACGCACAACCTGTCGCGCGCAGCAGCGGCAGGTGCCCCGCGTGTTTCAGCAGGTGCTCGATCTTGATTGTCACGTCGTACGTGACGTGCGGGAATTCGCGCGCGAGTCCGGCAAGCACCGCCTCGGCGTGCCGGATGCCATTGAAGAAATCGGGGTCCCCGAACGTGATGTGCCGGGCGCCTGCTGCCACCTGTGCCCGCACGTCTGCGAGCACCACGTCAACCGGCACGGTGCGGAAGCGGCCGTCGTAGACCGGCACGATCGGGCAGTGGCGGCATCGGTGTTTGCAGCCGCGGCTGGCCTCGCTGTAACCGACGGTGCGGCGCTCGCCCCCCATCTGCAGGGACGCGTACCTGGCGAGGGGCGGCAATCCATTCCGCTCGGGCACACGGAACGCAAGGCGCGCGAGTGACCCGGTCCGCGGGGTCTCCAGGGTCCCCTGGCCGGCGTCGCGCGGGGCCCGGGCCTCGCCCGTTCCCGCCTTGATCGCGACGTTCACGAGGTCCTGCTCGAACTCGCCGTCGAGCACGTGCGTGACGCCGTGGGCGCGGAGCATCGCGGCGTTGAGCGGCGCGTACAGCCCGTAGGCGGCGAGCTGCGCGCGCGGGTTCAGGATCCGGACGCGGTCGATGACGGGGACCGCGAGCCGCGTGGCCGTGTGCATCGGCAGGAAGAACGCGACGAGCGATGCGTCTGCGACGACGCTCTCCGGCAGCCGCTCTCTGGACAGGTCCGCACACGTGACGGACGCGCCGGCCTCGGCCAGCCAGGCGGCCGGCGACGCGAGCCCGAATGGCTGGCGGCCCATGTCGTAGGTCGAGATGAGCAGGACGTGCACGAAGCCATTGTATGCTTGGGGGCCATGGCCGATTCGCAGGATCGCGGTTTTTTCGGGCATCCGCGCGGGCTGTCGACGCTCTTTTTCACCGAGATGTGGGAGCGCTTCAGCTACTACGGCATGCGCGCGTTCCTCATCTTGTACATGGTGGCGCCAGTAACGGCTGGCGGGCTCGGGTTTGCCGATGCAAAGGCCGCATCCATTTACGGGACGTATACCGGCAGCGTGTGGGGCGCGACGATCGCGGGCGGTCTCATCGCGGACAAACTGCTCGGCCAGTACCGCACCGTGCTCTTTGGCGGGATCGTCATCGCCATCGGGCACTTCACGCTGGCGTTCAAGTCGCTGCCCTCGTTCTACGGCGGGCTGCTCCTGATTGTGATCGGCACGGGATTGCTCAAGCCCAACGTGAGCACGCTCGTCGGATCGCTCTATCCGCGAGACGACACACGCCGCGACGCGGGCTTCTCGGTCTTCTACATGGGGATCAACCTGGGGGCGTTCCTTGGTCCGATCATCGCCGGCTATCTCGCACAGCGCGTGAACTGGCATATGGGCTTTGCCGCCGCCGGGTTCGGCATGGCCTTCGGCGTGGTGCAATACGTCCTCGGCCGCGATCGCCTCACGAGCGGAATCGCGCGGCTGGGACAGCAGCCACAGCGCGCGACGGCCGGGACGTCGGCCGCGGCACGGACGGCCGAGACCAGCAGCGGACTGAGCCGCGACGAGTGGAAGCGCATCGGGGCGATCGTCATCTTCTTCCTGGCCGCCGTGCTCTTCTGGGGCGCGTATGAACAGGCGGGTTCCACGCTGAACCTGTTTGCGGATCGGTACACGCGCCTCGACCTGGCCGGGTTCACATTTCCCTCTTCGTGGTTCCAGTCGGTGCAGCCGATCTTCGTCATCCTGCTGGCGCCGGTATTCGGCTGGCTGTGGCTGCGGCTCGGGCGGCACGAACCGTCGGTTCCGGCAAAGTTCGCGTGGGGTCTGCTATTGATGGGGCTGTCGTTTGCGGTGCTGATTCCGGCCGGGGCGATGGCGAGCAGCGGCGGCATCAGGGTCAGTCCCTGGTGGTTGATCGTCTCGTATTTCGTTTCCGAGCTCGGCGAGCTGTGCATCAGCCCTGTCGGCCTGAGCGCGGTGACGAAGCTGGCGCCCCTTCGCATCGTCGGGCTCATGATGGGCGTGTGGTTCCTGTCGAACGCGTTCGGCAACAAGCTGGCGGGGTGGGCGGCGGGATTCTTCAGCTCGATGCCGCTCAATACGCTCTTTGGATACGTCACGGTGGTCCTCGCGGTATCGGCCGGCGTGATGTTCGTCCTC